>NZ_JBEUJO010000031.1:0-1700 GCF_043356435.1 Salmonella sp. SJTUF15591 | reverse complement strand
TGCTGGAGGTATCAGAAGTGCGAATGCTGACATAAGTAACGATAAAGCGGGTGAAAAGCCCGCTCGCCGGAAGACCAAGGGTTCCTGTCCAACGTTAATCGGGGCAGGGTGAGTCGACCCCTAAGGCGAGGCCGAAAGGCGTAGTCGATGGGAAACGGGTTAATATTCCCGTACTTGGTGTTACTGCGAAGGGGGGACGGAGAAGGCTATGTTGGCCGGGCGACGGTTGTCCCGGTTTAAGCGTGTAGGTGTGTGTTCCAGGTAAATCCGGTTCACTTTAACACTGAGGCGTGATGACGAGGCACTACGGTGCTGAAGCAACAAATGCCCTGCTTCCAGGAAAAGCCTCTAAGCATCAGGTAACATCAAATCGTACCCCAAACCGACACAGGTGGTCAGGTAGAGAATACCAAGGCGCTTGAGAGAACTCGGGTGAAGGAACTAGGCAAAATGGTGCCGTAACTTCGGGAGAAGGCACGCTGACACGTAGGTGAAGTGATTTACTCATGGAGCTGAAGTCAGTCGAAGATACCAGCTGGCTGCAACTGTTTATTAAAAACACAGCACTGTGCAAACACGAAAGTGGACGTATACGGTGTGACGCCTGCCCGGTGCCGGAAGGTTAATTGATGGGGTCAGCGCAAGCGAAGCTCCTGATCGAAGCCCCGGTAAACGGCGGCCGTAACTATAACGGTCCTAAGGTAGCGAAATTCCTTGTCGGGTAAGTTCCGACCTGCACGAATGGCGTAATGATGGCCAGGCTGTCTCCACCCGAGACTCAGTGAAATTGAACTCGCTGTGAAGATGCAGTGTACCCGCGGCAAGACGGAAAGACCCCGTGAACCTTTACTATAGCTTGACACTGAACATTGAGCCTTGATGTGTAGGATAGGTGGGAGGCTTTGAAGTGTGGACGCCAGTCTGCATGGAGCCGACCTTGAAATACCACCCTTTAATGTTTGATGTTCTAACGTGGACCCGTAATCCGGGTTGCGGACAGTGTCTGGTGGGTAGTTTGACTGGGGCGGTCTCCTCCTAAAGAGTAACGGAGGAGCACGAAGGTTGGCTAATCCTGGTCGGACATCAGGAGGTTAGTGCAATGGCATAAGCCAGCTTGACTGCGAGCGTGACGGCGCGAGCAGGTGCGAAAGCAGGTCATAGTGATCCGGTGGTTCTGAATGGAAGGGCCATCGCTCAACGGATAAAAGGTACTCCGGGGATAACAGGCTGATACCGCCCAAGAGTTCATATCGACGGCGGTGTTTGGCACCTCGATGTCGGCTCATCACATCCTGGGGCTGAAGTAGGTCCCAAGGGTATGGCTGTTCGCCATTTAAAGTGGTACGCGAGCTGGGTTTAGAACGTCGTGAGACAGTTCGGTCCCTATCTGCCGTGGGCGCTGGAGAACTGAGGGGGGCTGCTCCTAGTACGAGAGGACCGGAGTGGACGCATCACTGGTGTTCGGGTTGTCATGCCAATGGCACTGCCCGGTAGCTAAATGCGGAAGAGATAAGTGCTGAAAGCATCTAAGCACGAAACTTGCCCCGAGATGAGTTCTCCCTGAGACTTAGAGTCTCCTGAAGGAACGTTGAAGACGACGACGTTGATAGGCCGGGTGTGTAAGCGCAGCGATGCGTTGAGCTAACCGGTACTAATGAACCGTGAGGCTTAACCTTACAACGCCGAAGATGTTTTGGCGG
>NZ_JBEUJO010000030.1:0-2391 GCF_043356435.1 Salmonella sp. SJTUF15591 | reverse complement strand
GGGCGTTTCTGAGGACTCCGGCCTGAAACATACACCTTTCTGTGCCCATATCGAGAAAAAACGCCCCTGATGATTTCTGCGTACCTGCATGGCTATGCACTCAAGTGAATGAAGTAAGATTTCAGTCTGCGATCACCATAAAACCGGGAAAAAGCCGTATGACAAAACAGGAATCAGCCGCACTGAACATGGCAAAATTTATCCGGGCGCAGTCGCTGCTGCTGCTCGAAAAACTCGACGTGCTCGATCTTGATGACGAGGCAGCCGACTGTGAGCGAATGCACGAACAGGCAGAAGCGCTTTATCAGAAGCTGAGCGCACGCTTCGGTATACAGGACGGCGAATAAAGAGACGAAAAGAACGCTCACTTAGACGAAAAGCGTATCCAGGGCAACTATGTATATCCACCGTGTACATAGTCATGCCTGACGCTTTCGAGCAGGTCGAGCATGTAGGAACGACGAGCTTGATTGGTATCGGACACAATATGGCGATACGCCTCAAACATAACAGCACCCGCATCACCGCCCGAACGGCGAAGCATAGCGGAAATCATCCGCACAAAGAGCAGACGTTCATCGGGGCAAAGGTTCATAAGTTCTCCTGGTGAAAAACCAAACATGAAGCACCCATCTATTAACGTCAGCTGTGAACGCTTCATTACGCTTCATTAAAATAGGTAAACCCGGGAAAAAGATCCAAACGTTAACATCACAGGTAAACAGAAACGTCGGGTCGATCGGGAAATTCTTTCCCGGACGGCGCGGGGTTGGGCAAGCCGCAGGCGCGTCAGTGCTTTTAGCGGGTGTCGGGGCGCAGCCCTGAACCAGTCACGTAGCGCTAGCGGAGTGTATACTGGCTTACTATGTAGGCACGGGTGCGGGAATCAGTGAAGTGCTTCATGTGGCAGGAGGAAAATGCAGCAGCAGAGCGTAAGCGGAATATATGAGACAGGAGATATTCCGCTTCCTCGCTCACTGACTCGCTGCGCTCGGTCGTTCGGCTGCGGCGAGCGGTGCGGGCTTACGAATGGGGCGGAAATTTCCTGGGAGATGCCAGGAAGAAACTTAACAGGGAAACGATAAGGCCGCGGCGAAGCCGTTTTTCCATAGGCTCCGCCCCCCTGACAAGCATCACGAAATCTGACGCTCAAATCAGTGGTGGCGAAACCCGACAGGACTATAAAGATACCAGGCGTTTCCCCCTGGTGGCTCCCTCGTGCGCTCTCCTGTTCCTGCCTTTCGGTGTACCGGTGTCATTCCGCTGTTATGGCCGCGGTTTCTCATTCCACGCCTGACACTCGGTTCCGGGAAGGCAGTTCGCTCCAAGCTGGACTGTATGCACGAACCCCCCGTTCAGTCCGACTGCTGCGCCTTATCCGGTAACTATCGTCTTGAGTCCAACCCGGAAAGACACGACAAAGCGCCACTGGCAGCAGCCACTGGTAACAGGATTAGCAGAGCGAGTTAATGTAGATGGTGCTATAGAGTTCTTGAAGTGGTGGCCTAACTACGGCTACACTGGAAGGACAGTATTTGGTATCTGCGCTCTGCTGAAGCCAGTTACCAGGTTAAGCAGTTCCCCAACTGACTTAACCTTCGAAAAACCACCTCCCCAGGTGGTTTTTTCGTTTTCAGAGCAAGAGATTACGCGTAGAAAAAAAGGAACTCAAGAAGATCCTTTCTATGCTCAACCACCGCATGGCCCATAGCCGCGCTGGCCGTTGCCGGTCAGCTCCAGAATCCTCGACCAATATGGAACCTTGCCCCTCCCAAAATTCAACTAAAAAACCCTCATTTCCTGCCGATAAAATGGGTATCTCTTAACTATGCCTAAATAAAATAAGGATAATTTTGAAAAAAATATTCATCCTATCGGCAGCGCTGATCATGGCAGGATGCGCAACAAAGCAATATCCACAGGCCGCGAACGTCACCGGTCCAGAATCTTCCGCAATGGATTGCAAAGCGGTAGCTCTGGAAATCGCAAAAACGCGCAGTGTACAACAAGAAATTGAGGCAACCGGCGAATTTGACGGGCGCACCGTATTAGGTTTCCTGGGTGATTTTGGGATAGGAAATGGCATGGCAAAAGGCGAAGCCCGCAAAAAAGCAGCTAACCGGCTAAATCAGCTGGAAGCCCTGAAGGCTGCAAAGTGTGCAGTTCAATAAGGTACAAAAAAGCCCTGCGGGGCTTTTTTTGTACCTGCCAATCAGCTGGATTTACCATAACATCCGTTGCCCGCACCGCCTCAGGCGCCCTCAGGGCGTTTCTGAGGACTCCGGCCTGAAACATACACCTTTCTGTGCCCATATCGAGAAAAAACGCCCCTGATGATTTCTGCGTACCTGCATGGCTATGCACTCAAGTGAATGAAGTAAGATTTCAGTC
>NZ_JBEUJO010000003.1:0-541117 GCF_043356435.1 Salmonella sp. SJTUF15591 | reverse complement strand
TGGTGCCGTTAATCCAGCCGCCGATTATGAAGGCGCTGACCACGGAGACGGAGCGGAAAATCCGCATGGTGCAGCTGCGCACCGTCAGCAAGCGGGAAAAAATCCTCTTCCCGGTGGTGCTGTTACTACTGGTGGCGCTGCTGCTGCCGGACGCCGCGCCGCTGCTGGGGATGTTCTGCTTTGGCAATCTGATGCGCGAAAGCGGCGTGGTGGAGCGCCTGAGCGACACGGTACAGAACGGGCTGATTAATATCGTCACCATCTTCCTCGGGCTGTCGGTGGGCGCGAAGCTGGTCGCGGATAAGTTCCTGCAGCCGCAGACGCTGGGCATTCTGCTGCTGGGGGTGGTTGCCTTTGGTATCGGGACTGCCGCCGGGGTGCTGATGGCGAAGCTGATGAACCTGTGCAGTAAGAACAAAATCAACCCGCTTATCGGTTCGGCGGGGGTGTCGGCAGTGCCGATGGCGGCACGCGTATCGAACAAAGTGGGGCTGGAATCGGACCCGCAGAACTTCCTGCTGATGCACGCGATGGGGCCGAACGTGGCGGGGGTTATCGGTTCGGCCATTGCGGCGGGCGTGATGCTGAAGTACGTGCTGGCGATGTAATAGTGGATGGGATACGCATGTCGTATCCCATTTTCATCCAAATTTTTTCTGAAAGAAAAGTAAGTATGAACTGGTTCAGGTTCCGGTGATGCCGAATGCAAGAAAATACCGTAATTAAATATCTAACTACCAATATGTTTATACGGGAAATTACACACTGGTTTGCCAGACGCTCGTTTCAAAACCGGATATTTCTACTGATCCTGTTTACATCCACCATCGTGATGCTGGCAATCACCTGGTATCTGACCGATATCACGAAAGAGCGCCTGCATTATCAGGTGGGCCAACGTGCGCTTATTCAGGCAATGCAAATATCCGCTATGCCAGAATTAGTTGAAGCCGTAGAGGCGCATGATTTGTCACGCATCAAAGCGCTGATTGACCCAATGCGCTCGTTTTCGGATGCGACTTACATTACCGTTGGCAACGAAAAAGGTCAGCGACTGTATCACGTCAACCCGGATGAGATCGGCAAATATATGGAGGGCGGCGATAGCGACGACGCGCTGTATAACGCTAAAAGCTACGTATCGGTGCGCAAAGGTTCATTAGGCTCTTCCCTACGTGGTAAATCCCCGATTCAGGACAGTACCGGTAAAGTCATTGGTATTGTTTCCGTCGGCTATACTCTGGAACAGTTGGATAGCTGGCTTAACTTACAAATCAGCTCGTTGCTGTTCCCGATGGCGTTACTGCTGCTGGTGCTGTTGTACTGCGCCCGCCGCTTCTCGCTGCATATTAAAAAGCAGATGCTTAACATGGAGCCGCAGCAGCTTTCACAACTATTAATTCAGCAAAGCGTGTTGTTTGAGTCGGTATTTGAAGGGTTGATCGCCATTGACTCCCATCACCGTATTACCGCCATTAACCAAACGGCTCGCCGCTTACTGAATCTGAGCCAACCGGAGTCTGAACTCATTGGCTATGCAATCCACCATATCGTGTTGCCGGAGGCCTTCTTTTACGATGCGCCGCAAAAAAACAAAAAAGATGAGATCGTCACCTTTAACCAAATGAAAGTCATCGCCAGTCGCATGGCGGTCATTATTGACAACCAGCCTCAGGGCTGGGTTATTAGCTTTCGCAACAAAGACGATATCAATACACTCAGCCTGCAGTTAAGTCAGGTGCGGCAATACGCCGATAACCTGCGCGCCGTGCAGCATGAGCATCGCAACCTTATTTCCACCATTGCCGGACTGCTGTTCCTGAAGCGCTACGATAATGCGCTGGCGCTGATTCAGCAGCAGTCGGAAAGCCACCAGAAAGTACTCGATTTTATTTCCCATAATTTCCGCGACCACCACCTTGCGGGGCTATTAATCGGTAAATATTATCGGGCAAAAGAGCTGGGGCTGGAGCTGATTTTCGATCCTTCAAGCTTTGTTGAACACCTGCCGTCATCGCTCTCGCATAATGAATGGATTTCGATTGTTGGCAATTTATTGGACAACGCCTATAACGCCACCCTGCTCAATAGCGAAGGCTCGCGACAGATTGAGTGCCTGATCAACAGCGAAGGTAATGAAGTCATTATTGAAGTTGCCGATCAGGGATGTGGTATTGACGAAAATATCCGCCAGCATATTTTCGAGCGTGGAGTGACCACCCACAATAACGGCGATCACGGAATTGGATTATGGTTGGTGCACAGCTACGTCAAGCAGGCCAATGGCGACATTATCGTCGATAACAATAATCCTTTTGGCACCATTTTTACCCTCTATATCCCTTTTACCAGAGAAGAATAACATGGATAGCATTACGACACTCATCGTTGAAGACGAACCGATGCTAGCGGAAATCCTGGTGGACACCATCAAGCTTTTTCCCCAGTTTTCAATCATCGGCATCGCAGACAAACTGGAAAGTGCAAAGAAGCAAATACGCCTCTATCAACCACAGTTAATTCTATTGGATAATTTTTTACCCGATGGCAAAGGGATCGATTTAATTCGTCATACCATCAGCGCCAACTACACGGGGCGAATTATTTTCATTACCGCCGACAATCATATGGATACCATCAGCGATGCCTTACGCATGGGCGTATTCGATTATCTGATTAAGCCGGTACATTATCAGCGCCTGCAGCATACCCTGGAGCGGTTCACCCGTTACCGCAGTTCGTTACGTTCCAGTGAGCAGGCAAACCAGACGCACGTTGATGCCTTATTTAATATCCAGGCCAAAGAACAAACCGCAGAACCGAATAGCGGACTGCGGGGAATTGATGAAAACACCTTCAACCGGGTACGACAAATATTCACCGACCCGCAGGCAGTACATACAGCAGACACTCTGGCGCAAATTCTGGGCAGCAGTAAAACCACTGCCCGACGCTATCTGGAACAAGGCGTGAAAAATAACTTTCTCGAAGCGGAGATCAGCTACGGGAAAGTGGGCAGGCCGGAGAGACTCTATCGTGGCAAAGTATGAGATTATGGCGCCAACATGTAATTACGGCGCATAGGCAAACACCTCAGCCACCCACTGACGAAAACCGTCCACATCCAGCGCCAGCGCCACCTGCGCGTTGGCGGGCTGCCCAAGACGCCCTTCAATATCTACCACCGTGGTACCGGCGGTATATTGCCCCTGCGTTTCTACGGCCACAAAACAGGATTGCAGGGTAAAAAGCTCCGGACGCACCAGCCAGGCGATCGCGCAGAGATCGTGCATCCGGACGCCAGTGCGCATACTACCGCTGCGATAATGGTTGAACAGGCTGTGCAACATCTTACCGGTGCGATTCAGCGCGGGCAGTTTACTCAGAAAATCTGGCGAGAGCATTGCCTGATTCGTGACGTCCAGCCCACACATCACAATCTCAATGCCGCTACGAAATACGTGGGCGGCGGCCTCCGGATCGACAGCAATGTTAAATTCAGCATTAGGCGTAAAATTGCCGCGCCCTGCGGAACCGCCCATCAACACCAGACGGCGAATGTTACACGCACACTCCGGATAGTGCATCAGTAGCAACGCAATATTGGTCAATGGCCCAATCGCCACTAATGTCATGGGCTCCGGGGCGTTCATCAGCACATCCCGGATAGCGATAAACGCAGGCTTCGCCAACGGTTGGCGCTGATGGTCGACAAAATCATAGCCTTCCATGCCGGACTCGCCGTGGACGTATGCCGCATCGCGTAACGGACGCAGCAGCGGCGTCGCGGCCCCCTGGGCAAGTGGCACATCGGCGTCCCAGAAATGCAGAAGCTGCAACGCATTACGGGTGGTTTTTTCAACCGAAACGTTGCCGGCAACGGTGGTTATTAGTTGCAGATCCAGCTCGGGGGCGAACAGCGCAGCGGCAATCGCAGCCGCGTCATCAATGCCCGGATCGGTATCAAGAATAATGTGTAGGGATGCTGTCATTAACGCTCTCCTGACCTATTGTTTTATATCTTCATACTCAGACGCGGACTTAGCTTATCACCTTCGATAAACGGAACTAATGGGCAAAAACGCCCTGGCGATGCTTTGTTTTCCTGCCACTGAATCTCAAGCGATTCGGGCTCAGCGCCGGGTTTTTCTGCCTGAATCACGGTACGAACATTACCGATTAGCCAAAAAGGTTGACACGTCCCATCAAGGCTAAGAGGCGGCGTCAAATGACCATTTTTACGTACTAGCGGATAAATAATACGCCCATCAGCGTAGGAAGGTGTCATGTAGCAGTTATACATTTTGCCTTTACTTATCACAGGCTGAAAGTAGCTTTCACCGCGATCGATCAGTTCAATCGTTTTTCCTTTCCAGCGATACACATTGACGCCATGGCTGCAGCAACCGCCGCGCCAATAGCTGACAATCTGTTTATGTTCAGCATCGATCTCTGGTGAAGTGATTTCCTGATAAGACGCTGGCGCATCAACATAACGCTGTTTGGCGGGGTCATAGAGCCATGTTTGTACTGGAGCATCCGGCCCAGCAAGTAACTCTGTTACAATCGACAGATCCGGGTAGCCATCAAAATTGACATCCCCCCATTGAGGCATAAACGGGCTACAAGTGCCCACCGAGGCGGTATCTAAGGTCTGTATGAGTTTACCATCACGGTATAATTTTATCGCCGAAATGGCCGGCGTATTGCCGCAATCAATCTCTTTGGAAGGGTCGTAACCCCCTGCATCATTCGTGTTCGTGACCAGCACAATATCAGGGGAGTTTTTAGGTTTGAGGTAGATAAGGGCAACAGGAAAATGTCGTTTTTTATCTGCGGACGTCCATTCGCCTTTAATCTCACTGCTGGAGATTTCCGCATTCCAGTAACCCGAAAGCGCCTTTACGCGTTCTTCAAGATGTACCTCTTTATCCTGGAGTGAGCCGCGTAGAACAATCGCTGCCTTGTGCTGATTGCAAGGTTCATAGCAGTAATACCCATAAAGCGTGTTACCAAATCGCGTGATATTAACGTTTACCGGTTTCCCCGCGATAGTTCCGGTATAGTTTCGCTCCCAGGCGGGTAGCTCCAGCACCGTGGCGCTTGTTGCGTCCATCCAAAAGCCGATGGCGAGTAACGTTGCCAATCCATATTTTATTTTGCCCATTTCCCTTATCCCTGTAGGCATTACAACCCAAAAAACCAGCAACGATTGTGCTGGTTTTTCAGATGAATAGCAAAAAGGTGGGGCATTAGCACTGGATGACGACTACGCCTTATTCTTCCTGTCGCACATTGAATATCAAAAGAAATTCTTAAGATCTGGTCAACGTAGCGTCATCAGGCAGATTTCTGAATTGTGAAATCTTATTCGACCTCACGAACATCCACACGCAGCTCTTTCGGCACTTCGAAAACAATATTTTCTTCGCGCCCCTCAAGCGTGACAGCTTCGCCGCCGCCAAACTCGCGCAGACGCGCAATAACATTCTGCACCAGAATATCCGGCGCGGAAGCGCCAGCGGTGACGCCGACGCAGGCGGCTTCTTTCACCCACGCCTCCTGGATATCCGCCGCATCGTCGATAAGAAACGCGGTTTTTCCCATCCGTTGGGCCAGTTCCGCCAATCGGTTAGAGTTAGAAGAGTTTTTCGAGCCGACCACCAGCACCACGTCAGCCTGCTCCGCCAGCGCCCGCACCGCTTCCTGACGATTAGTAGTGGCATAGCAAATATCGTCTTTGCGCGGGCCGACGATTTTCGGAAAGCGTTTACGCAGCGCATCAATCACATCGGACGTATCGTCCACGGAAAGCGTGGTTTGCGTCATGAAGGAGAGCTTACCTTCATTTTTGACATTCAGCGTCCAGACGTCCTCTGGCGACTCAACCAGATACATCCCCCCTTCCGGGTTGCTGTACTGACCCATGGTGCCTTCCACTTCCGGGTGTCCGGCGTGGCCGATGAGAATAGATTCTTCACCGCGACGGCTGGCGCGCGCCACTTCCATATGGACTTTCGTCACCAGCGGGCAGGTGGCGTCAAAAACGGTAAGATCGCGGCTTTTCGCCTCGTTACGCACCGCCTGGGAAACCCCATGAGCGGAGAAAATCAGAATGGCGCCATCCGGCACTTCGCTAATTTGCTCTATAAAGATCGCCCCGCGCTTGCGCAGGCTGTCCACTACATAGCGGTTATGCACGACTTCGTGCCGAACGTAAATTGGCGCGCCGTAAATAGCGAGCGCATTTTCAACAATGCTGATAGCGCGGTCTACCCCGGCGCAAAAACCGCGTGGGTTAGCCAACAGGATCTGCATGTTTATGCCTCCAGCGCCGGATCGATTTCCAGCACTTCAATATCAAAGTGAACGGTATGCCCGGCCAGCGGATGGTTAAAATCAACGGTAATCGAGTCGCCGTTGATTTCGCGAATCACGCCAGGCATTTCGCTGCCATCCATTGCGGTAAAAAGCATAATCGCCCCGACTTCCGGTTCGCCCGCCGCCATAAACTCACGGCGCGAGAAATACTGGATTAAGTCCGGACTGGGGACGCCAAACGCGGCGTCAGGCTCCAGCGAAAACGCTTTCTTTTCCCCTTCTTTCAACCCCAGAAGCTGCTGCTCCAGACCTTCGGAAAGCGAGGTATCGCCAAGACGGAACAGGGCTGGCTTGCCGTTATTGCGGGTAGATTCCGCCGTTGAGCCATCATCCAGTTTCAGGGTGAAGTGAACGAGGATCGCGCTGTTGCTCTGTACGGATTTAGACATGCAAATTGCTCACGTGTTTTGCCCGGAGGCACAAAGAACGATAAAACCGTAGGCCGGATAAGGCGTTTTCACCGCCATCCGGCACCACGTTTGCCTGATGGCGCTGCGCTTATCAGGCCTACAAAACCGGATAAGCGCCACCCGGTATTTACGCTTATGCCTGTTCTTTCGCTGTCGGCTTCGGCAAAAAGCCTTCCAGTACAATCAGCGCCGCGCCGATACAGATCGCGCTATCGGCAAGGTTGAACGTCGCGAAATGCCAGTTACCGACGTAAAAATCGATCATATCGACAACAAAGCCGTGCCACAGGCGGTCGAACAGGTTACCCAGCGCGCCGCCGATGATTAACGCATAAGCGATGTTATTCAGCTTCTGCGTCGCTTTCGAGCGGTACATCATCACCAAAAGAATTACGCAGATCCCTATCGCAATCCCGGCAAAGAACCAGCGCTGCCAGCCGCCGCTATCCGCCAGGAAGCTAAAAGCCGCGCCGTAGTTACGCGCATAATGCAGATTAAGCGACGGGAACAGCCCTACCGTATCCCCCAGAGCGAAATTCTGGAGGATCAGGTATTTGCTGCCCAAATCGATAATCAGCACGACTACTACCAGCCATAGCCAGCGTAGTCCTGTTGAACAGAGTGGTTTACTCATCAGGCAAATTTACGTTGTTCGCCATTACCGGCGATGTTGCTGACACAGCGTCCGCAGATATCTGCATGTTCCGCCACCTTGCCGACATCAGTAGTGTAGTGCCAGCAGCGCGGACACTTATCACCCTCGGCACGCGTTACCACTGCCTGAACTGTCGTATTACCAGCATTGTACTGAATATTTTCATCATCAATACCCCCCGCTTGCTCAGAAATCACGAACTGGGAAGTAATGAAGATAAATCTGACCTCTTCACCCAACAGTTTCAGCTTCTTGATCGTACCGTTAGCATCGTCAGCATATTTCAGCGTCACTTTTGCTTCCAGGTTCGATTTGATGCCATTGGCTTTCTGATTTTCCAGCTCTTTGTTGACCTGGTCCTTGATATAGCGGACATCGTCCCAGAATGCGTCATTAAATTCTTCATTCTCTTCCAGGCCAAACAACCCGTCGTACCATTCGCCGGTGAAGACATATTTTTCACGCTCGCCCGGCAGGTAGCCCCAGATTTCATCAGCCGTGAAGGACATGATCGGCGCCATCCAGCGAACCAGCGCCTCTGCGATATGATACAGCGCAGTCTGGCAGCTACGACGCGCGACGCTATCGGCCTTCGCGGTGTACTGGCGGTCTTTGATGATGTCGAGGTAGAACGAGCCCATTTCAACGGAGCAGAAGCGCATCAGGCGCTGTACCACTTCATGGAAGTCGTAAGCTTCGTATGCCTTCAGAATCTCTTGCTGCGCCGTTTTCGCGCAGCCCACCGCCCACCGGTCCAGCACCACCATCTCTTCCGGTTTGACCATATCGGTGGCCGGATTGAAGCCATTGAGGTTCGCCAGCAGGAAGCGCGCGGTATTACGGATACGGCGATAGCTGTCGGCAGCACGTTTCAGGATCTCGTCAGAGACCGCCATTTCGCCGGTATAGTCAGTAGACGCCACCCACAGACGCAGGATATCCGCGCCCAGTTTATTCATCACATCCTGCGGCGATACGGTGTTACCGATGGACTTGGACATTTTGCGCCCCTGACCATCGACGGTGAAGCCGTGAGTCAGTACCTGGCGGTATGGCGCTTTGCCTTTCATCGCCACGCTAATCATCAGGGAGGACATAAACCAGCCGCGATGCTGGTCAGAGCCTTCCAGATACATATCGGCAGCGTGACCGGCGAATTCCGGACGTGCGTCAACCACGGAGTAACTGGTGGAACCGGAATCAAACCAAACGTCCAACGTATCCGGAACTTTCTCGTATTGATCAGCATCTTCGCCGAGGATCTCTTTCGGGTCGAGATCCCACCACGCCTGGATACCGTCAACTTCAACGCGTTTCGCCACCTCTTCCATCGCCGCCAGAGTACGCTCAATCGGCAGCAGCTCCTGCGTTTCTTTATGCACGAACAGCGACATCGGTACGCCCCAGGTACGCTGACGTGAGATACACCAGTCAGGACGGTTAGCGACCATTGATTCAATACGCGCCTGACCCCAGTCCGGGATCCACTGAACGCCTTTGATCTCTTTCAGCGACTGTTGACGAAGCCCTTCTTTATCCATGCTGACGAACCACTGCGGGGTCGCGCGGAAAATGATCGGCGTTTTGTGACGCCAACAGCACGGATAGCTGTGCTGCATTTTTTCGACATGCAGTAGCGCGCCTTTTTCTTTCAGCAGTTCAATAACGATATCGTTCGCCTTGAAGACGTTAACACCGTCAAGCGTTGGATATGTGCCTGGCAGGTAAGCGCCGTCCGGGCCAACCGGGTTAGCGGTTTCCAGGCCATACTTTTGACCGATCACGTAGTCATCCGGGCCGTGACCAGGGGCGGTATGTACCGCGCCGGTACCGGCGTCCAGGGTGACGTGATCGCCGAGGATCGCCGGCACGTCAAAGCCCATAAACGGATGGGTAAAGCGCAGCAGTTCCAGCTCCGCGCCTTTAACGGTGCCGAGAATGGTGTATTCAGCCGCGCCAATACGCTGCATGACGCTTTCAACCAGATCTTTCGCCAGAATCACCGCCTGGCCGTCAATCTGCACCAGCGCATAATCAAAGTCCGGCGCCAGGGAGATGGCGCGGTTAGCCGGCAGAGTCCACGGCGTGGTGGTCCAGATGACCAACGAGATCGGGCCGCTCACGCCCGGCAAACCAAACTTCGCTTTCACCGCATCCTGATCGACGGCGCGGAACGCCACGTCGATAGACGGCGACGTTTTGTCGTAATATTCAACTTCCGCTTCCGCCAGCGCGGAACGGCAGTCAACGCACCAGTGCACAGGCTTAGCGCCTTTGTGCAGATGACCATTTTTGATAATTCTGCCCAGCGCGCGGATGATGTTGGCTTCGGTTTTGAAGTCCATGGTCAGGTACGGATGCGACCAGTCGCCCAACACGCCCAGACGAATGAAGTCTTTACGCTGGCCGTCAACCTGCGTAGCGGCATATTCGCGGCACTTGGCGCGGAATTCAGCGGCGGTGAATTTCTCGCCCGGCTTACCGAACTCCTGCTCGACTTTCAGCTCGATAGGCAGACCGTGACAGTCCCAGCCCGGCACGTAAGGCGAGTCAAATCCCGACAGTCCTTTGGACTTCACGATAATGTCTTTCAGAATCTTGTTAACTGAGTGACCAATATGAATGCTGCCATTCGCATATGGAGGGCCATCATGCAGAATGAAGGTTTTTTTGCCTTTTTTGGCCGCACGAATGATGCCGTACAGATCATCATCGGTCCAACGCGCCAGCATTCCCGGTTCACGCTTGGCGAGGTCGCCGCGCATCGGGAACCCTGTTTCCGGCAAATTCAGGGTCGATTTATAGTCACTCATCAGATTCTCGGTTCCGTATTTCGGTTTGATAAACACCGTCAGGGTTACACCTGCCCGGCTAGCCCAAAAAACTTGCGGGCCGTTAACTCATCGCGTGCGATTTGCGCTTTTAGCTCATCAAGCGACGCAAATCGCTGCTCATTACGTATCTTTTTACGCAGTATTACATCTATATGGCGACCGTAGAGGTCCATTACAACGTCCAGCAGATGCACTTCCAGTTGTTGACGCACGCCAGCCACCGTTGGACGAGTGCCAATGTTCGCTACGCCGGGTAACGGCTTATCGCCAAGCCCGGTGACTTCCACCGCATAGACCCCTTTGACCGGGGAGACCTGACGGCGCAGCGGTAAGTTCGCCGTCGGGAAGCCAATGGTACGTCCCAGCTCGTCGCCATGAACGACACGCCCGGAAATAGTAAAGGGATGTCCCAGCAGGCTTTCGGCAAGCGCCAGGTTATCCTCCGCCAGCGCCTGTCTCACTGCGGTACTACTGATACGCACGCCGCCTTCACAAAAGGTTTGGGTGCTGGAAACCGCAAAACCATACTCCGCCCCCGCCTTCTGTAATAACAAGAAATCGCCCGCGCGGCTAGCACCAAAGCGGAAATCATCGCCGACGGCAAGAAATTGCACGCCAAGTCGCTCCACCAGCAGTTCGCTGATAAACGTTTGCGCCGTCAAAGCGGCAAAGCGGCGATCGAATTTCACGCACAGCACATAGTCCACGCCGCACTGCGCAAGGTAATGCAGTTTTTCACGCAGGCGCGTCAGGCGGGCGGGCGCTTTATCCGTCGCGAACAGCTCCAGCGGCTGCGGTTCGAAAATCATGACCACCACCGGCAGACCGCGTCTGCGTCCTTCTTCCTGCAAACCCTGCAGTAGAGCGCGATGCCCCCGATGTACGCCGTCGAAATTACCAATGGTCAGCACACACCCATGCGGGGCCTGACTGAGATTATGTATGCCGCGTATCAGCTTCATGTCTGACTCAAAACAGTGAAAATCGCAAGAGTATACCTTGTACAGCGGTCAAGGTTAACCGACTATTGCCCTGATGAAACATAAAGAAGATGCTTTTCATCGCCATGCGGCAAACTCCGCCCCAAAACCCGCCGCTTAATGCAATTTTTCTCATGGAAAGGCTGTATTCACAGCACGCAAGCTGGTAGAATCCTGCGCCATCACTACGCAACGAGTGCTGCAATTTAAACGGCGCTTATTTGCACAAATCCATTGACAAAAGAAGGCTAAAAGGGCATATTCCTCGGCCTTTGAATTGTCCATATAGAACACATTTGGGAGTTGGACCTTGGCTAATATCAAATCAGCTAAGAAGCGCGCCGTTCAGTCTGAAAAGGCTCGTAAGCACAACGCAAGCCGTCGCTCTATGATGCGTACTTTCATCAAGAAAGTATACGCAGCTATCGAAGCTGGCGACAAAGCTGCTGCACTGAAAGCATTTAACGAAATGCAACCGATCGTGGACCGTCAGGCTGCTAAAGGTCTGATCCACAAAAACAAAGCTGCACGTCATAAAGCTAACCTGACTGCACAGATCAACAAACTGGCTTAATCGCCTGCTTGTTATCAGCTTTGTAGAAAAACCCGCGTAAAGCGGGTTTTTTTATGCCTGCTATCTGCCGTTTTGCTCGTCAACCGCTGGCTCTGACCTCACTCGTTCACGCTCTTCCTGGCCAGCCTATTTTTTCAGCTACCCCTCCCTCAGTCACGTAATACTTGAAAGTTATTTTCTTTCACTGTTTTCCTTTTCTTATTTCATTACTGAAAAAACTGTGACCACCTTAGCAAATAAAAACATCGCTCATTCAAAAACTAATAAACGCAATCCTGATGTAAGATTTAATAATTGATTGATGCCGTCGGGTTAACTACTTTTCATGTACACCTTACTTACTCATTTTAATCTGAGGTTAAATTCAAAAACGACATAAAAATAATATTCAAAACTTGCTTAGAAAGTAGAGGTTGTTTTTCTGGGCGTATCGTACCAATATCGGAGTTATCATTATGAGTTCTGTCATTGAGGATACCCAGCCTTCCGGGTCAGCATCATTGTCTTTACTACAGCGTATTAGCTACGGCTCTTTGGATGTGGCGGGTAATCTGCTGTACTGCTTCGGTTCAACGTACATTTTATATTTCTACACAGACGTTGCGGGCATTAGCCTTGCCGTAGCAGGCGTTATCCTGCTGCTGGCGCGTATTATCGATGGCATAGACGCCCCCATATGGGGGATCATCATCGATAAAACGCGTTCACGCTACGGTAAATGTCGTCCCTGGTTTTTATGGTTACCGCTGCCTTTTGCGGTATTCAGCGCGCTGTCATTTTGGTCTCCTGATATCAGTATGACAGGAAAAGCCATCTATGCAGCAATATCTTATATGATTGCCAGCATTCTATTTACCGGACTTAATACACCACTCAGTGCAATATTACCCCTGATGACCTTATCTCCCAAGGAAAGACTGGTTTTAAATTCCTGGCGAATGACCGGTGGGCAAATTGGGGTTTTATTAATGAACGCGACCGCCTTGCCGTTAGTCGCTTTTTTAGGTAACGGTGATGATCACGCTGGTTTTATTTATACGGCAATTACGTTTGCCATTATATCCTGCGCGCTAACGCTCTTTGCGTTTAAAAACATTCGTGAAATGGATACGGATAAAATACAGCATGAACCTAAGTTGCCGATGAAAAAAAGTTTCGCGGCGATGAAAGGTAACTGGCCGTGGATCCTGATGGTGCTGGCTAATCTGATCTTCTGGATTGCCCTACAGCAGCGCAACACGACCATTGTCTATTATCTGACCTACAACCTCGACCGTAAAGATCTGGTACCGCTGATTAACAGCCTGGCGACGATTCAGATCCTGTTTATCATCGCTATCCCCTTCTTTAGCAAATACCTGGCTAAAACCTGGATATGGGTAGGCGGTCTGCTGGTCGCCACGTTTGGCGGCGTCATGATGTGGCTGGCAGCGGACAACATTACTTTCCTCATCGCCGCCTGGATACTCGGCAATATCGGCAGCGGTATCGCCTGCTCAATGCCGTTTGCCATGCTGGGCTTCGCCGTTGATTTCGGCGCCTGGAAGACCGGTATTAAGGCTACCGGCATTCTTATCGCCTTCGGCAGCACCTTCTGCATCAAGATGGGTAGTGGCCTCGGCACCGCTTTCGCCGCCTGGATCATGAACAGTTTTGGCTATGTCCCCAACCATGCCCAGAGTGCTGCGGGTCTGGAGGGAATTATCTGGGCCTTTATCTGGGCACCCGCCCTACTCTTCGCGCTCGCAGCGATCCCACTACTTTTCTTTCGCAAATACGAAGCGATGGAAGAGAAGATTCGCCACGATCTGGAAACCGTCAACTCATAACGTTCTTTACCTTCACCCTCGAATATGGGAGGCACCACCATGCCATTTATGCAACAAGACCCGCGTCGTCTGGTCTGGCAGCAAAACGATCGCTATTTATGGATTGAACCCTGGGGCGAGAACAGCCTGCGCGTACGCAGCGGCCGTCATCTGCCGGTAATGAGAAATGAAGACTGGGCATTGACTGAGCCAGTCGCAGAAAGCCAGTGCCACATTGATTATGAGCACCACCAGGCAACGCTGACCAACGGCAAAATTATCGCTATCGTCAATCAAAAAGGACAGGTTACCTTTTACCGCCATCCACACAAACCCCTGTTGCAGGAGTTCTGGCGCCTGCGGGGCGAAATTGGCGAGGATGAATCATCTCACGGCCAGTACGTCAGCGCACTCAACCTTGAGGGACGCGAGTTCCGCCCTATTCAGGGTGGGAAATATTCACTGAAAGCCCGCTTCGAGGCCACCGAAGGGGAAAAAATTTATGGTATGGGGCAGTATCAACAGGCCAACCTGGATCTCAAAGGATGCGTGCTTGAGCTGGCGCAACGTAACTCCCAGGCCTCAGTACCGTTTATGCTCTCCAGTCTGGGCTACGGATTTTTATGGAACAACCCGGCAGTCGGACGCGTAACCTTTGCCCAAAACGTTACCGAATGGGAAGCGCAGGTCAGCGAACAGTTAGACTACTGGATCACGGCTGGCGATACCCCGGCAGAAATTAGCCGGGCTTACGCGCTGGCTACCGGCACGCCGCCGATGATGCCGGACTACGCCATGGGCTTCTGGCAGTGCAAACTCCGTTATCGTACACAGGAAGAGCTGCTGGAGGTCGCCCGCGAATATAAGCGCCGCAATCTGCCTATCTCAGTGATCGTAATCGACTTCTTTCACTGGCCGAATCAGGGTGACTGGATGTTCGATGCGCGCGACTGGCCCGATCCTGATGCCATGATTGCCGAGCTGAAATCGCTGGGAATTGAGCTGATGGTCTCCGTCTGGCCGACGGTGGATAACCGTACCGAAAGCTATCGGGAGATGCGCGAAAACGGCTGGCTGGTACAAACGGAACGTGGCTTGCCGATCAATATGGATTTCCTCGGCAATACCACTTACTTTGATGCGACTCATCCGGGCGCGCGCGACTACGTCTGGGGCAAAGCCAAACGCAACTATTACGATAAAGGCGTGAAGTTATTCTGGTTAGATGAAGCCGAACCTGAGTTCAGCGTTTACGACTACGACAACTATCGCTACCATGCCGGGCCGGTACTGGAAGTGGGCAATATCTACCCACGTATGTACGCTAAAACCTTTTTTGACGGCATGAAAGCCGATGGCGAAGACCAGGTTATCAACCTGCTACGCTGCGCCTGGGCCGGCAGTCAGAAGTACGGCGCTCTGGTCTGGTCAGGGGATATTCACTCCTCGTTTAGATCGCTGCGCAACCAGTTTGCCGCCGGACTCAATATGGGAATAGCAGGGATACCGTGGTGGACGACGGATATCGGCGGTTTCCATGGCGGTAATATTCACGACCCGAAATTCCATGAATTGCTAATTCGCTGGTTCCAGTGGGGCGTCTTTAGTCCGGTGATGCGTCTGCACGGCAACCGCGATCCGCAGATTTTACCCGCGCAACCGTACCGGGATGGCATTGCTCAATGCCCTACAGGTGCGCCGAACGAGGTCTGGAGCTACGGTGAGGAAGTATGCGACGTACTGACAGGTTGCCTGGCGTTGCGAGAAAAACTCAAGCCCTATATCAAAGCGCTGATGGAGGAAACCCATAAGCACAATTCGCCAGTGATGCGCCCACTGTTCTTTGAATTCCCCGAACAGGAAACAAGTTGGGCAATCACCGACCAGTATTGTTTTGGTCCTGACCTGCTGATCGCCCCCGTCATGCATGAAGGTATGCGCGAACGTGATGTCTGGCTACCAGAAGGGGAAACATGGACGGATCTTGCGACTGGTGAAAGCTATTCAGGAGGGCAGACGCTGCAGTACGCTACGCCACTGAACAGAATTCCGGTGTTTATCCGCGAAGGTGGGCAGTACCGTAGCCTGCTGAACTTGTAGAATGATTCCGGCTGCGGGCTAGTTCCGCAGCCGGAAGTATTACGGTAGGTACGTCTACTGTAGCTTAAACAATGCCGAGTAGTCCGCATTGCAAATACGCTGCACCGCCGGATGCTGGATCATTCTCTCGGCAAAAATCGCATGATATTCTTCCATGACATTCTCCACGCGCCCAATCTCTATTACCGACTCATCGGCATAAAAATCCAGTGAATAAAGGCTTGGCGCCACAAAAATCGCATCGTGCGTCGCGCCAAACGCCTTCATTAAGGCCGCGTCATCAAATTCACCGAGGATCTCAACCTGCAACCCCTGTGAATTAAACCAGTTCAACAACTTACGCCCCAGCATTGAGCGCCGTCCCGGCACCAGCAACCGTCGCTCTTCCAGGCAGGCAGGGAACGCTTTTTCAGGAAGCGGATTCGTACACCAGAAACTGACGCTGCATTCGCCGATTTTGACTGAGAATAGCCCCTCCTGCTGCGTGGAATCTATCGGGCAGTCGGAGATAATCATATCCAGCTTGTGCTGGCTGAGCTGTTCGAGCAACATTTCGTGCGTCGACTCAAAGCAACGCAGATGTATGGGTTCGTCTACCACCACCGCCGCATCCAGAACGCTGCTGACCAGACGCTTGGATAAAGCATCGGCGACGCCGACATCAAACAACAGGTTTGATTCTTTGCGGTAATTGACGATATCCAGCATCTCCTGGCTTAGCGTAAACATTTTGTCCGCATAGCGAAAAACCAGCTCGCCCAGTTCGCTGGGCTCAAGACCGCGTCCCTTACGTTTAAATAGCTTCCCCTGTAAACGCTCTTCCAGGGCTTTAATTTGACCAGTAATGGTTTGCGGCGTCAGAAAAAGCGCCTCTGCGGCACCCACGACAGAACCTTCTTTATAGACATGCCAGAAGTAATAAAGATGGTTGTAGTTAATATGAGACATGCTCATTCCTCTCCCTGTTCAATGTCGCAAGGGAGCGATACATCGCTCCCCCTTTCCTTCGTACTGATTATGCCGGCGCGTTCAAACGCGCGCGCAACCAGCTATACCCCACCACTGCGGAGAGCAATGAACCAATCAAAATGCCCAATTTCGCCCAGTTAATAAGTTCCGGATCGACATTGCCAAATGCCAGGCTGGCGATAAAGATGGACATCGTAAAGCCAATGCCACACAAAATGCCGACCGCCATGATTTGCTGATAAGTGGTCCCCTGCGGCAGATGCGCCAGCTTGAAACGCAGCGCCAGCCAGCAAAACAGGCTAATCCCCAGCGGCTTACCAATCAGCAGACCGGCAATAATTCCCAACGGCAGCATGGAGGTCAGACCGTCAATCGTGACGCCCTGAAGAGAAACGCCGGCATTCGCAAAAGCGAAGAGCGGCAGGATCAGGTACGCGACCCACGGGTGCAGAACATGCTCCAGACGCTTGGCTGGCGAGCGACCGTGTTTTTCTTTCAGCGGAATAAAGAAACCGACAATGACGCCTGCCAGCGTCGCGTGAACGCCGGACTTCAGTACCGCCGTCCACAGCACTGCCCCGACCAGAATATATACCCCTGTCCGTCTGACGCCGCACAGGTTCAGCAGCGCCAGCACGGCAATCGCGAACGCCGCCACGCCCAGCGAGACGATAGAAAGATCGCTGGTATAAAACAGTGCGATAATAACGATGGCGCCGAGATCATCGATGATCGCCAGCGCCATCAGGAATATTTTCAGCGCCAGCGGAACCCGGCTGCCCAACAGCGCCAACACGCCCAGCGCAAAGGCGATATCCGTCGCGGCAGGAATAGCCCAGCCCTCGCGAGTGACCGGATCGGAGTAGTTAAAGGCCAGATAGAGCAATGCCGGTACAATCATCCCGCCGATGGCGGCAATCACCGGAAAAGCAGCCTGGCGCAGACTGGCTAACGAGCCTTGCATCAGTTCGCGCTTAACTTCCAGGCCAATCAACAGGAAAAACACGGCCATCAGCGCATCGTTGATCCACAGCAGCATGTTTTTGTTGATTTCAAGCGCCCCAACCCGTAGCTGAACCGGCGTCTCCAGAAAATCATGATACCATCCACTGGTCGCGCCCATATTGGCCATCAGCATAGCCAACGCAGCGGCGATGATGAGAATGATGCCCCCAGAGGCATCGCTGCTAAAAAATCGGTGCAGATGTTTCACTTTTTATTCTCTCAATCAGGTGAATTCTTCGAATCTACTATCTTACCTCGCCTGACTCATCGTTAAAATTAGATTATATATGATGAATAGCTCGTTTTTTACGAAATGAAGTCCGGCTTACGCCGGACTTTTTTAGTGCAGTCAGTCATTGATGATAGACCGCTACGCGTACAGATCCATTTTATACACCCGGAAACTGGTAATATCGTAGCGATAGCCTTCCCCGTTCGTTTCCGCGTTTTTGTAGTAACCTGACGTCATGGTCGCTTCAAAAAGCACGGTTTTCTCCGTAGGCGCAATCTCCTGTAAAATTAGCAGCCCCATCGCCTCGCTGCCCGCCTGCGGATCGATAATATCGCTCTCGCCAGGCTGGCAAGAGATGGCGCGGCCATTTTCATCAAACGTGCAGTCGGCAAAATGCACCACAATATTGCCATTCTGCTGGATCTCTTTCGCGCTAACGCAGCTACTGTAGCCACGCGCGCCCAGCTCCTTGCCGTATTCAAATGGCCGCATAACGGTCATCTCATTCATATTCACCACGAAATGGACAATGCGGCTGTAGTTATCCGGCGGTAACAGACTTTTGCTGTCATCACGCGAACGGTAGTTACCGTTATCAAACACCATAAACTCCACCATGCCCGGCGTATTATTGGCGATTTCAACGACGTTATGCTGCCCCCACGTCCAAAAGTCACGGTCAGCCGCGTCGATATCCTCCTGTTTGCTAAAGTCGTAAAGCGCCACACCGTCACTGTCGACCGGGGTTAAAAGATAAGGCTGATAAGCGTCGTCCCAGTCTTCATGCGTTGACAAAATAAAGCGTAGCGCTTGCGTTTGCAGATCGACGCCAAACACCGCGCTCTGATGACGCCCGGACGCAATTAACAACTGATTCGTCTCATTCACGTAGCTCTGGTTTATGTGCAGCCAGTCTTTAACCGTCGGGTCTTCTCCCGGCGCCGTACCTGAAGGACGGGAAACCCGCGTCGTATCCAGCACTTTCGCCATATCGTAGTAAGCGGTCTCCAGCCCGGTAGTCAGATCGACAACCGATACGCCGTCTTCATTGGTTTTCAAATCATCGGGCCGACCCGAGGTATATTCAGAGGGCGCAACAATGGTATTGCTGTCCCACGGCCAGATAGAATGGTGAAATTGATTATCGAGATTATAGAATGTGTGAAGACGCCCCATCATGTCGAACTCATACATATCCAGATAGGTATTTTTCGCTTCTGAAGTAGTGAGGAAATGGCCATTATCAATTCGAACAAAATTATAAGACGGATAATCCTGAGTAACGTACCAGCGCACCAGACCATTCTGATCTAATGCGTAATTATAGCGATCGAAATGCGTAATAAAATAAAACCCTGGCGCCATCTTGTCCGCATCGGTAGCAGGTTGCGTCACGTTGATAATCGGAAAACCTAATACGACCTCCGCGGAATCTACCGGCGGTAATGGCTGTGTGATGAGCGTATAGACGGCAAGCGGCGTATCTGCCTGAGAAAAGACAATACGGTTTTCAGTATCCGCTACCAGCCCCAGAACCGGCAACAGATTTGCGCCTGCCGTAAGGGTGTAAAGATGTTCTACCGGCATCGCCGTTTTTGCCGCATCCTGGACCGTGACTATGATCTCAGCCGGTTCCAGACTCCAGACCCCGGCATAAGCGCTTAAAGGCGCCGTGCCGTAAGGGTCTAACAACATCAGCGCATTTTCTACCGTATTCTCTTGCGTGACCTGCGCAAGGCAATTTTCATAAATAGCGGTATGGTTAAGCACCATTTCATTATTGATATCGATACCCTGATTAATCGCCGGACGCGGCGCAGGAAGGACAACAGACGTTGTAGTTAACGTATTCATGATAAATCTCCAGTGTATTAATCTCATCGCCCCTCATGGGGACCACGAAAATTAATACTCTGGATTTTTAAGCCGTCCGAATAAAATACCGCAACAACACCTCATCACACTTTTTATTTTAGCAATTCAGTTACGTGAAGCGTTATATTCAAACTTTAGGTAATCCAGTACGGCAACAACATTGCCAGGAGACATCCGGTTAAGATGCGGCAGGAAGGGATGGTTGTGAACATAGCGAATAAACGCCGTCGCGCTATTTAACGTCGCATGGCGTAACAAACTCACCTTTTTATTTCCTGTGAGATTGCATACCGCCATCGCATAATCCCGTGTGGAAAATGTACGCCAGACGTTGTTGCGAATTCCGCCGCTCAAAAACAACCGCGGAGGGAGATCGCGTTTGGGCGGCGTAACGCCTCTTTCACGCACAAACGAAATATGACAGCGCCCCTGACGAAGATAGCTAAAATTCGCCATCATACAGCCGCCCAGAATGAAGCATTCGTGATCGAGATAATGTTGGACATTCAGGGAACGCTCATCCGTCAACGCCTGAACCAACTCAAAATGTCGATAAGCAGGTAATACGGGTTTTACTAACATCCCCGGATCGTTTTTATATAAAACGGCGGGGCCGTAATCCACATCAAATAATACATTGCGGCGCATGGTCAGCGCCTCTTTTCGCTGCACCAGATGCGCCAGCGTGCCGGACGGAAGTCGTTCTTCGTAATCAGAATGATATTGATAATCCGCTTCCACCGGTTGGGCGGAGTAATTCGTTGAGATCGCGACGACCTTACCGCTCTCCTCTTCCGCCGTCACCAGCACGTATAAGCTGCTGTCGCCGCCGTTAAATTTCACACGAAACGCCCGCGTGCTCATAGCGATATCAAACGCGGGAAACACAAAATCGCGTTCCGCTTGATTAGCGCGACGGGACAGTTTTTGTAATTCGCGGCTAAAACCCGTGCTGTCTATCGCCAGCGCCGCGCGTATTTCAACTAGCGACGCTCCTTCGCCAATCAACGTGGCAAGGTTCTCTTGTCTGGCGTCGCTCCTGATAGCGGTATAGGAGATGAACGTTTTATTACACTGGCGGCAATACATACGCCGTTCACCTTTAGTGGAAAATCCATATTTTTTCAGCGACGTCCCGCCACAATGCGGACAGGACTTCACCAGACCTTTCCAGGGTTGATTCGCCGCCTGGCGAAAAAGATTAAGCGATCTGGCTGAGATAATGGGGAACAAAAAACCGCACGCTCGACAGAGAACATTTTTCCCTTGCGGTAGATAGTCTGGACTCCCCAGAATCCCCAGATTTTTGCAGCCTGGCGTTTTGCAAGCATCGACATTAATGTGAGAAAACATATTCACTCCCTGCGAATACTACCTTCAAACAAATATTGACTTTATTTCTGCAGGTGAGATGCCTTTTTCATACAGGGTTCGCATGGCACTCATCGCCGTCGCGGTATGCGAGAAAAAAGCCTGATAACCTGCACACAGATAGTTATGATTGGTTGCGCCTGACGCAGAGGGTAAAAAACGATGTTTCGGACAGCCGCCATAGCAGGCGAACTTCCATTGACAGCGATGACACTCCTGCGCCATTGAACGCTGTTTATCGCTGCCGAACTGGCGATTTTGTTCGCCCTGATTCATTTGACGCAGCGTCTTCTGGTGGATATTCCCCAGTTTAAATTGCGGATATACGAAGTGATCGCAGTTATAAACATCGCCGTTCATTTCCATCGCAAACGCGCTGCCGCAGGTGGGAGCAAAAACGCAAACCTGCGGCGGCAGGCCGCACCAGGCCGCCAGCGTCTGTTCAAATAGCTGGATGCCGATATCGCCGATATCCTCACGGATCCAGATATCAAATACCGCATTCAGAAACTGACCAAATTGCAGGCTATCGACCGACCACGGCGTCATCGCGATATGTTTATCCTGCGGCTGCGCCAGCCCATTTTCCCCACAGCGTTCAACTAAAGGGATAAATTGCATATAGCGGCTACCAATGCTTTTCAGGTAGCGATAGACCTGAACAGGATGATGCATATTGGTACGGTTAACCACCGTGAGGGTATTAAATTCTACGTCGTGCTGCGCCAGACAACGCACCGCATTTTCTACTTTTTCATGCGTCGGCTTTCCGGAGCGCGTCACTCGCCATTCATCGTGTAACGCGGCATCGCCATCAATAGAGACGCCAACCAGAAAATCATGCTCCCGGAAGAAGGTCGCCCAGTCATCGTTGATCAGGATGCCGTTGGTCTGGAAGGTATTGACGATGGTTTTGCCGCCACAATAGCGCTGCTGAAATTCAACGGCTTTACGATAAAACGGGATGCCCATTAATGTGGGTTCCCCGCCCTGCCACGCAAAAATGACCTCATCAATATCTTGTGCGGCAATCTGCTGCCTGATGAAGAGTTCGAGGGTCTCTTCCGACATTTTGTAATGGTTTTTTCGATCCGGATAGAGCTTTTCTTTCTCCAGATAAAAACAGTACTTACAGTCAAGGTTACACACCGATCCGGTCGGTTTAACCATGACCTGACAACTTTTCCCAAACATCATTACCTTCCCTGAAATAAAAGAACCTGATCCGGCACAGAGTGACCGGATCAGGTGGGCATCGCCCTAAGTGGCATACTTAATTTTTTATAATTATTCCATTAGCCCCAGGTGACAGGCGTCGGCTTATCGCCACGGGCTTTCATCAGCGAATCGTTATCAATATCCTTTTTATACTTCAGGAACTTACCGTAAAGCTGTTTCTCAATCTGCGGCTGTTTACCAATTTGATTGAGCGTCTCGAAACGATCGGTTTTCAGGTTATAGAGATATTTAGGTTTATTCTGGCGATCGATGATCATCTTCCAGTCGCCGTCGCGGATCGCCCACTCATCCGTCGGATCATCCTGGAACGGCATATCGATACCGAAGATCAGCGGTTTCTGGCGTTTTAACGTCTTGTCCTTCAGGAGCGGAACTAAAGACTGACCGTCGTAGGTACGATCTGTCGGAAGTTTAAAGTCCATCATGTTGGCCAGCGTCGGCAGCCAGTCAAGACCATATACCGGCGTGTCCGTTACCATCCCCTGTGGAATGTGCTTGCCGTATTTGATGATTGCCGGTACGCGAATGCCGCCTTCCCACAGGTTGTCTTTACGCCCGCGCAGACCGTCGGTTTCCCCGGCCAGGTTCAGCTCGTATACCTTACGCGCTTCACGCGTGACAGGGCCGTTGTCGCTGGTAAAGATGACGATGGTGTTATCTTCCTCGCCCATCGCCTTAATTTTATCCAGCACTTTACCGACCTGCTCATCCATGTAGCTGATATTGGCGTAATATTCGCCGGTGCCGCGCCACGGTTTGTCTGCCCAGTCGCCGTAGAACAGATCCGGATGCTGCTTCTGGTAGTCGGTCATGTACTGCGAATACATATCAAGGTATTTTTTCGGCGACGCCAGCGGGCTATGGACTTCGGTAAAGGCGACATATAAGAAGAACGGATTATCGTCTTTCTTATTATCCAGCCAGTTCACCACTTCAGAGCTCACAAACTCGCCGCTCATCTTATCTGCGCGGCCAATATGTTGGCCATTACGAATCCACCCCGTAGGATGCACCACGCCATAGCGCGGGCGCTCCTTGGCGTTGTCCAGCGTAGCATCGGTGACAAATCCCGCCGGATTAACCAACGTATAGTCAAAGCCCATGTCTTTCGCCTGCGGCTGATCGGTGCGATCGCCGCCCGCATTCAGGTGTAATTTCCCCATCATCGCCGTATCGTAGCCCTGCTGTTTTAGCAGGTTGGCGATAGTCAGTTCATTACGCCCCAGCGCAACATCTTTGCCTTCCGGTATCCAGGAACGGATTCCGGTACGGAACGGCATACGGCCGGTTAACAGGCCCGCGCGGGAAGGAGAACACAGAGGCGCTGGCGCATAATAGTCGGTAAACTTCACCCCCTCCTGCGCCAATTTGTCTATGTTAGGTGTTTTAACGATGCGGTGCCCGTAGGTGGCGAGATCGCCATACCCTAAATCATCCGCCAGAATAATGACTAAGTTAGGACGCTTTGCGGTTGCCGCTTGCGCGGTTGATAATACGCTTCCAGCGCATAGCGCCAACCCTATCATACTGGCAACGACTGTTCTTTTCATTTCAACTCCTTTGAGTTATCGCACGGTCTGATTACGATATATTTGCCGATAGACCCGGCTGCGGAATACAGCCTGAATTAATTGCACTATATATATTCGATTTATCTTATATTTCTTCCATTAACATCGTTTTATCGTAGAAAATTATTCACACTCATTATAATATTAATGCCATAAATATATTTCGTGCTAAAGAAAACACGCCTGAAGCAGTCTATAAAAAAAGAAATCGCGAACGAGTGATGCAGATCTCAAATATGGCCCATATGTCAGAACCGCTATTGTGATGTCAATATATGTTGCTGTTTCAACGGTAACACCCTCATTTACTGGCAGTAAGTTGTCTTTACGAGAGATTATTCCCATTCGAAGTTTCATTAATTTCATGCTATCCGGTGTGACTTTTACAACAGAGACATAAACTATAAATCAAATAGTTATCTCGTAATAAACAACATTATCTGACACGAATATTTGACGATTATATGTCGCTGATATTTTTGAGACATCTATCACCTACGTATAAAAAGACACTCCTTAGAATTCGCTTCTTTACACAACATTTCACTGTGTTTTTACCTCATGGAGTTGAGCATGAAAAATAAGAAATATATTAATAGTCTACTCGCCGCATGTGTTCTTTTCTCTTGCTTTAATGGCCAGGCAGCGGAATTGAAACGCGTATACGGTAAACTTAGCTTCGGATATGGCGACTGGAATAAAGGCTTTGTCAATGTCGATCGCGGCGAAGTGTGGAAAGCGGTAGCCGATTTCGGCGCCGTGTTTGACAGGGGCGAATTTGCATCATTTTATGAAATGAACGTGCTCAACCATCCGGTAGAAGGCCGTAACCATGTTACCCAATTTCTGGGACATTATAGGGTGGTAGAAGGCTCTAACTTTACCGCAATGATGAAACTCTATATGTCGATGGAGAATAAATTCGGTGATGAATTAAACATGATGTACGGGGTAGGTTATCTGGGTTTAACCAGCCCATCAGGCTTTATTAAGCCCTATTTCGCTGTTCATAACTTATCGAACGATTATACCTCTAAAAAGTATGGACAGGCGACAGGCTTTAACGGTTATGTTCTCGGTTGGGTCGCGGCTTATAACTTCGATATGTTTAATGAAAAGTTCGTCATTTCAAACTGGAACGAAGTTGAAATGGATCGTAATGATGCCTACGCCGAACAACAGGGTGGGACGACCGGCCTGAACGGCGCGGTAACGTTTACATGGAAGTTTATGCCGCGATGGACCGCCTCCGTCTCTTACCGTTACTTCAATAATAAATTGGGGTATGACGGCTACGGCGACCGTATGAATTACCTGATCGGCTTCGAGTTTTAATAATTAATAAACTTGATGAATATTACTTAATTTCCCCGGTTTGTAGTCGTGAATGACACGACTACAGACATTGTTTTTCTTTAATGTAGCGTAAATGGATGGTTTATATGAACAAAAAGTTTTCGATATCCCTACTGTCGCTGTGCATTGGTTTGTCTTCAGCCATTTCCTTTTCAGCCGATGCGCGTGACATCACAATTTATTATACAAACGATTTACATGCCCATGTAACCCCAGAAATTATCCCCTATGTATCCAAGACACGTCCGGTAGGGGGCTTTGCGCCCATCTCGAAAATTGTCAAAGATGCAAAAGCGAAAGAGAAAGATGTCTTTTTCTTTGATGCTGGCGACTATTTCACCGGACCTTTTATCAGTACGCTGACCAAAGGCGAGGCTATTATTGATATTTTAAATACCATGCCTTACGACGCCGTCTCTGTCGGTAACCATGAATTTGACCATGGCCATGAGAATCTGGTTAAACAGCTCAGCAAATTGCAATTCCCGGTATTGTTGGATAATGTTTTTTACAGCGGCACAGATACGCCATTAATTAAAGAACCGTATACCATCGTGGAAAAAGATGGATTCAAGATCGGCGTCATCGGTATGCACGGCGTTTCCGCATTCTATGAAGCGATTGCCGCAGGCGTGCGTGAAGGCGTTGACTGCCGCGATCCGATTCCTTATGTGAAAAAACAGCTGGAAGAGTTAAAAGGGAAAGTTGACCTGACCGTGCTGCTCGCCCACGAAGGCGTGCCGGGTATGCAGTCCAGCGCGGGCGAGGCTGATGTCGCACGCGCACTGAAAACCGACGTTGATATGGCGAAATCGCTGGAAGGCTATGGACTTAACGTCCTGATTACCGGCCATGCGCATAAAGGTACGCCAGAACCGATTAAAGTGGGCGATACTCTTGTCGTTTCCACGGATGCGTACACCATCGAATTAGGTAAACTGGTGCTTGACTGGAACCCGGAAACCAAAAAAGTGGACAGCTACAATGGTAAGTTGATCACCATGTATGCGGATACTTATAAGCCAGATCCGGTCACGCAGGCCAAAATTGACGAATGGGATAACAAGGTTAAGAAAATTACCGATGAGGTGGTCGCGCACTCTCCGGAAGTGCTGACCCGTTCTTACGGTGAATCCGCGCCAACCGGCAACTTAATCACCGATGCCCTGATGGCTACCGTTCCTGGCGCCGACGCATCCTTCTATAATGCTGGCGGCATCCGTACCGAATTGCCTAAAGGTAATATCACCTATGGTGATGTGCTGAGTATGTATCCGTTCACCAACGATGTCATGAGCATGGAAATCAGCGGTAAGGACCTGAAATCCATCATGTCACACGCTGCCGATCTGAAAAACGGTATGCTGCACGTATCGAAAACCGTCCAGTTTAAATATGACAGCACCAAACCGCTGGGCCAGCGTATTGTTGAATTTGATATCAAAGGCAAACCGGTAGAAGACAATAAACTCTATACCGTCGCGCTGGATTCCTTTATCGGTAAAGGTGGTGGCGGATTTACCTTCACTAAAGGTAAAAATATCAAATATATAGGGATACAAACCGCACCAGCGTTGGTTAACTATATGAAGCAGGTTAACAATATTCAACCTGACCACACCATGCGCGTGGATGATATTAGCAAATAAGCCATAATGTTATGCGGTCGATAACCGGCCGCATAACATACTTAGTTATGCAAACAGCGGCATTTTGTATACCCGAAATGCAGAAATATCATAACGATAATTCGTGCCATTCGTCTCTTCGTTCTTGAAATAGCCCGACGTCACCATCGCTTCGAATAAAACCTCTTTCGTCTCTTTATTGATTTCTTGTAATACCAGTCGGCCTAACGCCTGTTGCCCTTCATCCGGATCGACAAGATCGCTGGAACCTGGTTGCGCGGTAATGGTATGTTCAAACTCATCAACCGTCGTCGCGCCGAAGTGAATAACCAGGTGACCATTAGTCAATAAATGCTTAGCGCTCACAAAACTGCTATAGCCCCGGTTCCCGACTTCCGTTTTACCATATTCATACGGACGCGTTACGGTCATCGTGTTTAGGTTTATTTTAAACTGCACCACCCGGCTGAAGTTATCGAGCGGCAACAGACTTTTCGCATCTTCGCGTGAACGATAGTTACCATTATCAAAGACCATAAACTCCAGGATACCAGGCTCATCGTTTGGAATTTCAACAATGTTATGCTGCCCCCAGGTCCAGAAATTCTTATCTGCCGCATCAATCCCTCCCGGCGAGGTAAGATCGTACAGCGGGACACCATCATCATCGACAGGGGTTAATAAGTATTGCTTGAATTCGTCAGACCAATCCTCATGGTTCGCCATAATAAAGCGCAGTTCGCCGGAATCCACATTTACGCCAAAAATCGCGCTCTGATGTCGACCGGAACAGATCAGCAAATTGTTGGGTTCATTAATATAGCTTTGGTTGATATGCAGCCAGTCATCCATTGATACATCCTGACCTGGCGCGCTTCCGGAAGGACGCGGCGATCTGGAATAATCCATCACATACAGCATATCGTAATAGGCGACTTCAAGTCCGGTAGATAAGTTAATAATAGAAACGCCATCTTTCCCGGTTGAGTAACCATCTGGCCGTCCATTGCTATATTCTGAAGGCGCAATCGCCAGATTGTTCTCAATGGGAAGAATGGAGTGATGGAACTCATTGTCGAGAAGATAAACCGTATAAACCCGTCCCATAATGTCAAATTCATACATATTCAGACAATGGTTTATTCCCTGTGACGTCGCCAGGAAATGGCCGTTATCCATTCTGACAAAATTATAAGAAGGGATTTCCTGACTGACATACCACCGGACAATCCCGTTATGATCAAAAGCCAGATTATACCGATCAAAATAAGTGGAGAAATAAAGTCCTTCCTCCATCAGCGAGGCCTGCTGCGCAGGACAGGAGACGCTAATAATAGGGAAGCCGAGGCTCACGTTAGCCGAATCCGTGGGCGGTAATGCGTCTGTCATTACTGTATATTGCCCGACAATTTGCGAGGCAAGGCGTAGGGTAATCTGATTATTCACCGCGGATACCATCCCACACACAGGAATAAGGTTAGCGCCCGGATGTACATCATATTGATAACGCACTGCCTCTGTCGTCGCTTCGCTATCAACAACATTGATCTCAAGCGCGGCAGCTTCATCCATCCAAACCCCCAGATAGAGACTCAACGGGGCGGTCCCGTAGGGATTTACGGTGACAATGGCCTTGTCACTGGTATTAGATTGCGTGATCTCCGCTAATCGTTGTTCATATATGGCGTTATGGTTTAAAACCAGTGCGTTATTGGTATCGATTTTCTGGTTAATCGGCTCACGCGGTGCGGGCATGTTAACCATTGACGAACTTTTCTTATTCATACGTTTCTCCTGATTAATTGGGATATAGGCAACGAGCAGCTACAACATGCCAGCCCGTTGCTTAGCAAATAACCCTACGTCAACAAGAGAAATCGGTTTAATAATTTAAAATAAAACATCCATAAAATAACACCCAGACTAAAACTATTCTTTATCGTCCGAAGATTTTATTTCCCTGGCGCTACTATAAAAGCATAACAATTATGTAGCATTAATGCATTGTGACCAATAGCCTATACCTTTTTTATGGTTGGCATAGGCCTTGCGCCATAATTCAAATTATTTTATGTCAACAATAAATCAATCAAAGCATATCAATATACTGATAAAAATTAACACTACTATCATTTTATTTTTAGAGCGACTAAAAATAAAATTTTAGTTTTTCTAAAAAACCATCATTTTTGTGACACGATACGATTTTCTCTGGAAAAAAGACGCTATTACAATCACACCAGTTGATCCACAAATTTAATATGCATATTATTATCGCTACCCCAATTAAACCCATTAAATAACATCATGACTATTTATTTAATTAACAGCACGCACACTTACAATGATAAGACCAATGAGCTAAAAAACATAAAAACGGGAAAGATGATAAAAATTGCCGCAATGCGCATAAAGTGTCTGGAATATATGCTGAATCATGCACAACAAGAGATTATTTATAAAAAACAACTCACTAATGAACTTTGGGGGGAAAGAAGTCAATTTATCAGCGACGCCAACCTGACCCAGATTTTATATCTACTGCGGCGCGACCTTAAAGGCTTTGGCTTGAGCCAGTTTTTTTCCACGGTGCCTCGAACGGGTATTAAAGTAGATGCTAACATTATTATCAGCAATGAAAACAAAAACCTCCCCTCTTCTTTAAAAAAAGAAGGGGATAAATATATAGCATTATTTTTTGCTTTACTGACCATGGTCATAATGGTTATTTATTTAATACAGTAATTTGATATTAAACTGATCAATCGCATAAGGATGTGCTTCCTTCAACCAAAGCGTCAGGCTGTTTTTCCTGGCTAAAAAGAAAGGTCGACTGAAATGTTGATATCAGTTTTTTGGCATTTTTATAATGGGTGCTATTTGTAGCCAGATAAGCATAAACGGGTAATGTACGAAAAATTATTTCATCAGGCATACGTAGTATTTTTATATTATAACGCCGCACATCTCTAAAATAAGTAGCAATCTTTCCTGGCAAAATCGCAACCATATCGCTTTTTTCAACAACACCGATAACGCCAAATAGTGAATCACTATAATAACCTATTTCCCTGCGCCCCGCATAAGGCGTACTGCTCTTGAATAAATCAATGCTATCAGCATTGAAAGAAGAGAACATATCTGAATGATAGACAGCATGTCTGGCAGCATAAAAATTATATAAAGACATTTTTTCAAGCCCAACCAATGGACTTTTTTCACCACAAACACAAACAAAATCAGATAAATTATCAATAAGAAAACTTTCGATCATCTCATTCTTAATTTCCAGAATTCCCATGATGATATCCGCATAGCCATGCGTCAGCATGGAGGCTGGCGAGTATTCCCCTGTTTTTTTAATCGCATAGTGTTTAATAATATATCGATTCATCAACACAGTATCCAGCAATGCCGGAAAATAGTAATTTTCAGTGATATCACTTCCCAGAACAATGAGTTCATTACTCTCCTGAGCATCTGTTTTATCGCACAGTGTGCTTTCTATAGATTCAATTGCCTGGCGAAATACCTGGTGGAGCGATTTACCTTTGCTGGACGGGACTAATCCTTTGCGGGTTCTGATAAATAACTCTTCGCCATAAAGATTTTGTAAACGAAGAAGAGCCTGAGAGATCGCCGCAGGCGTGACATCCAGTTTCCTCGCAGCCCTGGTTGCATTTCCTTCAGTAATAACCGTATCGAACACTTTGATCAGATTGTAGTCAATTTTTTTAGCATTTTTTATTGGCCGCATATAGGTTATCCTGGCTGGTATAATCTGGCACCATCATTTAAGGCGCAGATTAACCTTGCACCACACTTATTTCAATAAGTAAATCATTTCCTCTATCTGTTTGTTATTAAATTATAATTTTATTGATATCATTTCAGCCTGTGTAAAATAAAAACACATGATGCTATTTTATAAAAAACATCAAAAATATCTGGCACACTTTATAAAAAAGCAAAAAAGCATAATATTATTCAGTTTAATCACAAATGATTCTCTTATTTCTTTGCGGTTCTCTACGCTTATCCGCACTGATGTAAGGAGTACTTTACCGCCAGTGAACACACTGACAGTGTGAAACGTACCTTATGAATATCAAAACGGAGTGAATTCATGAGACAATATACTATTAATAACGAATTTATTTATAATGAGTCGTTAAGAGAAATAATAACATTACATGATAAAAAAGTGCTAAAGGTGACGCTAATGCGTGCGCGTTGTTTAAGCTATCTTTTTGAAAATGCCTACAAGAAACTGATTACGCGGGAGATGATTTCACACGCAGTTTGGGGAGAGCGAAGTCAATTTGTTAGCGATGCTAATTTGACGCAACTTCTTTATCTGCTGCGACGAGATTTACAACAAATCGGGCTTTTCGAACTGTTTGTTACACTCCCCAGGCAGGGGATAAAAATCGATGAAAGATTTATCATTGACGCTGCTGACATACCGCCACAAGCTATTCAACATCATACTCACCGATGTAATAAAATTATATCCATTGGTATTCCCACTCTTTTTTTATTGATCGTGCTTTTCTTTTTAGCGCCGTTTATCTGAAGATAAAGTCTGTAGACCGCGTCCCGGGAAGGTGAGAACATTTTTCATAATATCCTCACACGACACTGACGGGACACCATCTGCGGTCTGCTACGCGGTTCAGTCATAGACAATGCGTAGCACTGTTAATTGCTTATCTTCATCCAAATAATCTCGTTTTACCGTTGCATGAGGAGACGATATCGGCGTGATAATATTCTCGACAATAATATAACGTTCAATTCCCTCTTTATTATGGCATTGAATCTCTAAGGTTCCCACGTCATTCCAGCAGCCTGCTTCAACAACCGATCCCATAAAATGAATCTGAGCGGTCGGTTTCGCTGTCCCTTCATGAACGATAAAGGAAAGTAAAATCACCGGTATGACGCAACGCATAGACTTCATTTTACTTTCACTCCTGTGCGTTCTCCTCTGAGCGAATATCACCCCTTCGCTTTCTGAATCGCCATTTGCAACATATCCTGAGTCGTGCTTCCCGGGATCACGGTCACCCGTTTTACATCACCGTTTTGCGTCTGAGGCATGACGACAAAAGCAGGCGTGCCGCTAAAATCCATATGCTGCGCCAGTGCCTGGTTAGTGAGGAGCGCATCATGTACTGCACCACTGCTTTGCACTTCTTTTACGGCGGCCAACTGCGTCGGCGTTAGATAATGTTGCGCCAGGGTGTAGACATCGTGTTCCGTTAACGCGCCTTCCACCTTCCCTGTGGCATAAAGCGCATTATGCCAGTCGAGATATTTCGCCCCGCCCTGGGTAAGCCATACCTGCTCGCCAACTCTGGCCGCCAGTCCGGATACCGGCCAGCGGGAGGAAAAAATAGGAAACTCTTTGAAAATAAACCGGGTATCCGGGTTCGCCTTAATCAGGTTTTCGACCACAGGCGCCATTTTGCTGCACCACGAGCACTGGTAATCAAAGAACATCACCACCGCCGCTTTTGCCTCGTTGGGCCCAACGGAAGGACTGCTGCTACTGAGCAACTCAGCACGATACTGTAATGCCAGTTGAACATACGCCTGTTGTTGCGCAATCTGCTGACGCTGATGCAACGTCTCGCTGGCGGCGACCAAAAATTCCGGATGTTCGGCCAAATACGTTGCCACCACCTCTCCCACTTTATCCGGATGACTGACGATGTAGGCTTCCGCCGTCGGGCCAATTTGCGACGTCGGGGCAGAATCGGCGGCGATTGCCGAGGCGGATACGGCAACGCCTGCCAACGTCAACATCGCCAGTCGGGAAAGTTTTAACGCGTGATAATACATAATAAAAGTCTCGTTCGATAAGATCGGAAAGCCTCCCGCTATCGGGAGACGCCTGAAAAAAAGGTTAATGAATACGCGTCAGATCCACGGTTTGCGCTGGCATTACCCGCCCATAGTCATTAATACTTTGCCAGCGCACAGTGCAGCGAACCGTGTGCCGGCACCAGTCCGTTTGACGCGTTGCAAAGGGAGCCACAACCCCGGCGTTGTCCTGGGCGCGCTCGTTAGCGCGTAATAAAAAGAGCGTAACGTAATAGGGTGTCGGATTGCGTACCGTCGCGCCATCGGGGGTAAGCGACCAGATCAGATGCCGGTAGGCCTGCTGCGGATTGCCGGCGAGTCCCTCAGGGCGATAGAGCAATTTTAAAGCCGAACGAAACGCCATTTGTACACGGTTCGCTTCCGGTTTACCGGAGGGAATAGCGGCGATACTCAAGGTAAACAGACTTTCCCTGTCGGCGGGTAGCGGTCCGCCGGTATAAACCACCCGCATTGAGTTTTCCTGGCGCGCTGAAAGCATAAATAATGGCGGCGTGACCACGAAGGGCGTGATATTCCCTTCGTTTTTGGTTCCAGGCCAGCGGCCACCAGGTAAAATATGCGTATCAATTAACCAGGACGCTTCTGAATGGTTACTTACCGGTACGCTTAATGCCGGGGCGCCCGCATGATAGATAAAGCGAGTACCGCCAATTACCACGCCAGCCTGCGCCCATGATATGGGAAGCAAGCACCAATATATCGCGCAGCGTAAAAAGAGCTTATTCATAGGCAAGAATGAAGGTTGCGGAGGCATTGGCGTCCCCGGGCGTTACCGCGCCGCCATCGGCAAGATAACGCGCATAAAATTGCAGATGTGCCGACGCCTGGCCCGGACTGAGCGTCACCACATCACTCTCCTGCCCCAGTGGGATTAAGGTTTTATTTTGATCATAAAGCGCAATCCCAATGCCTGAAGCGTCGCTTTCCCCTGCGGTAAGCGCCAATAAATCCGTATTACGACTGTCCGCCGCACCGCTAAAACTGACCGTTACGCCGCTGGCAGTGCTGCCGCAGTTCTGTAAATCGATAGCAAAAGGTTGCCATGCGGAACCGTCGCCTGCGCGATAAAACTGCCGTTGAGAAACCGCGCCCATCGCCACGTTAATATTTTCCGAGCCAGGAGAGAGCGAACACGTATTGTCCGTGATGGTTCCGGAGACATAGACCCGGCCATCGTGCGCCTGGACGCCGGATGCCGCCAGCAGCATCCCGATGCCGTACAGGATATCGTTACGCATAATTACGATGGCTCCTCATTCATACTGCATATCGAAATACATGACCGCCGTCGCGTTCCCGGACGTGACCGTCGGCCGGGTCGATTTATAGCGAATATAAAAAGACAGCGTGTTGCGTCCGGCTTTCAACGGATAGACCACCGAGTCGGCATTATTGATACTGATGGTATCCTGATCATCATTCAGAATTTCCACCCCAACCCCGCTTGCTAACATGTTTCCGCTTCCCATCCCGGTATCGGTTATCGCCAGTAGCGCGGGATTGTCCGGATCGGGTTCGCCGGTAAACCAGATCTTCGCCCCGGCAATTCCTCGGGAACAATTTTTGAGGTTGATATTAAAGGGCTTAAATTTTGTCGTTGTTCCTGTCGAAGGAAAATCGCCAACCGCAAACTGTCCTAAATCAATACTTTGACTGAGGCTGGAGATATCTATGTCGCAGGTTTGCGCCACAATAGTGCCGGTAAATTCGAGGTTATAAGCGAGGTCGTCAGCGCTGGCATTGATTTGCGGACACAGCATTAGTCCCATGGCAAAAAGAGCGCAGTGTGATCTGTTCATTTAGTCAAAGTCCACTCGCAGGCTGGCCAGTGCGGTAAATGCCCCTTCCGCAGGCGTTTCGCCTGTTGTACTTACCGGGTAGGCTTGCAATGTGATGTTAGCGCGTCCGGCGCTATCGGTGATAAAAGGCGCGACGCTCTGTACATCATTGGGGATAAGCGCGTTTCCTTCATCGGTTTCGACCACTACGCCGACATCGGCATTATCCGAAGCGATAGCCTGGGGAAAGTGGCTATCCGGCGTAGCGATAAGACGCATTGTTAAATTGACCTGCGAATCCAGACCGCTGCACTTTACCGGTACACTGAATTTTTTCGCCCGTACCCCCTCCGGCTTTTGGCCTGCATGGTTGAAATTGCCGCTGTATAATGCGCCGAAATTTACCAGAATCGTTTGTCCGGCGTTGATTTCACAGCTTTGCGGTACGGTCACCGTTCCACTATAAAGAATGCTGTATACGACATCTGTCAGCGGATCGCCTGCGGCGGTCATGACATAAACATTGAACATAGTCTTAGGACTAATATTCACCGTGCCGACGAACGGTTTAACAATTTTGAGCTGAAACTCCAGATTTGAGTCACGAACGTAAAACGGTTGACCCGCTTTCACATTTTCATCATATCCCATCAGAACGTTGTTCATTGGCGGATAGATATCGCCCGCCGAAGAATCCTCAATTCGCATTCCGCCTTCCAGGTAGTCCGGGTCCAGCTTTAAATATTTCCAGTTACCGCTCGTTTCTACGACCGGATATGGCGACACATAGGAGCGATAAGTCTGGCTATAGGTCGACGCGCCGGCGGGACACACCGCCTGTACATTAACTTCCTGGCTTTTTTCCAGTTGAACCGTCTTTCCCACCTGGTTTTGTTCTGCCGTCAGAGTGGTCGTTAAATCGTAATTAATACTGGAAGGTACACCGTTAACGTTTTTACACACGTCTGCGAAGGCGTACTGCGATACGACACTTCCCGCCAGCAGAGCAAATAAAAGAGGTATTTTCATTTAATGACACTCCGCATGTTGTCGACTCAGAATCTGACGGGAGGAAGAGAGATGATAGGACGCGACGCACTGTTGATCCGGCAGGTTCCCCCAGCGAACGTGCAGAACGCCTTGCGCTGACAACCCGGAAAGATAGACCTCCCCGGCTTCGTCAACAATCGCCTCCGCATGGCGATCATTCACCGTCACCGTTGCGCCAAAGGGTACAGGCTTACCGTTATGATTCAGCGTTACCAGGGCACGCGCGCCGACTCGCGCTTTAAAGCGGGCCAGAACCAGCGCGCCTTCGGTCGGCACAACGCGAGTCACCGCGTCATCAATATCGACATCATCAGCCATGGCGTTAACGTCCAGCGCCATACGGTTTTGGCGATATGTCGTCGCATACGGCACCACCGCATAGCCACGCGCGTCCGTATGAATACCCGGCTGGTCGACAACGCCGACGTTGGCTGCGCCCGGCGCGGCAATCAAAATATTGGTATTGCCTAACGGCTGGCTTAGCGTCACTCCATGCGCGTGCGCCACCAGGCCGCCGCTCAGGCCATAGTTCACCTGCTGGTAATCGCCGTTATCGCTAACGTTATAGCCAATATTGGCGTTACCTTTCGCGCCATCGTATTCCAGGCTAGCGGCGCCGCTTTCGCCAATACCGTGATTCTGATAGCCTTGCTGTATGTTGTAACTAAGATTGTTTTCGTCCAACAGTGTGCCGCTAAGGCCCGCATTCTGCGTAACGTTATGCTGTTTGTCCGTACTGGTGCTAAAGGTAGCGTAAACATTGTGATGGCGCGTGACCTCATCATCGTGTTGCAGCCATTGACTTAGCGGCACCGAGATATTCAGCGCGAAAATTTGATCGCGCTCCGCATCGCCTGCGGATTTGTTATTGTTGTAAGAAACGCTCCATGCAATACCCGCCAGCGTATCGCTGTATCCCACCTGCAACAAAGAATCCTTTTCATCAGTGTGCCAGTAACTTTGCTGACTGCCGGTAATAAAAAGCGATCCCAACCCGCCTAACTGTTGATTGATATCGAGTTGTACTTTGCCCCTCCGGGTATAATAAAGATTGTAATAATCCGCCCATTCCGGCCTGCTTTTATCGCTGTCAGTCCGACTGTCATCGTCATAGCCGCTCATCCGTTTCCACGTGGTATCATCCAGCGTGTAAAAGCCCGAGGTTGAATAGCGATAACCCATAAGCTGTAAATTGGTTCCTGACTGTGCAAGCGATTTGGCATACAGGAAACGCAGCGATTGCCCCTGGTAGGTGTTATTATCCGCCAGCGTACTGGTAGCCTGGGTGACATCCAGCGACACCGCGCCCCAGTCGCCCAGATTTGCGCCGCTGCCGATCGCCAGCGCGTGATAATGACTGGAAAGTTGTGTTCCGCCATACAGCGTAAAACCATGCGGTAACCCCCATATCAAGGTCGCCTGACTGAATTTCACCTTCTCTTTTTGACTACTATCGCTGCGATACTCCGCCACCGTCGCCGCATACTTCAACCGCCCTTCTCGTTGTAGAATCGGTACGGCGGAATAGGGCACGTTATAGCGATTAATAGAACCGTCGGATTCTTTGACTTCCACAGTCAAATCGCCGCTGGCGGCGGTAGGATAGAGATCATTAATAGTAAATGCCCCGGGCGGCACATAGCGCTGATTGATGATGTAGCCGTTTTGCCGAATGGTCACTTGCGCGTTGCTTCTGGCAATGCCGTGAATGGTCGGCGCGAAGCCCTTCATGCTGTCTGGCAACATATTGTCGTCAGACGCCAGTTGTAGCCCGCGAAAAGGAAGGCTGTCGAATAATGCGGAGGGGGTGTAACTATCGCCTGCCGTCAGTTCTCCCTGCAAAAAGACCACATCACGTTCCAGATAAGTACTGATGTGCTGCCAGTCGCTGTCGCTATTCTGATCGCCGCTATTCGCGTTCCATGTGGAGTAGTCGCGTAACCGCCAGGCCCCCAGATTAAGGCCGCTATTCAATCCAAGAAAATAGCTGTTCTCCGCACTGCCGCCGGGGCTCCGATCCTGACTATTCGCGCCGGTAAAGGTGTAATTCAATAGCAACGCGTTAATACCTTCATCCCAGTATTGCGGTGGGATATAGCCTCTCGCGCTGGCAACCATCGCCGCCTGCGGGATGCTAATGTCGAGACGTTGCTGCGCAAAATCAAAGCGGGTCCGGGCGGCCGGTATCGCACTGGCGAGATCCGGGCAACTTCCCGCCGCCGCCTTCGCCAACAGTGGAAACGCCCCGGTGTTTACCCCCATATTTTTAAGCATTTCAGGCGTCAGGCAGGCGCGTAATCCGCTGTCATCGGTGGGCGCGCTTTTTCCCGCCGTCTTCACCGCCTGGAAGGCAATGTCTCTGGTCGCGAGAAACGTATTGTTCAGGTAAACGTCAACGCGATACATCCCCGCCGCCTGGGCATTACGGGAAAAGGTCGATAAGTCGGCCACCGCAGACGGGTCGTCAGACAGAAACGCCAGGTTGAAATAGTTTTCCGCCCACCCCGGCGCAGGCACCAGTGCGATAGCCAACGCCAGCGGGGTTAATACGGGTTTAGCTACGCTGGAGTAATATCGCGTCATGAAAAGCTGATTACGCATAACATCATGAAGCTGGACAAACGCGTGCTGGCGTCGTTGCGCCAAAATCGTTTACCGTGCGCAAAGATACCTGGCCGGGCGTCGCCGGGAGAGTGATCGCGCCTTTCGGCGGTACCATAGTATTCGGCAGTTTTTTCCCCGCGCTGTACAGTTCAACCATCGAAACGTAGTACGGCGAAGGGTTAGTAATCGTTAGCTGGCCGCGCTCGTTACGGCAGCGAAGCGTCGACGGGGCATGAGCTGGCGCCTCCGCCAGATTTTTCGGGCGGATAAATAGCTTAATCACGCTTTGCGTCGCAATTTGCAGGGAGTTGCCGGTCAATTTATTTTTATCGACAGAGGGTATCGCTTTACTGTTTAAATAAAATACGCTTTCGCGATCGGTCGGTAATGACGGCCCGACATACATAATACGTAATATATTTTCTTTTTTAGGCTGGATCACAAAGAGAGGCGGCGTAATGATAAAGTCCGTCGAGCGTGAACCATCGGCATTGGCGACCCATGACTGAATTAAAAAAACATTGCTAGCAGAAGAATTAATAATCGGCAAGGAGGTTTGCTTACTTCCCTGCGGATAAATCACTCTGGTCGCGCCCAGCGCAATGCCTCCCGCCTGCGCGGCAAACGACAGGCCGGCCGCCGACAGCAGTAGCAATAATCGAAGGAAAATCGGTACGTTTTTTTTCATCTGCGTAATATCCTGATGCCGTCGGTTTGTTACGCGCAGTGACGCGCGTAACGCCCCTTTCTCGCCTCCCAACAGACGAGAAAAAAATCCCGATAAGGAATCAGGAATAAACCATGCTAAATGTCGCCGTCGCGGTAACATTACCGGCAGTCGCCGTACCGGTAGCGATATAATCTACGCTAAGCGGAATAACGTTTTCGCCATCGTTCAAGGTAACAGTACTGGACGATTCACCGATATTCAGCGCCTGGCCATCTGGTCCATAAAGTTGTAATGCCACATTCGTCGCCGAACCTGCCCCAGCGGTATTCGCCAGCGACCCCGGCTGGTTTGCGTCCTGTTGGCCATTAAAAATCACCGCCGCATTCTGGCTGGTCTGAGTATCGCAGTCTTCCAGTTTGATGGTGAAATCTTCTTTTTGATTCGCCACCATACCGGCCTCGGTTAATTTACTGGCGCGAACCTGGCCTAATGTCACGGTCTGATCGACAGAGTCAGCGGAAACAGAACAGGCGGCGTCAACGACCTGTCCGACAAAATTTACCGTACCGCCAGTGACGGTTGTAGTATCCGCTTGCGCGGTGGACAACATTCCGCCAAAGGCAATTGCAGAGACCATTAATGCTAGTACAGGCTTTTTCATTCAAGCTCCTTTTAAATATAAAAATGAGGGTAATCAGATTTTTTAACGAAACGGCTGCTGATATTTCTTCACAGCAATATCACGACTTTTTCTTATGCGAAAAAAAGTGTCTTCTTGTTCTGATATAAATGTCAGAAGCAATAAAACAGCCACTCAACGTCGTGAGTTAATCTTTACGTTATAATGAGATAACGATGTTATTAATTATTAGCAAGCCAACGGCAAGTTGCAATCATCGACATTTGGTTTTATAGGACCAGGCATAACTTATTGTTTTATATTAACTTTACACCAGTCGTTCGGCCTATCTCCTTTAGCCGTATTGACTTTTTAAAAATAGCCTTCATAACAACCTTCAATAAAACATTTTATTAACGATAACAGGCAAATTCAGTCGAGATATGTAAATATATCGTTGCGTATGGTACATTAATACGCCACTGGCAGTTTTCCGAGCGCCGTCAGCCGCCCATTATCAATATGGATATACCCACCTTTTTTTAGTTCAGACAGAATCTTCATGGTCCGACTGCGCGATATCCCGGTACGCCGTTGAATAAAATTCAACACGATAATGCTTTCCCGGTAGGCCTGTGGATAAGCCCAGATTTCAGTCAGCAGCGCCCGAACTTTCAGATAAGAATCAACGCCGACTAATTCACGATCGCGCGCGCTCATCACCATCAGACGGTAAGCCAGACAACGGGCCACGTCGTGCCACAAATCGCATTCATCGGCGATTTTTATAAAATCCGGCAGGCGAACAAATCTACCGGTACAAACCGTTTCTGCGAGCAAAAAGTGTTCCGGTCGCGCGGGGACATTATAGGTAGCGCCATAGCTGTCAACCATACCCACGACCGATGGCGCAAACGATGAAGATATATGGAGTCGTTTGTCATTATGACAGAAAGAAACAACGCCTGACTCCAGTAATACAATGTAGTGTTCATCGTTTGCCTGTAAATAAAACTCATCGCCGATACCCAGCGTAAACGGTTGACCAAATGGCAACAAGGCCGAAAATAAGGCATCAATCGCCGCGTGAGGTTTAGCCTGCTGAGAAAAAAGAAAAGAGTGTAATGAATTCTCATTATTATCTTTAGCAAAAGCGTCGTTCATCATTTTTTTCATTAACGGTTGTCTACTCAATGTAGCGCCACAGTATAACCTCTCAAAAAGTACTTAAATTAATAATAAATAACATCACTATGCAGTATTTCTGTATTCACAACGCACTAATACGCAATATTTTTAAGATTAAGACAATTCTTAATACAAAATGATTACAGAAAATTAATAACGAATTACGCATAAAGAATGAGAGGTCAGGGGGCGCAGGAAAAGAGATTCGAAAGCACGCGCCTTCGAATCTCAAACTAATAGTCCAGATTAATGCAAATAAACAGTGATATTATCTGAAATAGCGTGGAGCAGCATAATACTCTACCATTTTATCCGCCAGCCAGCCGCCGTCTTCACCGTTAGAATGGATTGTCGTAATACTGATAGTAGAACCACCGCCCCATAAGATCGAAAAGACGTTAAAGTCCGGTAGGTTCAGCGCCTGCATCTGGCCCCAGTCATACCCTTTATCTTTACGTAAAAAGTCGCCGACGGTCGGGACGCCGTAAGTCGCGCTATTTAAGGCCGTATTGAGTAGCTGCAAAGAGAGCGTGTCAGGATCGCTGCCAATACGGGCGTCACCCATAAAAAAGGTTCCGCCGGATGCAAAGTGCGCAGCGCTGACTTTACTGACGCCCTCTTCTACTGTAGGCATATGGCCGCCAGGGATTTGCCACAGCATGGCGGGCGTCAGCAGCGCTTTCGTCACCTGTTTGACCATCGCCAGGTAATTAAGCCAGCATGTCGCATTCCAGCCATAGTGGGCAAGCGCATCAGGACTGAAACAGTCACGCTCAAATTTATCAAACGCAATAAAGTCCGGCGCATATTCTCCGCTGTAAACGCCCAGTTCATGAATAAATCCGGCGATCGCCTGCCCTTCAGCTACCGGATCAGCGGTATCGCGCAGCACCCAGTCCGCCGTTCCTGTCGCCCAGACATTCGTCTGCCAGCCAAAAGCCACATCCGGGGCAAACTGACGAACAAGATAGTTCACCGCCTGAATATAGCCGTAGAGATCGTCGCTAAACGTCGGCAACGAAGGCGCGATAAAGCCAGCCATCGCCGGTAAGGCTTGTATCGCCGCCGCCAGTTGGGCATTCACCGGCACACTGTTTTTTTGCCGTACTACGGTATAGCCATACGGTCCTTGCTGTAGCGCCCCGAGAAAATCCGGGTTAAGCACAAAGGTGGCCGGGACAGGATGCGTCTCATCTTTGTATGACTGCGCCGCCAGACACTGGGTAATAAAGTTACCAAAATGGTTACGTAGCTTTTGCGCATCCTGTAAATCCGCCAGCGCGCTACCGCCGCTGGCATTCGCGGTATAAATGACCATTACCGGCATGATGCTACGCCCGGCTTCTTTTTCTATCTGGCGCACCAGCGCAACGGTTTTATGGATCGGTAACGTCGCGTAATCCAGAAAACCATCCCCGTTCACGTCAACCTCCGCGGCCGGAACCGGATCGCCGCCGCCGTCAAAACCATCGTATTTAAACAACGCGCTAAACGGTATATCGCGATAAAGAGAAACCGTCTCTGGCGCGTTAACCGTCACGCCGCCATGTGCAAGGTAATCAGGCCAACCTTTTACCTGTAGCGTCACGCCGGGCAGAAACTCCAGCGCCACATGGTTGACCTTTTGCAACAACCGTAGCGGCCCGGCCTGTTCACAACGCCACGGCACACTGTCGATGAAAATATCGTCCGTCTGAACATCATACAGCCCGGGCGCAAAGCGTAATGCCAACGTCTGCCGATCGCTGCCGCTCTCCAGCATTAATGAGTACTGATATTTACCGCTGCTGAACAGATAACGCTGCGGCGCGACGCCATCGGGCAGACCCAGTATAGTGGCATCCACCGTCACGAAACTCGCCGTGTCGAGCGCTGACTGTTGGTAAGCGACAGCAACCTCGGCAACCTGCGCCGCAGCAGGGATAAAACCCGTAAGCTGTATGGGTGCCGATATAAAGCGGTTATTAATCATCGCAGGCTGCAGATTGACCGTATAATGATGCCCCGCCAGTAGCCGGGTGATTAACTGCGGTTGGTTGGCGATCAGCGTGACGGTACGCTCATCCGCTTGCGTAGTATCGGCGATATCAACGGTCAATTTCGCATTACCAAGCGCAGGGGCGTCAATCATCAGACGCGCGCTGGCATAACGGACAATTGGCAGACAGGATACCTGGACCTGCGCGGCGGCATCGCCGGATTGCAGCGTAACGGTAAAAGAGGACTCGACTGGCGCGATTTGCATCTCATTATTCGCCAGTACCGGTACGGTAAGCCGATACGTTCCTGCGCTAAGATCGCCTATTGTCAGAACCTCGCCCCACTCACCGACAAAGCGCCGGGTTTCGCCGGCAGGAAACAGCAGCTCAATTGCCGGTTTGAGCGCCACGGTCTGCGTCATGGCAGGAAAATGAACGCAAATTTTTCCCTGACGGGCAGGGTCATGGGCCAACGTCGCGCTCAAATCGCTGATGGCAACTGGCATCTGCGTGGCAGCCAGATAGCACTGTAATTCGGCGGTATCCCCCGCCGCCAGCATCAGCGCGCCGTCATGATTAATGGTGATGGTATTCTTCTCGATGGGCCATCCCCCATCGCTGGCCAGCGTCACGGCCTGATTTCCCAGCATTGTTCCCTGAAACGGACTGTAGGGGTCGGGGTGCGCGCTGGCCGTAAAATTCAGTTGAAGCTGATTGAGATCTATCGCCTGGGCGTAGAGGTTGGTCAGCGTAAAGGTGACGCGTTGATACCAACTCGCGGCATTCAACTCGCTAACGTTAAGCGTAAGGCCGCGTTCCTGAAGGTCATTGTCCTTTTCCGGCACATCGGGTTCGGCGGGTTGTTCGTCTGCGGCGGGTATCGCTGGCGTCTCCTGATCGGATGGGGTTTCAGACTCTGCGTCTTCGGATGACGATGACGCCAGCGTCAAGGTGATGGCGGACATTTTTACCGGCACCTGCGTCGCCGCGAGGCTGAAAGAGAGCGTCCCGCGTTCGCCCGGCTGAAGAAGTAATGCATCGTTGTTATTAATGATGATGTTGTTAGTTTCCAGCGTGCCATACGAACTCTCATTCAGCGTAAGCGGCAGGTTCCCTTTGAGCGTACCGCCGCTATTTCCCCATGGATCGATGTGCCCGGAAGCCGTGAATGATATTGCGGCATGGTTCATATCGACCGCATTACCGCTCTCATTGATGAAGGTTAAGGTGATTTTTTGATACCAGCTGTTGACGTCAAATGCGCTGGCATGGATGGAAATGGTCATGGTCTGCTCTTCCTCTGTCCCTGGTGGAGAAAAGCCCCGGTAAACCGGGGCTTGAATCATGAAGCCCAATACATCGTGCTTAATGCCGTGTATTAGTAAGCGCCAAGATCGGTCCATGCACCGCCGACTCCGCAGTTCAGGTCAGGCTGGTCGCCCATAGACCACCATTTCACCTGATAGTTATGGCCTTTCCAGCTAACGATTTCGAAAGAACCCCAGTTTGCGCCATAAACGGTAGAAGCATCCCACTGCGCGTAAGGTGACGTTTTGTCATCTGCTGACGTATCATCCTCAGCCGGCGTGGTATCTTCTTCCTCGTCCGGTACAGGAACGATAATCTCTTCTTCCTCTTCCGGTTCCGGTTCCGGTTGAACCGGAGATAGCGCAGGCACAGCCGTCAGAACAAAGCGCTGTTGAGAGGACGGTTCGTTGTAGCAGTCGCGTACAAACAGGGTGAACTGGAAGGCTGTTTTTTCGCTAACTTCCGGTACCACAACCTCAATGATTTCAGCCGTTTTGTCTGCCACAGTGATTTGAGAAGGCACGCCCCAGCTAAAGGACAGCTCATCGTTATCTTCATCAGAAGAACCTGCGCCAGACAGCTGTACCGTAGATCCGCCTACGACCAGCAGTTCAATCGCCGCTTTCGGCGCGTGGTTGACCTTCTGCGCGTCGTCGCTGTCGCTCTGCTCTTCATCTTTTTCTACATTGATACCTTCAAAGTAGAACGGTTCCATATCGATAACTTCAGATTCGATTTCATAACCCAGACCTTCACGCACGGCGTTAACCAGCACGCCGTTGTCCTGATCGATAGTCCAGGTAAACACGCCGCCCAGGCCCAGTTTCGCTGCATATTCGCCTTTTGCTTTGACGGTACGCGGCGTATCCAGGGATAAAAACAGTTTGGATTCCGGGCTATACAGGTAGTCAGCATCAGCGACATGGTCGGTGTAAACGTTGAAACCGTTACGGCCTTTCTGGTTTTCCAGATCCAGGTAGCTATAAATGACGTCATACCATTCGCTGGTGCCGGATTCGAAGGAACCGGTAGTAACGCCAGAACCTGGGTTGTAAGAACCTTTCAGCGGCGACAGGGATTCAATTTCTACCTGACGAGCGTTACGGGTATAGCCGGCATAACCGATGTTGATACGGTCAGCGGAGAAACCTTCCGCCAGCAGGTGATCAACGATAGTTTCGACAGCCCAGCCGCCCTCTTCCAGCGCTTTGCGGTTAGTGTGGTGGCCCAGCGTTTCCGCCCACGGCGTACCGAAGAAGTCATAGGTCATCAGGTTGATGCCATACAGGCCGGCAGCCATCAGATCTTTTACTTTCGCATAGTCAAAAATAGTAGTGACAGCAGAAGCGGCAATAGAGATTTTCACATTGCTCAGACCCGCGGAATCCAGCTGTTTACGCAGTTCGGCAATCAGCAGCGCGTAGTTAGCGCCATCTTCCGGACCAAACGGGTTGCCCGCCCCTTCATCGTTCGGGTATTCCCAGTCAATATCCACTTCGCTGAACATCGGGAATTGTTTGAACAGTTTCACCACGCCTTTGGCGAAGATTTTACGAGAAGAGTCAGAAGCGGCGGTTTCGTGGAACCCGTTACTCATGCTCCAGCCGCCGATACTCATGGAGAGCGCCAGCGTGTGACCTGCGGCTTTCGCTTTTGCCTGCATATCACGCAGCGCGCCCAGCATACCTTTGGCGTTAGCCTGGGTCACGGTTTTCGGATCAACATCCCAGCCGCTGGTTTCAAAACCCAGGTTGATATAAGACTGGAAATCACCCCACGGATCGAGGAAGGTCGGCTCATATTTCACTTTGCCGCACTGTGCTGCCGCTTCTGCTACGACGTCGCGGTCTTCTTTATCAATTTTTCTGAAACCGGTGATGCCAACAAAGCCAAAAATCAGTTTGTCATAAGCCGTCGGTGAAACGTTGGTTAAATCATAACCACGGCCTGGTTCGGACATATTGCCTTGCAGACGGCTGTCATACTGTGACCAGTCGGTGTAATAACCGAATACCTTCGGTTTAGTCGTGGAATTTTTATATTTATTGTATACCGGTTTCGCAACACGAGCGGAAGTATAGCTTATTTTATCATCGCTTGTTGCAGGGTCAAAACCATTCGCTGCATGAGTAGTTTCAGTAATTGTATCGCCTTGAATCAGTTTGCTTGTAGCCATTTTCAAATTTCCTTTTACGTTTCAAAATTGTCGCAGCTCGTTCTGCGGGGTCCATAATCGTTACAGGCATAAAAAATAGCTAATCACAAAACATCATCTTTTTAGATGATATAAAAATCATAAAAATGAGGTTAACAACACCGTCTGTCGAAGAGAAAACAACACCTTTCAGCGCCCGCTTACTCCGTTCTGGTGAGAGCATAGTAAATATCATTTATCATGTAATTAAATATCATTTAATTTCAATGAAATAATGTGATTACACTCGCTATAGACAATGACAATACAATAAAACCAGTGACATTTATTGGATTAAGACATTTCTCATACAATATAGTCACCACAGACAACCAGGATGTACATTTCTAAAGGAAGACGTTATGAAAACTTATATCATTAATAGCAACTGCATTTACAATGAAGGTAAATATGAACTGAGGACGGTCTCAAATTCACAGGTTATTAAAATGACTGCGATGAGAGCCAAATGTCTCAGTTTCATCATCGAGAATGCTCATCTGGAGATTATCGAGCGACAAAAAATAACCACTGCGTTATGGGGAAGTCGAAGCCACTATGTTAATGATGCAAATCTAACGCAGATTCTCTATTTAATCAGACGTGACCTTAAAGCGCTTGGTATTAACGATCTTTTTATTACCATTCCAAGACAAGGTCTCAAAGTGAATAGTGATATCGCCATTATCGCGACGGATAGCGAAACAAAGGGAAGAAAAAAACAGATTGTACGGCAAACCATCGCCGCCCTGACGACCGTATTTTCAGTAACGTTAGGTTCTCTCATGTATCTGCATATTCACTAAGCGAAGGAAAGGGAAGATGAATCCAATTATAGATGGAATTATTGCGCTTGAAGGCGGTTACGTATTTAACCCTAAAGATAAAGGCGGCGCCACCCATTGGGGCATTACCGAAGCCACGGCGCGAGCGCATGGCTATGCTGGCGATATGCGGGATCTGACCCACGCTGAAGCCTACGCGATTCTCGAAGAGGATTACTGGATAAAACCAGGCTTTGACGTCATCTCGACGCTATCGTGGCCAGTCTCCTTCGAGCTGTGCGATGCGGCAGTCAACATAGGCGCTTACCACCCCAGCGCGTGGCTGCAACGCTGGTTGAACGTCTTTAATCACGAAGGTAAACGCTACCCGGATATTCATGTGGATGGCAATATTGGCCCGCGGACGCTTGCCGCTCTCGAACATTATTTGGCCTGGCGAGGCCAGGAAGGGGAAGCCGTTTTGGTGAAAGCCCTCAATTGCAGTCAGGGCACGTACTACTTAAACGTTGCTGAGAAAAACCACAATAACGAACAATTTATTTATGGCTGGATCAAGAATAGAGTGACCTAGACCCGGCTGAAAAAAAACGCGTAAAAGGCTCACGGATGAGCCTGATACCGCGAATGATAATTAATCTGAATTATTTCCTTCGATAATTTTTTTAATCCGCCGCCCAAGAATTTTTAAGATCGGACTCGCGAAAACACCGCCTAAGCCTGCCGCCAACAGAACAATGTTGAAACTGCACTCTTTTTCGATCGCAATCGCGCTTAACAAGAAGCTGGTGAAGCAAGAAATCACGATCTGCGTTAAGCAATATTTTATACTTTCATGAGAACTATTATATTCTGTCTTATCTTTGCGTAAAAGATAGCTGACAAAGCCTCCCCACGCGCCAATCGAAATAATAGTGAGTAAGATCTCTAGCTCCAATAGCACAACTTCCGTTGTCGACACATGGTTGGGAATAGACATTTTAACACTCCGAAATCATTATAAATGAATAATTAACACAAGGAGTGTAAGCGCCCTGTCAGAAGGGTAAAAATCAAAGCACATCATTTAAAACCATATTAAATCAAAGCGTAAAAATGAGGTGTATTAGCGACGGAAGGAGGAAAGCGTTTGTAACATACTTACCATCTCATTAATCGTCGATATATTTCTACTATTTTTATTCCAGGATGCATAGACCTGAACTGACTTCAAAGCCAGTTCGGGCGGAGGCTGAATAAATTTAATGTCATATTTACGATGATTTTTATAAAAAAGCGCTAATTTCAAAGGCATCAATGCAATCAATGAGGTTCGTTCGATCATGCTCATCAAACCGTTAAGCGAATCACTGCGATAGCCGACAATACGCCTGCCAGTATAGTAAAGCTCATCCTTAAATAACTCGCTATCATGATATATCACTGAAGCCCCCATCCCCGGCTGATATAACGCATGACGCGAAGAATAAAAATGATGTAGCGATAGCTGTGAGAGGGTACTCAGCATGTGTTTACTGCTACAGATACAAACAAATGATTTAAAACTATCAATAATTTGATTCTCTATGCCGGACTCCAGCAAAGGTTCGGCACTAATCAACAGATCGCCTTGCGCAGTAAACAGAAGTTCGCTGATATGCTCCCGACTCATATTTCTGACAGTGAAATGATTTATCAAAATACGGTCAAATATATCGCTGTTATAGAGCTGAGAAAGATAATAGCTTTCAACAATATCACTGCCTAATAACGTTATCTGGAACGCTTCATCTTTTTTGCTATTACAGAGAAATGTGTCATCCACCAGTTTCATCACCTGACTGAAATTTTGGTGAATGTCGACAGCCTTAGCTGTGGGGATGAGCCCGCCTTTCCCTCTGCTAAACAGTTCTTCCGGGTAATAACTCTGCAGGCGCTTTAACGCCAGAGAAACGGCAGCCGGTGTAATGCCTAACTTTTTTGCCGCCATAGCCGCATTTCCTGACAAAATAACAGCGTCAAGAATTTTGATTAAATTATAATCAAAGCTCTTGTTGGCACCTTTCGATCCCATTCGCTGTCTGCCTCCGGAAACTAAAAAAAGCAATATAGATAATACTCAAGATAAATCAATTCACAGCATCTAAAAAAGCAATCATTAATGTCATCACATCACGTTTTTTTAAAGAATAAGCGTATACAAAACTGCTGATTAACATCAATTTGTTTATCAGTAAAAACAAAATATCAACAAATGAGAGGATACGATGCGTTTAACAGAAGCCTGGGCGCGTACAGGCAGAAAAAAGCCCGGATATACACCCGGGCTGAAGAAAAATACAACGGGAAAAAGATTAGCGAGTCAAATCGTCAAAGAATTTTTTCACGCCGTCAAAGAAGCTTTTTGAACGCGGGCTGTTTTTCTCTCCCGTCGGGCCGCCAAAACTTTCCTGAAGATCTTTTAGCAATTGCTTCTGTTTTTCGCTCAGACCGACCGGCGTTTCAACCACCACACGGCACAGCAAATCGCCCTGCGCGCCACCGCGTACGGACTTCACGCCTTTGCCGCGCATACGGAACAGCTTGCCCGTTTGTGTTTCGCTCGGTACTTTCAGCATCACGCGACCATCTAACGTCGGCACTTCAATTTCACCGCCCAGCGCCGCCATCGCAAAGTTGATCGGCACTTCGCAATAAAGATTATTGCCTTCACGCTCGAAAATAGGGTGTTGTTTCACCTGGACCTGAACATACAAGTCGCCTGCCGGTGCGCCATGCTCGCCCGCTTCGCCCTCGCCTGCCAGACGAATACGATCGCCGGTATCCACGCCCGCCGGGATTTTAACGGACAGAGTTTTACTCTTTTCAACACGCCCATGACCGTGGCATTTATGGCACGGATCTTTGATCAGCGTACCGCGTCCCTGACAGTGTGGGCAGGTCTGCTGTACAGCAAAGAATCCCTGGCGCATCTGTACCTGACCAGAACCATGACAGGTCGGACAGGTTTGCGGTTGCGTGCCAGCTTTCGCCCCGCTGCCGTGGCAAACGTCGCACTCCTCCAGCGTCGGAATACGGATCTCTTTGGTCACGCCACGCACCGCTTCTTCCAGGGTGAGATCCATGTTATAACGCAAATCAGCCCCACGCGCCGCACGTTGGCGACCACGCCCGCCGCCAAAGATATCGCCAAAAACGTCACCAAAGATATCACTGAAATCAGCGCCGCCATTAAAGCCGCCGCCAAATCCGCCGCCCATACCGCCTTGTTCAAACGCGGCGTGACCATACTGATCGTAGGCTGCGCGTTTTTGCGCATCGGTCAGCACTTCATAGGCTTCTTTAATCTCTTTAAATTTAGCTTCGGCCTCTTTATCACCCTGATTGCGGTCCGGATGATATTTCATGGCCAGGCGCTTATACGCCTTTTTGATTTCACGCTCTTCCGCTGTTTTGGAAACGCCTAAAATCTCGTAGTAATCTCTTTTCGCCATCTCTTTTCATCTGCCCTTAACATGCATACACGGGCGGAGAGGAAACCTCTTCGCCCGTGCCAGTAATTACCCGTTCAAAGGGCGATTATTTTTTATCTTTTACTTCTTCAAACTCAGCGTCGACAACGTCGTCATCTTTCGCGTTGTTTGCAGAAGCGTCAGCGGAGCCAGCCTGCTGCTGCGCATGTTGCTGCTGAGCGATTTCCATCAGTTTCTGGGAAACCTGCGCCAGTTCCTGCATTTTCGCTTCGATAGCGGCTTTATCTTCGCCTTTCAGGGCAGTTTCCAGCGCGCTCAGGGCAGACTCGATAGCGGTTTTGTCATCAGCCGGCAGTTTATCGCCTGCTTCTTCAACCTGCTTACGAGTACTGTGCAGCAGATGGTCGCCCTGGTTACGAGTCTGAACCAGCTCTTCGAACTTACGGTCGGATTCAGCGTTCGCTTCTGCATCGCGAACCATTTTCTGAATTTCTTCCTCGTTCAGACCAGAAGACGCCTTGATAGTGATCTTCTGCTCTTTACCGCTATTTTTGTCTTTCGCGGAAACGTGCAGGATACCATCAGCATCGATATCGAAGGTGACTTCGATCTGCGGCATACCGCGCGGCGCCGGGTTGATGCCATCCAGGTTGAACTGACCCAGAGATTTGTTATCAGACGCACGTTTACGCTCACCCTGCAGCACATGGATGGTTACCGCAGACTGGTTGTCTTCCGCAGTAGAGAACACCTGGCTGTGCTTGGTCGGGATGGTGGTGTTTTTGGTGATAAGCGGAGTCATCACGCCACCCATCGTTTCGATACCCAGAGACAGCGGGGTAACGTCCAGCAGCAGTACGTCTTTCACATCACCGGTCAATACGCCGCCCTGTACCGCTGCGCCGATAGCCACAGCTTCGTCCGGGTTAACGTCTTTACGCGGCTCTTTACCAAAGAACTCAGCCACTTTTTTCTGCACCATTGGCATACGGGTCTGACCGCCGACGAGGATCACGTCGTTGATATCAGACACGGACAGGCCAGCGTCCTGCAGTGCGACTTTCAGCGGCTCGATAGAACGGTTCACCAGATCTTCAACCAGGCTTTCCAGTTTCGCACGAGTCACTTTGATGTTCATGTGTTTCGGACCGGTGGCATCTGCGGTAATGTACGGCAGGTTCACGTCGGTCTGCTGCGCAGAAGACAGCTCGATTTTGGCTTTTTCTGCGGCTTCTTTCAGGCGCTGCATTGCCAGCGGATCGTTACGCAGGTCAATGCCCTGATCTTTCTTAAACTCGTCAACGAGGTAGTTGATCAGGCGGGTATCGAAGTCTTCACCACCCAGGTGGGTATCACCGTTGGTTGCCAGAACTTCAAAGGTTTTTTCGCCATCAACTTCGTCGATTTCGATAATAGAGATATCGAAAGTACCACCACCGAGGTCGTAAACCGCGATAGTACGGTTGCCGACTTCTTTATCCAGACCGTAAGCCAGCGCTGCGGCAGTCGGTTCGTTGATGATACGTTTAACTTCCAGCCCCGCGATACGACCAGCGTCTTTGGTAGCCTGACGCTGCGCATCGTTAAAGTAAGCCGGTACGGTGATAACCGCTTCAGTTACCGGTTCGCCCAGATAATCTTCAGCCGTTTTCTTCATTTTCTTCAGCACTTCGGCAGAAATCTGCGGCGGCGCCATTTTCTGACCTTTCACATCAAGCCATGCGTCGCCGTTGTCGGCGCCGATGATTTTGTACGGCATGATAGAAACGTCACGTTGAACTTCTTCGTCCTGGAAGCGGCGGCCAATCAGGCGTTTAATCGCAAACAGGGTGTTTTGCGGGTTTGTCACTGCCTGACGTTTAGCCGGCTGACCAACCAGAGTTTCACCATCCTGGGTATAAGCAATGATAGAAGGCGTAGTGCGATCGCCCTCGGCGTTCTCCAGCACGCGTGCCTGCGTTCCATCCATAATCGCTACACAAGAGTTGGTAGTACCCAGGTCGATACCAATAATTTTACCCATCTAAACGTCTCCACTAAAAATTCGGTCATCATGTGGTTGTGAATCTGTAATAAGGGCGAAACGTGCGGTTTCAACTACCCTGAATCGTTTTTTTTCAGACTCACCACTGCGGTTGACTACAAGATGGGGTCGTAACCCACGTCATCAAGGGGGAGATGAAAAAATTTTTTAGTGACGAGAGGGCGCGATGGAAAACCAGACAGATAAATATTCATGAAATAAATTAAAAAACGAATACCATTCACAGAAAAATTGTAATAAAAAGAAAAGATTACAAAACTGAATCGTTGTCATGAGCAGAGTATGATAGACGGTAATTGCTTATTGAACCCGTCAAAGAGAAATTCCATGCGATCTGTGTTAACGATTTCCGCCGGCCTGCTTTTCGGCCTGGCGTTAAGTAGCGTCGCGCACGCGAACGACCATAAAATACTGGGTGTTATTGCCATGCCCAGAAATGAAACGAACGATCTCGCGCTGAAAATTCCCGTCTGCCGCATCGTGAAGCGCATTCAACTCACGGCGGATCACGGCGACATCGAACTTAGCGGAGCATCCGTCTATTTTAAAACTGCGCGTAGCGCCAGCCAAAGCCTGAACGTCCCTTCCTCAATCAAAGAGGGCCAGACGACAGGCTGGATCAATATTAATAGCGATAACGACAACAAACGCTGCGTATCAAAGATTACCTTCTCAGGCCATACGGTAAATTCTTCCGATATGGCGAGACTTAAAGTCATTGGCGACGATTAATCGCTGTTATTTCTATTCCAAAAGCCAGACTGAAAATGAACGTCACCTATTTACACGACGAGGATTTAGACTTTCTTCAGCATTGTAGCGAAGAACAACTCGCCGATTTCGCCCGTTTGCTGACGCATAACGAAAAGGGCAAGGCTCGCTTGTCGAGCGTCCTTAGTCATAACGAGCTGTTCAAAGCGATGGAAGGTCACCCGGAGCAACACCGCCGTAACTGGCAGCTCATTGCCGGCGAGTTTCAGCATTACGGCGGCGACAGTATCGCCAACAAATTGCGCGGACACGGAAAACAGTACCGCGCGATTCTGCTGGATGTCGCAAAACGGCTAAAACTCAAAGCAGATAAAAGCATGTCGACGTTTGAAATAGAACAGCAACTGCTGGAGCATTTTTTACGTCATACCTGGCAGAAGATGGACGCGGCGCATAAGCAGGAATTTCTGCAAGCCGTAGACGCCAAAGTTTCTGAACTGGAAGAACTGCTGCCGCTGCTCATGAAAGATCGCAGTCTGGCAAAAGGGGTCTCCCACCTGCTCTCCACCCAGCTTACCCGCATTTTGCGTACCCATGCCGCAATGAGCATCCTGGGTCACGGATTACTGCGCGGCGCAGGTCTTGGCGGCCCGGTCGGCGCGGCGTTAAACGGCGTCAAAGCGATGAGCGGCAGCGCGTATCGCGTGACTATTCCGGCGGTGTTGCAAATAGCCTGCCTGCGACGAATGATGGCAGCCGTTCAGGCGTGAATGCCCTCACTGGGGGAAATATTTTCTTTTCCCCCTTATTAGATCATAGACAGTCCTCTTCCCCCTGATTATTATGCCGCGCCCCGAATACGGAACTCGTTATTCTGGGAAACTATTTCACCATTCAATTATGATGATTTTGAGGAATTATGGGCAACACTAAGTTGGCTAATCCGGCACCGCTGGGCCTGATGGGCTTCGGCATGACCACCATTCTGCTTAACCTGCACAATGCCGGTTTTTTCGCCCTGGACGGTATTATTCTGGCGATGGGGATTTTCTACGGCGGTATCGCGCAAATTTTTGCCGGTCTGCTGGAGTACAAAAAAGGCAATACCTTTGGTTTAACGGCCTTTACCTCTTACGGTTCGTTCTGGCTGACGCTGGTCGCTATCCTGCTGATGCCGAAAATGGGCCTGACGGATGCGCCTGACGCTCAGCTACTCGGCGCTTATTTAGGTCTGTGGGGCGTGTTCACGCTGTTTATGTTCTTCGGTACGCTGAAAGCCGCCCGCGCGCTGCAATTTGTTTTCCTGAGCCTGACCGTACTGTTCGCTCTGCTGGCGGTCGGCAATATCACCGGTAACGGAGCCATTATCCATATCGCAGGCTGGGTTGGTCTGGTTTGCGGCGCCAGCGCTATTTATCTGGCGATGGGTGAAGTGCTAAACGAGCAATTTGGCCGCACTATTCTGCCAATCGGCGAGGCGCACTAAATCTCTTTTATTCCTCCCGCACCGGGAGGAATAACCCTACTATCAGTATCCTCCGGTCAGGACGACATATTCTCACGTCTGGCGCTCTTCGGACGGAAAGCGGCAACCACTTCCGGCGCGGTTTCGACATACGGCCCGTCAAGCAGCTGTATGCAATACGGCACGCTCGCAAAAATGCCCGGCACGCTAACGCTGCCATCGTCCGCTTTTACGCCTTCCAGCGTTTCTTTGATCGATTTTGGCTGTCCAGGCAAATTAAGAATTAACGCCTGTTTACGGATAACGCCCACCTGGCGGGAAAGAATGGCGGTCGGCACAAAGCGCAGGCTGATCTGGCGCATCTGCTCGCCAAAACCTGGCATTTCACGGTCGGCGATGGCAAGGGTCGCGTCCGGCGTGACGTCGCGACGCGCCGGACCGGTACCGCCAGTGGTCAGCACCAGATGACAGCTCATCTCATCAACCAGTTCACACAACGTTTGCTCGATAATTTCCTGTTCATCAGGAATTAAGCGCCGTTGGACCTCGAAAGGCGTGGTCAGCGCAGAAGCGAGCCACTCCTCAAGCGCAGGAATGCCTTTATCCTGGTAAACGCCGCTTGAAGCGCGGTCGGAGATAGAAACTAAGCCAATACGTAAGGTATCCATGATTATTCCGTTTAAACAGTCTCGTTAAACAGAATGATACACTGCGAAGGGAAGGACAGACAGGTTTCAGAAGAGGTAGCGTGACCCATATCAGGGCCACGCGTTAATGATTACAGCAGATCGCCGATCATTTTTTCCAGTTTTTCCTGGTCTACCGCAAACTTACGGATACCATCCGCCAGTTTGTCAACCGCCATGGGGTCCTGGTGATGCTGCCACAGGAACTCGGCTTCGGTAATGCGTTCCGGGCGCGCTTTGACTTCGCCGGAGAAAGAGAGCTTACGCTCAATCGCCCCTTCGCTTTCCGCCAGTTCTTTCAGCAATGCCGGCGCGATAGTCAGACGGTCGCAGCCCGCCAGTTCCAGAATTTCGCCTACGTTACGGAAGCTTGCGCCCATAACGACGGTTTCGTAACCATGCTGTTTGTAGTACTCGTAGATTTCCGTTACGGAAACCACGCCCGGATCTTCAGCTGGCGCATAGTCTTTCTTGTCGGTATTGGCTTTATACCAGTCAAGAATACGACCTACGAACGGCGAGATCAGGTAGACGCCCGCTTCGGCGCACGCACGCGCCTGCGCGAAGGAGAACAGCAGCGTCAGGTTACAGTTGATGCCTTCTTTTTCCAGCTGTTCGGCTGCGCGAATGCCCTGCCAGGTGGACGCCAGCTTGATCAGGATACGATCGTTGCTGATACCCGCATCATTGTAGAGTTTAATGATACGTTTTGCTTTGGCGATAGACGCTTCAGTGTCATAAGACAGACGCGCGTCAACTTCGGTAGAAATACGCCCCGGCACCAGCTTCAGGATTTCCAGGCCAATATTCACCGCCAGCTTATCGGTCGCGTCAACAACCTGCTGCGCGCGGTCGCTGCTCTGCTGCTTCGCCCAGGCGACAGCATCGTCAATCAGCTTACGATATTCCGGGATTTGCGCTGCGTTAAGAATGAGAGAAGGGTTAGTTGTAGCATCCTGCGGCTGGTACAGCTTCATTGCCGCGATATCTCCGGTATCAGCCACTACGGTGGTGAACTGACGAAGGGAGGTCAATTTGTCCGTCATGATAGAGTTTCTCTTTAAACAGCTTGTTAGGGGATGTAACCGGTCTACCCTGATGATAACACGACGCACTCACAGCGCAACCGCCTACATGCACCTGGCTGCCCTTGTGCACTGTTTGCGTATCTGCCGACGGTTGATGCGCAATTAAAGGATACCGCCGTATTTATGGTAAACTGCCGTTAATATTAGTCTGACAAGGTCATCTACATCATGGGTCACGCTTATACAGGATTATCAAAGCGTGCCGGCATCAACAAGAGGGACGTTAATGCCTGAGTTTTTCAGTTTTATTAACGAAATACTCTGGGGCTCGGTAATGATTTACCTGCTGCTCGGCGCAGGATGTTGGTTTACCTGGCGTACCGGATTCATTCAGTTTCGTTATATTCGCCAATTTGGCCGCAGTCTGAAAGGCAGCCTTAGCCCGCAGCCAGGCGGCCTGACGTCATTTCAGGCGCTGTGTACCAGCCTCGCGGCGCGGATTGGCAGCGGTAATCTGGCCGGCGTGGCGCTGGCTATCGCCGCAGGCGGTCCCGGCGCGGTATTCTGGATGTGGGTCTCGGCCATCATTGGCATGGCGACCTCCTTCGCCGAGTGTTCGCTTGCCCAGCTTTATAAAGAACGTGACCCGACAGGCCAGTTCCGCGGCGGCCCGGCGTGGTATATGGCGCGCGGGCTGGGAATGCGCTGGATGGGCGTGGTTTTCGCCCTCTTTCTGCTCGTCGCCTACGGGTTGATTTTTAATAGCGTGCAGGCGAATGCCGTCTCACGCGCGCTCCATTTCGCCTTCAACATTCCGCCACTTATCTCCGGCATTGCTCTGGCGTTCTGTGCCCTGTTAATTATCATTCGCGGCATAAAAGGCGTCGCCCGCCTGATGCAATGGCTGATTCCCCTCATCGCGTTATTGTGGGTCGCCGGCAGCGTGTTCATTTGCCTCTGGCATATTGAGCAAATGCCTGGCGTTATCGCCTCGATAGTCAAAAGCGCATTTGGCTGGCAGGAAGCCGCGGCAGGCGCAGCCGGATATACGCTCACTCAGGCTATTACCAGCGGTTTTCAGCGTGGGATGTTCTCTAATGAAGCGGGTATGGGGTCAACGCCTAATGCGGCCGCGGCGGCAACGTCGTATCCCCCTCACCCTGTCGCGCAGGGGATTGTGCAAATGATTGGCGTATTCAGCGACACCATTATCATCTGTACCGCCAGCGCGATGATTATCCTGCTGGCGGGGAATCACGCGTCCCACTCGTCAACAGAAGGCATTCAGCTTCTCCAACATGCAATGGTTTCGTTGACCGGTGAATGGGGCGCCAGTTTTGTCGCGCTTATCGTCATTCTGTTCGCGTTCAGTTCTATCGTCGCCAACTATATTTACGCCGAAAACAATCTGTTTTTTCTGCGGTTACATAACGCAAAGGCTATCTGGCTATTACGCCTTGCGACACTTGGCATGGTTATCGCCGGTACGCTTATCAGTTTTCCGCTGATATGGCAGCTCGCTGACATGATCATGGCCTGTATGGCCATTACCAATCTGACGGCGATTTTGTTGCTCTCACCGGTGGTGTATACCCTCGCCGGCGATTATCTGCGACAACGGAAACTGGGCGTAAGACCGCAGTTCGATCCGCGGCGCTTCCCGGATATCGAACCACAACTGGCGCCAGATACCTGGGATGCGGCATCGCGCGATTAAGCCGACAATCGCAACCATCGGTCAACTCTGCGGCGTTTTTTTGCTAAAGTCGCAGAAAATTCCCTGCAAGGACTGGATATGCTGATTCTGATTTCACCTGCAAAAACGCTTGATTATCAAAGCCCGCTGGCCACGACCCGCTATACCCAGCCGGAGCTGTTGGATCACAGCCAGCAGCTTATTCAACAGGCCCGCCAGCTTTCGGCGCCGCAAATTTCCAGGCTGATGGGAATTAGCGACAAACTGGCGGATCTCAACGCCACGCGTTTTCATGACTGGCAGCCTCATTTTACGCCGGATAATGCACGCCAGGCGATTCTGGCGTTCAAAGGCGATGTTTATACCGGCCTACAGGCGGAAACGTTCAACGACGCGGATTTTGATTTTGCTCAACAACATCTGCGTATGCTCTCTGGCTTGTATGGCGTATTGCGCCCGCTGGATTTAATGCAGCCTTATCGTCTGGAGATGGGGATTCGCCTGGAGAATCCGCGCGGCAAAGATCTTTATCAATTCTGGGGCGATATCATTACCGATAAGCTCAACGAAGCGCTTGAGGCGCAGGGCGATCGGGTGGTGGTGAATCTGGCCTCTGAGGAATATTTTAAATCGGTGAAGCCGAAGAAACTGAATGCCGAACTGATTAAGCCCGTGTTCCTTGATGAGAAAAACGGCAAGTTTAAGGTGGTAAGCTTCTACGCCAAAAAAGCGCGCGGACTGATGAGCCGTTTTATTATTGAAAACCGCTTAACGAAGCCGGAACAGCTTACCGCGTTTGACCGTGAAGGGTATTTCTTTGATGAAGAAACCTCCACACAAGACGAGCTGGTCTTTAAACGCTACGAGCAGTAACGACATCGCCGGATGGCGGTTACGCCTTATCCGGCCTACAAATCGACACCACCCCATAGGCCCGGTAAGCGACAGCGCCACCGGGCGCAATGGTTACTGGCGGGTCATCATCAGCTTACGCAGGGCGGCAAAATCCGCAGGCAGATGATGTGAAAGCAGCGGCAGATCGGCGCGTTCGGCGAGCGCTTCAGGCAAGGCCAGCGTTTCTCCCAGAATGGACTCCACGCTTTCTTTAAACTTCGCCGGATGCGCCGTTCCGAGAAACAAGCCATACTCGCCAGGGTTTAACTGGTCGCGTAATGCCCGATACGCTACCGCCGCATGAGGTTCCGAGATATAACCTTTCGCTTTCAGCTCGCGCATCGTCTGTTGTGTCGTAGTGTCATCCACCGCCGCATAGCCCAGCTCAGTCAGACGCCAGATTTTACGGCGGAATAGCTCCTCCACGCGCGGCCAGTTATTCGGCTGGCTGACATCCATCGCATTCGACAGGGTCGCCTGCGTCGCTTTCGGCGCCCACTTTCCGTCATGCAGAAAACGCGGCACCGTGTCGTTGACGTTGGTGGCGGCGATAAAGCGTTTCACCGGTAGGCCTAACGACTTCGCCAGCAGTCCTGCCGTCAAATCGCCAAAGTTGCCGCTGGGTACGGAGATCACCAGTTGGTTACGCGCCCCCTGCGGCAGTTGCGCCACGGCTTCAAAGTAGTAGCAAATTTGCGCCAACAGGCGGCTGATATTAATCGAATTAGCCGAATTCAGCCCCAGCGCCGTTTTCAGTTCTTCGTCATCAAATGCCTGTTTCACCAGCGCCTGGCAAGCGTCGAAATCGCCGTCGATCGCCACGGTTTCAATGTTGCCGCCCAGCGTACAGAACAGTTTTTCCTGCAACGGACTGATTTTACCGCGCGGGTAGAGAATGACGACCCGCACATTTTCCAGGCCATAGAACGCGTGAGCCACCGCCGCGCCGGTATCGCCTGACGTTGCGGTCAGAATCGTCACCGGTTTGTCGCCGCTGATATGCGTCAGCATTTGCGCCATAAAACGCCCGCCGAAGTCTTTAAAGGCCAGCGTCGGACCATGGAACAGCTCCAGGCAGCCGACATCGCTTTCTACCTGCGCTACCGGCGCCGGGAACGCAAACGCCGCGCGGACGCGCTCTTCCAGAATTTGCTGCGGTATTTCATCGCCAATAAATGCCGAGAGGATCTTTGCGCTACGGCTGACAAAGTCCTGGTTGAGCATCTCATCAATTTCCGTCAGGCTAAACTCCGGCAGTTCGTGCGGAAAAAAAAGTCCCTGCTGTTTGCCCAGTCCTTGCGTGACGGCCTGCGCAAAGCTGACCTGCTCATTATGGTCTTTCAGATTATAGAGTTTCATTGATTATCCCACTACTCGTGCGCCCGCCGTATCCAGCCGGCAAATATGAACGAAGCCTTCCTGATTTTGCAGATAATGTTTGCTCAGCCAGTCCGCGACGCGCTGCGCCGTCTCCGGTTTATCGCATAGCGCAAACAGCGTCGGCCCCGATCCTGAAATCCCGCTCGCCAGCGCGCCGATCTCCGACACCGCCTGCCGCGCCTGGCTAAAGCCCGGCAGTAAACGCGCGCGGTATGGTTCGGCAATAACATCTTTCATCAGCGCGGCGGCAAGCTGCGGCTGCCGCGAGTAACAGGCGTGAATAAAACCGGCCAGATGCCGTCCATGCGCAATGCAATCCTGACGGCGATACTGCGCAGGCAAAATGGCCCGTGCTTCTGCGGTGGAAACTTTAATGCCCGGATAAGCCAGTACCCATAGCCACTCATCAAAGCCCGGCACCTGCTGACTAATAATGCCGTTTTCTTCAATCATCAACTGCATACCGCCAAGAAAGCACGGCGCGACGTTATCGTAATGGATGCTGCCGGAGATACGGCCTTCCAGCTCGCCCATCAGCGCCAACAGACGCGTGTCGTTTAACGGTTTGCCGCAGTGCTCATTCATCGCGACCAGCGCAGCGACGACGGAACAGGCGCTGGACCCTAACCCGGAACCAATCGGCATATTTTTTTCCAGCGTCATCGCCACCGGGATGGTTTTCCCCAATGCCTGGCAAAAACGTTCCCAGCACTGATAAACAATATTTTCACGCGGCTCCGGCGGCAGTTTATCGGCAAATCGCCCCAGGTTATGCAGACGGAAATGGTCCGCTGCTTCAACGGATACCACATCGCCCAGCAACGTGCCGTCAACGGGTGTGACGGCTGCGCCCAACACGTCGAAACCGACGCTCATGTTCGCGCTGGAAGCCGGGGCATACACTTTCACCATGTTAAACTCCTAACTTCCATGAGAGGGTCCGTAACAGATCGGCAAACACGCCCGCCGCCGTCACATCATTGCCTGCGCCGTAGCCGCGCAGCACCAACGGCAAGGGCTGATAATAGTGGCTGTAGAACGCCAGCGCGTTTTCACCGTTTTTCACTTTGAAGAGCGGATCGTTACCATCAACTTCGGCAATCTTCACGCGGCACACGCCATCCTCTTCGATATTGCCCACATAGCGCAATACCTTACCTTCATCACGAGCTTTAGCCACACGGGCGGCAAACGCGTCGTCAAGCTGCGGCAGATGCGCCATAAAGGCGGTCACATCGCCGGAGGCGTCAAACCCGTCCGGCAACACCGGTTCAATCACGATATCGGAAAGCTCCAGCTCGCGGCCCGTCTCGCGGGCGAGGATCAACAGTTTCCGCGCCACATCCATACCGGAAAGATCGTCGCGCGGATCGGGTTCGGTATAGCCCATCTCGCGCGCCAGGGCGGTCGCCTGTGAGAGACTCATCCCCTCTTCCAGTTTACCGAAAATAAAAGAGAGCGACCCGGAAAGAATGCCGGAAAACTTTTGCAGTTCATCACCCGCATTCAGCAGGTTTTGCAGGTTTTCGATTACCGGCAAACCGGCGCCGACGTTGGTGTCATACAAGAATTTGCGCCGTGATTGCGCGGCGGCGAAACGTAGCTGATGGTAGTAGTCCATCGACGAGGTGTTCGCTTTCTTGTTTGGCGTCACCACATGGAATCCTTCACGCAGGAAGTCGGCATACTGGTCGGCCACCGCCTGACTGGAGGTACAATCAACAATCACCGGATTGAGTAGATGATATTCTTTCACCAGGCGAATTAAGCGTCCCAGATTGAACGGCGCGTTCGCTTGCGCCAGTTCCGCCTGCCAGTTGTCCAGATTCAGGCCATGCACATTGGTTAGCAACGCCTTTGAGTTCGCCACGCCGCACACGCGTAGATCGATGTGCTTGTTCTTCAGCCAGGTTTGTTGACGTTTAAGCTGTTCCAGTAGCGCGCCGCCGACGCCGCCGACGCCAATGACAAACACTTCAATCACCTGATCGGTATTGAACAGCATCTGGTGCGTTACCCGCACGCCGGTGGTGGCATCGTCGTTATTCACCACCACAGAAATGGAACGCTCAGAAGATCCCTGAGCGATCGCCACGATATTGATATTGGCCCGCGCCAGCGCGGCGAAGAATTTCGCTGAAATGCCGCGTAACGTGCGCATACCGTCGCCGACAACAGAGATAATCGCCAACCGCTCAGTAACCGCCAGCGGCTCCAGCAGCCCCTCTTTCAGCTCCAGATAGAACTCATCCTGCATCGCACGGCGGGCACGCGCGCAGTCACTCTGCGGCACACAGAAGCTGATGCTGTACTCAGAGGAGGACTGGGTAATGAGCACCACCGAGATCCCGGCGCGAGACATGGCGGCGAAAACACGCGCCGCCATCCCAATCATCCCTTTCATTCCAGGGCCGGAGACGCTAAACATCGCCATGTTGTTAAGGTTAGAGATCCCTTTAACCGGCAGATTATCATCGTCGCTGGACGCGCCGATCAGCGTTCCTGGTGCCTGCGGATTGCCGGTATTTTTAATCAGACAGGGGATCTGGAACTGGGCGATAGGCGTTATGGTGCGAGGGTGAAGGACTTTGGCGCCGAAGTAAGAGAGTTCCATCGCTTCCTGGTAGGACATCGATTTCAGCAGCCTGGCGTCCGGCACCTGACGCGGGTCACAGGTATACACGCCATCGACGTCAGTCCAGATTTCACAGCAGTCAGCGCGTAAACAGGCGGCCAGCACGGCGGCGGAATAGTCGGAACCATTACGGCCCAGCACCACCAGTTCACCCTTTTCATTACCGGCGGTAAAGCCCGCCATCAGGATCATGTGATCGGCCGGGATCTGGCTGGCGGCGATACGGCGAGTCGACTCCGCGATATCGACGGTAGATTCAAGATAATGACCCACCGCCAGCAGTTTTTCTACCGGATCGATCACCGTGACGCGATGCCCACGCGCCTCCAGGAGTCCCGCCATAATCGCGATCGACATTTTTTCGCCACGGCAAATCAGCGCGGCGTTGATGCTATCCGGGCACTGACCCAGCAGGCTGATACCATGCAGAACATGTTTGATCTGAGCGAATTCTTGTTCGACAACCATTTTCAACCGTGCAAGCGGGAATCCCGGCTGCGCGCTGGCAAGTCCTGCGAGCAGGTCAGAAAAAATACGTTCGGCATCGCTGATATTCGGCAAAGCATCCTGACCGCCGATAGTTTTTTCAATCATCGCCACCAGATGGTTGGTAATTTTCGCGGGGGCGGAAAGTACGGTCGCTACCTGCCCTTGCCTGGCATTGCTTTCCAGAATATCGGCAACACGCAGAAAACGTTCTGCATTTGCCACTGATGTACCGCCGAACTTCAACACTCGCATGGTTGTTACCTCGTGATCTCTGGTCGAAAAAAAAGCCCGCACTGTTCAGGTGCGGGCTTTTTTCTGTGTTTCCTGTACGCGTCAGCCCGCACCGTTACCTGTGGTAATGGTGATGGTGGTAATGGTGGTGGTGCTGATGCGGTTCATGGATGTTGTGTACTCTGTCATTTTTATTTGTCTGTCTTGTATTCCTATATTGGTTAAAGTATCTGCCCGCCTAAGTCAATAAATTTTTAAATTGATCACATTCCGAAACTTGTTCATGTGCTGCTGGCGATATATTTATTTTCAACCAATTCCCCCTGTTATGATCTCTTGCAACCAGACGTAATCTCTTATTATTTTAAAAATTACAGCACGTTATTTTGTTAGTTTTTTTTCAATATCATGGACCAAACGGTGCAACATTACCGTATCTCGCTGTCCCAGCAGGCCGATTCGCTGTTGTAGCCAGTCGGTTAATTTGTGGTCATCGGCCGCCTCCAGAGTCGTTAGCAGGCGTAAAAGGCGCGCGCGTAACGCCTGTAACTGCGATTCATCAGCAATATCAACGGATTCTGTGGTCTGTTGCATTAAACCTGCTAATTGATAGCAATACACCATGACCGCCTGACCCAGATTGAGCGAAGGGTAATCCGCCGCCATCGGCACGCCGGTCAATACATCCGCCAGCGCCAGCTCGTCATTGGTCAAACCGGAATCCTCACGGCCAAAAACCAGCGCGGCATGACGCATCCAGCGTGATTTTTCCTGTAATAAGGGAACCAGTTCAGCGGGCGAAGCGTAGTAATGAAATTTTGCCCGGCTGCGGGCTGTCGTCGCGATGGTAAAATCCACATCGTGGAGCGCGTCGGCAAGGGTGCGGAAAACCTCAATATTATCAATAATATCTCCAGATCCATGTGCGACCCAACGGGTGGTGGGCTCCAGGTGCGCCTGGCTGTCGACAATACGCAGGTCAGTAAATCCCATGGTCTTCATAGCCCGGGCGGCTGCGCCGATATTTTCCGCTCTGGCGGGAGCGACAAGAACGATTGTTACACGCATTTCATTACTCTTTTTGACTAATTTACAGGAAATTAGCTGGCGTTTGTAAGCATATTACGCTTCGCAAATTTACAAAATTTTAACGGATATCACTGAAAAAGCATTTTTGATTTCGTAAAAGACGCTACACTATTGCGTATCTGTACTATTGCTGTTTATGTTAACAGAACATCGTTATCCTGCTGTTTATTTAGGATAATTTAATTTAAAATAGATCCTGTTCTTTGGATTCATCACATTTATTAGTTGGCTTACGTAACTAGTTGGAATATTGCAAATTTGTGATGAAAGCTAGCATTTAGCTACGATGATTTCATCAAACTGTTAACGTGCTACAATTGAACTTGATATATGTCAACGAAGCGTAGTTTTATTAGGTGTCCGGTACGTCTTAGCCTGTTATGTTGCTGTTAAAATGGTTAGGATGACAGCCGTTTTTGACACTGTCGGGTCCAGAGGGAAAGTACCCACGACCAAGCTAATGATGTTGTTGACGTTGATGGAAAGTGCATCAAGAACGCAATTACGTACTTTAGTCATGTTACGCCGATCATGTTAATTTGCGACATGCATCAGGCAGGTCAGGGACTTTTGTACTTCCTGTTTCGATTTAGTTGGCAATTTAGGTAGCAAACATGCAGACCCCGCACATTCTTATCGTTGAAGACGAGTTGGTAACACGCAACACGTTGAAAAGTATTTTCGAAGCGGAAGGCTATGATGTATTCGAAGCGACAGATGGCGCGGAAATGCATCAGATCCTCTCTGAATATGACATCAACCTGGTGATCATGGATATCAATCTGCCAGGGAAAAACGGTCTCCTCTTAGCGCGTGAACTGCGTGAACAGGCTAACGTTGCGCTGATGTTCCTGACGGGCCGCGATAACGAAGTCGACAAAATTCTCGGCCTCGAAATCGGCGCGGATGATTACATCACCAAACCGTTTAACCCACGCGAATTGACCATCCGTGCCCGCAACCTGCTGTCCCGTACCATGAACCTGGGTACCGTCAGCGAAGAGCGTCGTAGCGTTGAAAGCTACAAGTTCAACGGTTGGGAACTGGATATCAACAGTCGTTCACTGATCGGCCCGGACGGCGAGCAGTATAAACTACCGCGCAGCGAGTTCCGCGCGATGCTTCACTTCTGCGAAAACCCTGGCAAAATTCAGTCACGCGCAGAGCTGTTGAAGAAAATGACCGGGCGCGAGCTGAAGCCGCATGACCGTACTGTTGACGTTACCATTCGTCGTATTCGTAAGCATTTCGAATCCACGCCGGATACGCCGGAAATCATCGCCACCATTCACGGCGAAGGTTATCGCTTCTGCGGCGACCTGCAGGATTAATTCGGCCCAGGCGCCAAACCGTAAAAACAGCCGGTAAGTTATTCTTACTGGCTGTTTCTTATGCCCCCCCTTCCGCTAAGCGGCCTCGCTTTCCCTCCTGACCTGCCGTTATGACGTACTCTTTTACATAAAAATTGTCGTATAGCGCTGTTTATCTCAGCTTGCGAAAGTTAAGGTAGTTTGTGTATTTACATTAAAGAGTAATACACGGGATTTGTTAGTCCCCAAAAAATAAGGGGATGCTCACAGGACGTGAGGTTTCAAAGGATGAAAAAATCACCATTATGCTGCTACCTGTTTTGTGCAGCGATGTCAGCTTCATCAGCCGCGCTGGCTGCTACCGCGCCGGTCTCCGCAGGCGTTATTCATTTCAAAGGCCAGATTGTCGAATATGGTTGTAATCTTGCGCCTCACGATCGCAATATCGAGGTATCATGTTTGCGGAATAATATCCCCCATTTGCAGACAGTCGCCACACCGTCTGGAAACGCTATTTCGTTGATGAATGGAATCGCCACGGTACGGCACGTGTCGTTAAAAGATCATCCGGAGATTCAAAGCCTGATCGTCCAGTACCGCTAACCGCTTATGGCTCCCGCCGGGAGGAGTTCCGGCAGGCGGCGATTTCGCTCAGTAAAACGCCGCCCGCCTGCATTTTGTACTTTTCTCTCATTCGTATCCTCCAACAGCGATGTTCATCGCTTCGCTATCCTGTACGCTCTACGCGCTCGTTAAGCACGGTACCTATGATAGCTGTCATAAAATGATTGCAAATAAAATCATCACATTTACTATGGTTAACCTTACAAACAGCGTTGTCGCTCATGCATTGATAAGGTGAATACATTGACTTAAATATTCTTGTTGGCTATTTTAATTTACTTAATTATAATTTTAAGTGAATATTAAATTTATGTTTACCTTTTAATAGTCAACCACTTTATCAGCCATAATAATGGGGAAGATATGAAGCAGTTAAACGGCGGGAATGTGTATCGTCCCACAGGGAAAGAAAAAAACCTGCAAGCCATTTTAAATATTCATCGGCACGTTATTCAAAACATCTCCCCTGTCACTATTACGGCCGGTAAAACACTGGATATCAAGATTGATAATCAATCCCACATCCTGTTAATCACTAAAGGCGCTATTAAAGTATGTCGGCGTATCGACAGCATTGTAATGGGCTGCGGTGTCTCACCAATGATTTTAGGCCTGGTAGATGCCTATGCTGACTTATACCAGTTAGAAGAGAATTCAGACGTCTTTTTTATCGCCGAAACCACCTGTGAATATTATCCTGTCCCAGTAAAAGATTTTGTGGAAATAGCTGATGAAAAGCATCTCTGGCGTGACATTTCGAACATCCTGATGTACCGCATTGCTTTCATGACTAACCGTGACAGAAACCTTATCGGGCAGGACGCCTATAGCCAGATAAAAGCGCTGTTACTTGAACTGTGGTCGTATCCTGAAAGCTCACGATTTGAGATCAACGCACAGAACTTCATACAGCAGAGAACCGGGCTTTCACGCAGCCGTATCATGCAGGTACTTTCAGAACTAAAAGCGGGGGACTATATAAAAATACTGCATGGAAGACTGTTAGAGCTTCGAAACCTGCCGGTTTCATTTTAAACGGACAAGCGTCGTATATTCTTAAAAATAAAGCAATATAGAGTTAAATAAATCCTCCAGGAAATAATAACTATTATCAAAAAAGAGATCTTGCTCTATAAATCCGGTCATCAACCATACTTCTTTAGTGGTATTTTATTAAACTTTGTTACCGGGTCCGAAACTGGACTGCCGTTCAATATTGCATCAGAATTTTTATTGAGTTCATAGTTGATATACGTAGAATAGCCGCCTGCTTATCTACAGAACAGAAAGAAGCGCATACAGAGTAAAATATAATATTTTATTTTATATAGCTATCTTTATTTTTCAGCGAATAGAATCAGGCAACAATTAATATGTTTAATAAGAAAATTATCATCCTGGCAATGTTAACTGCCGTAGCATCCACACCGGTATTTGCCCAGAACACGATTACGTTCAATGGCAAAATTTACGATCAGGCGTGTACGGTTCAGGTTAATGGCTCCACGGATACCACCATTGATTTAGGTAATTACAGCAAAGAACGCATCGCGGAAAAAGGCGCCACAACCGATTACGTGCCGTTTACCGTAAGCCTGGTTAGCTGCCCGGAAGCAGGGACTGGCGTACCGACCCAGGCCATGTTCCGCTTCCACGGCGCAACAGATGATTCCAACCCAACGTACTTCAAAAACGCGGACGAAGGATCGGAAACGGGCGCCGCGGGTGTCGGTATTTCTATTCAGAACGCTTCACATAGCGATGTGACAGATAACACGGATGATGCCGCAGTGAACCTGCCAACCGACGGCTCGGAAGCAGACTTTACCTATTACGCCGCCATGGCAAACGATGGTTCCGCAACCGTAACCGGTGGAGATGTTAGCACTCAGGTTACGTATACCGTTTCGTATCAGTAAGGCATTCTCATCCTGATATGGACAGGCAGGATGCCAGTCCATAGCGCAAAACATCTTTACAGAGTAAAAAATGAAACACATAAAGAAATCCGTGTTGGTCGTATTACTGACAAGCCATGTTGCCCATGCCAGCATTGTTGTTGGCGGAACCCGACTGGTTTTCGACGGCAATAATGATGAGTCGTCAATCAATGTAGAGAATAAAGACAGCAAAGCGAATCTTGTTCAGTCATGGTTATCGGTTGCCGATCCCCAGGTCACAAATAAGCAGGCGTTTATTATCACCCCGCCTCTTTTTCGCCTTGATGCCGGGCAAAAGAACAGTATTCGGGTTATTCGCTCTGGCGCCCCCCTACCTGCAGATCGGGAGTCTATGTACTGGCTCAATATTAAGGGTATTCCTTCTATTGATGATAATGCCTCCGCGAACCGCGTGGAAATCTCAATTAATACCCAAATAAAGCTTATTTATCGACCGCCAGCATTAACAAAATCAACGCCTGATAGCCAGAGCCAACAATTAAAATGGCAGACGGCAGGTGATGTTATTACCGTAAATAACCCCACTCCCTATTATATGAACTTTGCCAGTGTGACGCTTAACAGCCATGAAGTGAAATCAGCGACCTTCGTTCCGCCAAAATCATCAGCGTCATTTAAATTGGGTTCTACTGCCGCCCCTCATGGCACGGTAACGTGGCGATTAATCAGCGATTATGGGATGAGTTTAGAGCCGCATTCCGGTTCATTCTAGCCATTAACGACTTCACTTTACTTTTACCCTTTCAGGACTTTTACTGTGCAATTCTCCAGAGTAGAGCCCCGTTCTCAATTAGCGTTATCGTTTCTGTTTATATGCTGTTCCATAAAACCAGCGTTAGCGCATGATCATTTTAATCCATTATCGTTGGAAAATGATGAACCGGGCGTGGAGAATGTCGATCTATCGGTTTTCGAAAAGGGGGGGCAGGCAGAAGGCACCTATAATGTTGATATTTATATTAATAACACCAGTGTTGAAACAAAAAATATTGCCTTTAAAAATAAAAAATCAGCAGATAATAAGCTCTCCCTACAGCCGTGTCTTAGCGTTGAACAACTCAAGCAGTGGGGCGTAAAAACAGAAAACTTCCCCGAGCTTAAAAATGACCCAAACGGGTGTACCGATCTTAGTCTGCTGGCTGGCGCTGTAGCAAAGTTTAATGTCATCGGTAACCGGCTGGATTTAGCGATCCCTCAAATCGCGTTGATCGCCGACCCGCGAGAATTCGTCCCTACCAGCGAATGGGATGAAGGCATTAATGCTTTTTTGCTGAACTACAGTTTTACCGGATCGCAGGATCACGATATTGATGAAAATCGGACGGAAAATAGCGAATACGCTAACCTGCGCCCTGGTATTAACATTGGCGCATGGCGTTTTCGTAACTACTCAACCTGGAATCATGACAGCGATGGGCAAAATAGCTGGGATTCTGCCTACACCTATGTTTCTCGCGATATCGAATTTTTAAAAGGACAGCTGATCGCCGGGGAAAATAACACGCCCGCGGACGTCTTTGACAGTATTTCATTTAAGGGCGTACAGATCTCTTCTGATGACGATATGTTGCCGGACAGTATGAAAGGGTTCGCCCCGGTCATTCGCGGGGTGGCCAAAAGCAGCGCGCAGGTAACCGTTGAACAAAACGGTTATACCATCTACAAAACTAACGTTCCGGCGGGTCCATTCGCCATTAATGATCTTTATCCAACCGGCGGTTCGGGCGACCTGTACGTCACCATCAAAGAATCCGATGGTTCTGAACAGCATTTCATTGTGCCCTACGCCAGCGTTCCGGTATTACAGCGTGAAGGCCACCTGAAATACGACCTGACGGTAGGCCGCACGCGTTCATCAGATACGCATTCCGCGCAACAGAACTTCGCTGAACTGACGGCCTTATACGGATTAGCAGGCGGCATAACCGCCTATGGCGGAATAGAGAGTACGCTGAGCAATGATGTTTATCATGCGGCGCTCATCGGGACAGGCTTAAACCTTGGCGATCTGGGCGCATTGTCTTTAGACGTCACCAACTCATGGTCAAAAATTAAAGCAGGCGATGTGGTTAGCGATACGCTTACCGGACAATCCTGGCGTATTCGTTACAGCAAAGATATTCAGTCAACAGGCACCAATTTCACTGTCGCCGGCTACCGTTATTCGACCAAAGATTACTACGCTCTTGAGGATGTGCTGGATACCTATAGCGATAATAGTCACTATGATCATGTACGTAATCGCACCGACCTGTCGTTATCGCAAGACATTATCTACGGTTCCATTTCACTCACTTTATATAATGAAGATTACTGGAATGACACTCATACCACATCATTAGGTATTGGCTATAACAACACATGGCATAACGTAAGCTATGGCATTAACTATTCTTATACGCTGAACGCCGATAATTCTCAGGATGAAGACGACGATACGGAAGACAGTAATGACCAGCAAATTTCAATCAATATTAGTATTCCGTTAGATGCCTTTATGCCGTCAACGTATGCCACCTACAATATGAATTCCGCGAAAGACGGCGATACCACGCATACTGTCGGTTTAAACGGAACAGCGCTGGCACAGAAAAATCTCTCATGGAGCGTTCAGGAAGGTTATTCCTCTCAAGAGAAAGCCACCAGCGGTAATGTGAGCGCAACCTATAACGGGACGTATGCGGATATTAACGGCGGGTATAGCTACGATAATCATATGCGCCGTCTGAATTATGGCGTTCAGGGCGGCGTACTGCTACATCGAAATGGCCTGACACTATCCCAGCCAATGGACGACACCATCATATTGGTTAAAGCCCCTGGCGCAGCGGGTGTCCCCGTGAATAACGAAACGGGCGTGGACACCGATTTTCGGGGCTATGCCGTCGTACCTTATGCTTCGCCTTACCATCGTAATGAAGTGTCTTTAGATACGACGGGCATTAGAAAAAATATTGAGCTCATTGATACCAGTAAAACGCTGGTGCCTACCCGTGGCGCGGTGGTCAGGGCTGAATATAAAACCAATATTGGTTACAAGGCATTGATGGTATTAACCCGCATAAACAATCTGCCTGTTCCTTTTGGCGCGACCGTCTCGTCTTTAACAAAACCAGACAATCACAGCAGTTTTGTTGGTGATGCGGGGCAAGCCTGGTTAACCGGACTGGAAAAACAAGGGCGGTTATTAGTGAAGTGGGGGCCAACAGCAGCAGACCGGTGTCAGGTCTCTTATCGTATACCGAGCTCCCCCTCCGCTTCTGGCGTAGAAATCTTACACGAGCAATGCCAGTGATTCTGGTGGGATAAAAGATGAATATGAACAGATTTGCTGCATTAGCCGCCCTGTTAACGTTCACGGGTCTGGCATTATGGTCGCCCTCGATCAGCGCGGCATACAATACCGCAGATGCCGTAGACATTAACGTTACGGGATTAATTTATGCCGATCCGTGTACCGTGACGGTACCTGACACGATCTCTCTTGGACAATATGCCCGGGCGGATATCGCCGTGGCCGGTGGCAATACCGCCACCATTCCTTTTACCATAAAAATGACGAATTGCCCGGCAACGACCACAAAAGCCGCGATTTCATTTAACGGCGTACCTTATCCCGATCCGCATTATGCTTCTGCGATTTATGCAAACAGCGCGGCCAATCCGGCGCAGGATTTAGGATTACAGCTTTTTAACCTGGACGGTAAAAGTCTGGTCAATCTGGCCAACAACGTCACTTACACGGTGGATATCAACAGTAATACCCATGAAGCCAATTTACCTGTCGCCGCAAGGATGTATACCCCGTATGGAAAAGTCACGGCAGGGGATTTCACGTCCGTTGTGACGTTCACTATCGCATGGCAATAACATCTTTCTATTTCACCTGGTATAAAAGCAGGAATTTTTCATGAGAAGGTTATATCTGGCGCTTATTCTGCTGTTCGCGTACTCCAGTTATGGTTACGCCTCCTGTAAACGTTCCGGAAATGAAGGCGCGATCACTATCACCCCGCCGTCGCAGCTTGTGGTGGATAGCCACGCCTATACCGCAGGCGAAGTGTTGTGGCAATCGGGCTGGGTTTCCACCTCCGAAGTCACAATGGATGGCTGTAGTCGCGATTATAAGGTCGGTTTTTTATATGAACCCGGTAGCGCGCAGTCAAATACATCAGCGACAATCAATGCGAATGACGGGAACAACACGCCGGTATTTAGCACCGGGATTTCCGGCGTGGGCGTTGCGATTAAAACCCAAACGAATGCTGGCCCTTACGATAATGTCATGCCAATCGATAATACCTACCATAATGGCGATGGCAATAAAACACACCATGCGATGGCTCCCGCCTACAATGTTGAACTGGTCGCCTTAGGCGGTCCGATCACCTCCGGTACCGCGACATTCCAAAGCCCACTGGCGCGCGTATCTTTTCGCGATAGCGCAACGGAAGACTCCGGCGGCGATATCCTGACCCATCTGTATTTGGGGAATACGCAATTGATTATGAAAGCGATGGGATGTCGGGTAGAAACACCTGCCATCACCGTGGATTTAGGCAGCGTCAATTTAGGCAGTTTCGCTAACAGTCAAACCGCGGGCACAGGCGAGCAGGATATCTTATTGACCTGCGAACAAGGCACCGCTATTTCCGCATCGTTAAGCGCCCAACCGGCCAGCGGAAACAATCCTGATAATTCAGTCATCCAGTTGAGCAATGCAAGCGCGCCAACCAGCGCAACCGGCGTTGGCGTACAGTTGGGTATTCAGGCGCCGGACGCCGGTTTCTTTACCGACAGTTTGCCAATCAATCAAAAAATTGATCTCTTTACTCACACGATTACCACCAATGCCGATGGCAGCCAGACGGTTAACGGCGGAACCATGAATATGTCGACCACCCTGAAAATTAGCGCGCGCTACTATAAAACCGCCGCCACGGTAACGGCCGGCCAGGCGAATGCCACGGCAACATTAAACCTGACCTATAACTAACGGCATCACAGTTTCTGGCGCTGCGCGGGAAAACGTTAACGCGCGCGCCCGTTAGATTTATTTCCACAAACGTAATTCGTCATCTTTTACTGGCGGTAATGACTTACGTTGCTGACAAGAGAGCGAATACCAGTCCAGATGGCGCGTCAGGAACATCACGCCGCCAAGCGCCAGTAGCAGAACGCCGGTACCCAGAAGCAACGAGCTATCTTCCGAACGCAGCAATCCCCACATCACGCCATCCAGCGCCAATAACGCTAACGTAAACAGCACGCTATTGCGCCATCCTTTCAGCACCGCCTGCAAATAAACGCTATTCATCAACGCGCCCACCAGGCTTGCGGCGATCCAGGCTGGCGTGAAACCGATATGTTCCGACAGTGCCAGCAACAGCAGGTAGAACATCACCAGCGATAACCCCACCAGCAGATACTGCATCGGGTGTAACCGCTGCCCCGTCAGGGTTTCGAAGACAAAGAAAGCCATAAACGTTAGCGTAATCAACAAAATGGCATATTTCGTCGCTCTGTCCGTCAGTTGATACTGGTCGGCTGGCGTCGATACAGCGACGCTAAACGCCGGTAAGTTGTCCCAATCCACCTTTTGCGCATCAGCAAACTGTTCGCCGAGATTCGTGGCAAACCGGCTGGTTTGCCACTGGGCCTGAAATCCTGAACCGCTGATTTCGCGTTTACCGGGAAGAAAATCCCCCACAAAATTTGGGTGCGGCCAGTTACTGGTCAGGGTCATTTCACTGCTACGCCCGACGGGAACCAGTGAAAAGCTGCCGGTTCCGCTTAAATTTAACGACATCGCCAACGTCAGGTTGCGCGTCGCCCACTGACTGTCCGGCAGCGGGATATGAATGCCCTCTCTACTTTCCGGTAAGCCGGTCCCCGGTTCTACAGTGAGCGTTTCACCATTCACCTGCGGCGCTTTTACTGCGCTGATACCGCGCGCATCGCCGACGCCCACGACGATAAAGGGCTTTCCAAGGGTAATGTTCGGTCTGTTCAGCTCATGCAGACGGGCCACATCAAACTCCGCCTTTATCGCCATATCGGTATGCCACACCTGCCCCTGATAAATACCTATTTTTCGCGCTTCAACGTTTTGATTGCCTTCAACCAATAGCGACTCCGGCAGCCAAAAATAGAGATAGCTGCGCTTATACTGGACCTCTTTCTCCTCTTCCAGCACGGTATAGAGCTCTGTCACCGGAACCGCCACCAGCGGGCCGACGACCTTTTGCGGGCCGCTGGTACTCTGACGAATAGCGGCTTCTACATGGCTTCGATAATCAGCACGCTCCACGATGGTGTGCCGTACCATCATCAGGGGAATTAACAGCAGGATCATGGCGCCGCCTAACGTAATCATTTTCCACAACAGGGGGGATTTCAACATAGCGTTCTCCTTTGCAATGCCAGCAGTGTAAGAACGCGATGTGGGGAGAATTTGAAGTTATGTGAAGTGACGGTGAAGTGTCAACGAGGCCAGCACGCCGCCTTCGGGACGATTGCACAACGTCACCTCACCGTTGAGGAGCCGCGCCGCCTCGCTGACAAACGCCAGCCCAAGCCCGCTGCTTTTACGCCCGTTATCACGGGGCAACGAATAGAATCGGTCGAAAATGCGCGGCAGCGCAAAATCAGGAATACCACAGCCGGAATCCGTCACCTGCAGGATCGCTTTCTCCCCCATCGGCTGAGCGCTTAATGTGATAACGCCATTTTCAGGCGTAAAGTCGATGGCATTGTCCAACACATTGCCCAGCGCCTGCGCCAGAAGCTCCGCGTCGGCGACGACAACCAGCGAGGAAGGCCGTAGAGTAAGGGTGATCTTTTTTGCCGCCAACTGAATACTGCGTGCCTCGCTAAGCTGCGTAAATAGCTCATCAACAGCAACCGGCGCGAGAGGGATATCCTGCCGGTTTTCCAGCCGCGCCTGGCGCAGCAGGGTCTCTACCAGCGCCTGCATTCGCGTATTTTGCGCCAGTATATTCTCTGTAAAGCGGGTAACCACATCCGCGGGCGGTCCTTCACGCAGAATCTCCGCCGCGCCGCGTATCGCCGCCAGCGGACTTTTCAGCTCATGAGTCAACGCATACACGTACTGCTCAATCTCATTCTTGCCTTCCAGCTTAATGCGCATACTCTCCAGCGCCTGCGCCAGTTTACGCAGCTCGCTGCTGCCTAATGCAGGTAACGCAAGCGGGCGGTTTTCGGTGACAGAATCCGCATAGCGCGTCAACCGGGCGATGGAGCGGTTAATCCACCAGACCATCCCCGCGCCAATCGCCAGCGCAATTCCCAGTAAAACGGCGCTGGCCCACAGAATGCGCCGTTCGCTGCGCTTAATCACCGGCGCCATTGCCGCATTCGGTTTGCCGACAGACAGGACGCCGATAATCCGTCCATCGCTGATTATCGGCGCGGCTACGTACATCACGGTGCTATTGGGATCGGCAGCATCTTTTGCCGTGCTGCGGGCGCCATACTGTCCGCGCAGCGTAAGCCAGACGTCATTCCAGCGAGAATAATCCTGCCCCACCGCTTTGTTTTCCGAATCAAACAACACCTTCCCCTGCGCATCCGTCATGTAGACATGGTATTCATTGCGCACTTTGACGATCCCGCTGATATTGGCGCGAAACGGGCGATGTTGCAGCTGGGCGAATGCCTTCGCCAACTGGCCGTCAGTCGGGTTGCCGGAAAGGAGATCGTCGCGGGCCAGCGCCGCCAGCAGCGTCGCGGTGTCAATCAGCGTCCCTTCCGTCGCGCGGCGGACGCCCGGCTTTATCTCCTGAACGAAGATAGACAGCACAAACACGGCGGCGACGGCGACAATAAGAAAGTAGCCCAGTAGCAAACGCATTCCGATGCGCATCAGACGCTCCTCAGGCTGTATCCCATTCCACGATGCGTGTTAATTGGCGAGAGATCCGGATTGATCGCGCGTAGCTTAGCGCGCAGGGTTTTGATGTGTGTATCGACCGTCCGATCGAAGGTCTCCTGGGCATCAGACCAGACAATATCCATCAATTGCTGACGCGAGTACACGCGCTCCGGCGACAGTAGCAGGGTTTTAAGGAGCAGAAATTCATAACGCGTCAGCGAGAGCGGCGTACCAAACCAGGCGATCTGCGCCGCCGGTTCATTGAGTTCAAAATGTCCGGTACGCACCACCGGCGACGGCGCAGCAAACTTTTTCACCCGGCGCAGCAGCGTGCGCACGCGGGCGCTCACTTCGCGCGGCGAGAACGGCTTGGCGACATAATCATCTGCGCCGATCTCCAGACCAAGCAATCGATCCACTTCATCGCTACGGGCAGTCAGGAAAAGAATCGGCAGCGCAGGATGGCGTTCCAGCAACTGCCGACACAGCTCAAAGCCGCTGATATCCGGTAGTCCCACATCGAGAATCATCGCATCCGGCCGTTGCTGACGCGCTTTTTCCAGCGCGGGCAGCCCGCGAGCGAATAGCTCAACGGTAAACCCTTCCAGTTGCAGGGTGTAGATGAGCGTATCGGCGATTCCCTGTTCATCCTCGACTAACCAGACCTGCGGTTGCTGCATACTCTTTCCCTGTTATTGTCGCCACGGCATGACCGGCACCGCGCTGATGGCGTTCTTCGGCGACCCGTCGACTACTTTGTCGGAATAGGCCAGATACGCCAGCGTGTTGCGTTTCTCATCATAGAAACGCACGACCTGCAATGACTTAAATATCAATGAGGTGCGTTTTTTGAAAACCACCTCTCCCTGCGCCTTGCCGTTCTTAATTTTGTCGCTCAGTTCAATAGGCCCGACCTGCTGACAAGAGATGGCGGCGTCAGACGTATCTTCCGCCAGCCCCAATCCGCCTTTTATGCCGCCCGTTTTCGCCCGGCTAACATAGCACGTCACGTTTTTGACATCAGGATCGTCAAAAGCTTCCACCACGATTTTATGGTCAGGACCGAACATTTTAAATACCGTATCGACTGAACCAATTTGTTCCGCGCGGGCGCTCTGCCCCAGCAGCAACAAAATTGAGAAAAGTACTAAGCTCTTGTATTTCATATTGTTACCATTCATAAAAGTTACGTTGCGTAATTATTAGACATTCTAAAATAAAATGGTTATAGATCACAGGATTAGAATAATTACCTGTCACGTTGCCTAAAAAAAGCATTTAAGCTCAAAAAAAACACTGAATGCTAAAAGAACAAAAAATGCTATTATCCTCTTACCTGATATCGGGTGCTCGTTGTTGAAAGGATGGGGATATTTTATGGATCAGGCTGGCATAATTCGCGACCTGTTAATCTGGCTGGAAGGTCATCTGGATCAGCCGCTGTCACTTGACAATGTGGCGGCAAAAGCAGGCTATTCCAAGTGGCACCTGCAGAGAATGTTTAAGGACGTGACGGGCCACGCCATTGGCGCTTACATCCGCGCCCGTCGTTTATCGAAATCAGCAGTAGCGCTGCGTTTGACCGCGCGTCCAATTCTGGATATTGCTCTTCAGTACCGCTTCGATTCTCAGCAAACCTTTACGCGCGCCTTTAAGAAACAGTTTTCCCAGACGCCAGCGCTGTATCGTCGCTCCTCGGAATGGAGCGCCTTTGGCATTCGCCCGCCATTACGGCTGGGCGAGTTTACCGTGCCGGAACATCAGTTCGTTACGCTGGAAGATACGCCGCTCCTTGGCGTCACGCAGAGCTATTCCTGCTCGCTGGAACAGATTTCCGACTTCCGCCACGAAATGCGCGTGCAATTCTGGCATGATTTCCTCGGTCATTCGCCAACTATTCCGCCAGTGCTTTATGGGCTTAATGAAACGCGCCCCAGCATGGAGAAAGACGATGAGCAGGAAGTATTCTATACCACCGCACTGCCGCAAGAGCAGGCCGATGGCTATGTTCAGTCGGCGCATCCCGTGCTGTTGCAGGGTGGTGAATACGTCATGTTCACCTATGAAGGGTTAGGAACCGGCGTGCAGGATTTTATCCTGACCGTTTACGGCACCTGTATGCCAATGCTGAATCTGACCCGTCGTAAAGGACAGGATATAGAGCGATACTACCCGTCAGAAGATACCAAAACCGGCGATCGCCCTATCAACCTGCGCTGCGAATTTCTGATCCCGATTCGCCGTTAACGCTGTAGCTCATCCAATGCAGGGGCGTCCAGATGCGAAACGTCCCCTGCGGTTTCTACCACCCACCCAGACGCCAGCCACTGACTTTCCTGGTAATCGATGCGGGAAATAGAGCAGTTGCGCAAACGTAACCGGCGTTCCGCCCAGGCGGGTAGTCCCAGTATAGTACTGACCAGACAGCCCAACGCGATACCGTGACTGACCAATAAAGGTCGGCTGCCCTGCGGTAGCTCCAGACAGGACGCCAGCGCGGCATGAACGCGATCGCTCAACTCCTGCATCGATTCCCCACCAGGAATGCGGCCATCCTGCGTGCCGTTGACCAGCTGACGACGCCAGCCCTCTTCTTCCTCCGTCAGCGAATCGATCTGGCGCTTTTCCAGCACGCCCATATCCAGCTCGCGCAGGCGGGAGTCAAAGGTGATATCACACCCGCACGCCTGGGCGATAATCTCCGCCGTGCGTTTTGTGCGGCCTAAATCGCTGCTGATGATATGGGTGATGCCGAGGCTGCGGGCGCGTTCTCCTACCTGCATGGCCTGCTGCTCGCCTTTTGCTGTCAGGGGACTGTCCGATTGGCCCTGAATACGTCGCTCGGCGTTCCACTGCGTTTCACCGTGGCGAACAAGGTATACCTGTAACATGTTTTTTTTCCGTTATACTGCGATAAATTTTTAAAACTGAGCTTAATTATGCACCAGGTTATCTCTGCGACCACCAATCCTGCCAAAATTCAGGCAATTCTACAGGCATTTGAAGAGATTTTCGGCGAAGGATCGTGCCATATTACGCCCGTCGCCGTCGAGAGCGGCGTACCGGAGCAGCCCTTCGGAAGCGAGGAAACGCGTGCTGGCGCACGAAATCGCGTGGATAATGCGCGACGCCTGCATCCACAAGCTGATTTCTGGGTAGCCATTGAAGCCGGAATTGACGATGACGCCACCTTCAGTTGGGTGGTGATTGATAACGGCGTTCAGCGCGGTGAAGCGCGATCGGCCACGCTGCCGCTGCCCGCCGTCATTCTCGACAGAGTCCGCCAGGGAGAAGCGCTTGGCCCGGTGATGTCCCACTATACCGGTATTGACGAGATTGGTCGCAAAGAGGGCGCCATTGGCGTATTTACCGCCGGAAAATTAACGCGCTCCAGCGTTTACTACCAGGCGGTGATCCTGGCGTTAAGCCCGTTTCATAACGCGGTGTATCGATAATTATTTGCGCTATGTTGTAGGCCTGATAAGCACAGCGCCATCAGGCATTTCGCGGCGATGTTGCCGGATGGCCGCTTCGCCTTATCCGGCCTACGAGCAAATCAGGCGCTTTTCAGCAGTATCTGCTCAAGCCAATGACGCAGTTCAACCGGCGCGGATTTCAGGCTGTTTGACCCGCGCGTGATGGTGGCGATGCCCGCCCCCAGCTCGGTTTTCAACTCGCGCTGGCTCATTTCGCCACGCAGCAACTCCTCAATAATGCGCACGCGCGTTCCCAGCGCTTCACGCTCGTCCGGCGTAAGCATCAGTTGTAATAAAGGCAGATGCAGATCCTCTGCATATGCCTGACGGAGTAACTCCACAAAACGAAGCCACTCCTGATTACGTTGTTCGGCGATAGCCGATGAATAAGGGGAATGCTGGGTCATGTTATACCGCCGTTTGTACTGTTACACGAGTACAAATGATAACATAACCCGTCTGCATTAATACCGTCGCTGCCACTCAGAGTCGCTCATTAAGGCCGCTTTCTGCCCCATAAAGTGGCGATAGTAAGCGTCATAGGCCAGAACGTTTTTCACGTAGCCGCGCGTTTCCGAAAAGGGAATGCTTTCGACAAACGCTACGGCATCGATACGCCCGGCGCTATTGCCCAGCCAGGTGCGCACGCGCCCCGGCCCGGCGTTATACGCCGCCGAGGCGAAAATACGGTTATTACCAAACTGCTGATAGACATACTGCAAATAGCTGGTGCCAATGTTGATGTTGGTCTCCGGCTCCAGCAGTTGGCCGGGGCCGCGGTAGTCCGGAATCGAAAACATTTTCACCGTATGGGTGGCCGTTCCCGGCATAATCTGCATTAAGCCGCTGGCCCCTACCGGCGATTTTACTTTCGGGTTCCAGGCGCTCTCCTGGCGGGCAATCGCCATGGCATAGCTTTGTGAGATATCTTTTCCGCGGGTATAGCGGGTAAAAAGATCGTTATACGCCAGCGGGAAACGCTCTTCCAGATGATCCCACAGTTTTCCAGCGATCGTCGCCTGTACGCTCAGATCCCACCAGTGCTGGTTAAACGCATAGCGCGCCAGCTGCGCCTGTTCAGATTTACTACGGCTTTTTACCAGATTCGCCCATTCGCTGCGCGCCGTGTTATCCAGGTTCCAGTACATCAGCTCCCGTACACGCGCCATCTCCGGCCCCTGCGTCAACGCGCTGTTTACGTTGGCGGGCGCTTTATCAATTTTAAGCGTGTACTCTTCGCCTAAACGCTGCGCCGCAACCATCGGATAAAAACCGCGCTTCTGCATTAAAGCATGAAGGATCTCTTTCGCTTCGGCGTCACGACCGCGCTCCAGCAATAAATCCGCCTGCCAGTAACGCCACTCGTCTTTCTCTTTCGCCTCCATTGGCAGGCGGGCAAGCCAGGTATTGAGACCGCGACGATCGCCCATCCCCAGCGCCATACGCACGCGCCGCTCAATAAGCGACGTCGATTGCGAGCGCATAATCGCGTCATCGCGCCATTTCGCCTGCGCATCGGTCACATCGTTGCCCATCAGTCGCCAGGCAACGATATCGCGCAGCGCCTGCGTTTGTTCCTCATTAAGTTTCTGCGCCTGTACCAGCGAGGGGATCATCAGACGTGCATTTTCCGCGTCCTGGCGGGCGACGCTGGCAAACGCGACTTCCGCCATCTGGCGGGTAAAATCGGTGGCGCCGGTGGTGCGTGCGAAGGTCAACACGTTATCAGGGTCATTAGCCAGGGTAATGATCGCTGAGGCGATCGTTTGATATTCCGCCGGCATCTGTCCGGCCAGCACCGTAACCAACCCCGTATTCCCGGCTTTCATCGCCAGCCGAATACGTTCCAGGTACGCCAGCGGGTCTTGCTTGCCGGAGGCCCGCCAGACGCTGAACAGTTTATCGCAGGCATTCGGCTGACTTTTGCCGGTCAGCCAAAGGTCTTTCGCGCCCTGCCAGGCCGCTTCCGTTTGCCCGGTACTCCATTTCGCGTAGTAATAGTTACATTGCGCTTCCGTGGTGCCGGGTTTCTCCGGGCTAAACGCCAGCAAGCCGCGCCAGTCTTCACGACGCGCCAGCTCATTGACGAAGCGTGATTGCAGCGTACGCGCAGGCGGAAGCGTAGGATTGGCGCGCACAAACTGCGTGACGGCAATCGCCGGTTGGTTCATCAAATCGTCGGTGATCTTACGGTATTCCAGATACGGGTAGAGCGGATAATCTTTCAGACCCGGCATCATCTGCTCTACCACATCCATCTGGCGGTTGTCCCAGGCCTGCTTAATCTGCGCATAGCGGTTACGCTGCTCTTCCAGTGAGTCGGCCCGCGCGAGGTGACAAAAGGTCAGCAGGCATACGCTGGCGGCGACGAGACGCCAGACAAATGGTTTGGCTCTATCCACAAGCACTTCCTCAATTGTTATCCAATGCAGCATCATGCCGCGTAATGAATTTATGCTAACCAGTCATAGCCATTTGCGCCACGTTACGGACACTTTTTTACTTTTATTGCGAGTGCGATCTGCTGGCTGGGCTTAGGCAGGGAAAAAGGCTACACTTCGCCTTTGAAATCTATTCACCATCACGATAAACATAGAGGCGAAGTCCAACGTGGCTCAATTCGTTTATACCATGCATCGTGTCGGCAAAGTGGTTCCGCCGAAACGTCATATTCTGAAAAACATCTCGCTGAGCTTCTTCCCTGGCGCCAAAATCGGCGTGCTGGGCCTTAACGGCGCCGGTAAGTCTACCCTGCTGCGCATCATGGCGGGTCTCGATAAAGATATCGAGGGTGAAGCGCGCCCGCAGCCCGGCATTAAGATTGGCTACCTGCCGCAGGAACCTCAGCTAAACCCGGAACACACGGTACGCGAGTCGATTGAAGAGGCCGTTTCGGAAGTGGTTAACGCCCTCAAACGTCTGGATGAAGTGTACGCGCTGTATGCCGATCCGGATGCCGACTTCGACAAGCTGGCCGCAGAGCAGGGCCGGCTTGAAGAGATTATCCAGGCGCACGACGGTCATAATCTGAACGTGCAGCTTGAGCGCGCAGCTGACGCCCTGCGTCTACCGGACTGGGATGCCAAAGTCGAAAAACTGTCCGGCGGCGAGCGCCGTCGCGTGGCGCTGTGCCGTCTGTTGCTGGAAAAGCCGGATATGCTGCTGCTCGACGAACCCACCAACCACCTGGATGCCGAATCTGTTGCGTGGCTGGAACGTTTCCTGCACGACTTCGAAGGCACCGTCGTGGCGATTACCCACGACCGTTACTTCCTCGATAATGTTGCCGGTTGGATTCTGGAACTTGACCGCGGCGAAGGTATTCCGTGGGAAGGCAACTACTCCTCCTGGCTGGAGCAGAAAGATCAGCGTCTGGCGCAGGAAGCGTCTGCCGAAGCGGCGCGCCGTAAATCCATTGAGAAAGAGCTGGAGTGGGTGCGTCAGGGCGCGAAAGGCCGTCAGTCGAAAGGTAAGGCGCGTCTGGCTCGCTTTGAAGAACTGAACAGCGTTGAGTATCAGAAACGTAACGAAACCAACGAACTGTTTATTCCACCAGGACCGCGTCTGGGCGACAAAGTCATTGAAGTCAGCAACCTGCGTAAATCCTACGGCGACCGCGTACTGATCGATGACCTGAGCTTCTCTGTGCCGAAAGGCGCTATCGTCGGGATCATCGGGCCAAACGGCGCGGGTAAATCGACCCTGTTCCGCATGATGTCCGGTCAGGAGCAGCCTGATAGCGGCACCATTACGCTGGGTGAAACCGTCAAGCTGGCCTCGGTCGATCAGTTCCGCGACGCGATGGACAACAGCAAAACCGTCTGGGAAGAAGTGTCCGGCGGGCTGGATATCATGAAGATCGGCAATACCGAAATGCCAAGCCGCGCCTATGTAGGCCGCTTCAACTTCAAAGGCGTCGATCAGGGCAAACGCGTTGGCGAACTGTCCGGCGGTGAGCGCGGTCGTTTGCATCTGGCGAAGCTGCTGCAGGTGGGCGGCAACGTCCTGTTGCTCGACGAACCGACGAACGACCTGGATATCGAAACCCTGCGCGCGCTGGAAAACGCCCTGCTGGAGTTCCCTGGCTGCGCGATGGTTATCTCGCACGACCGTTGGTTCCTCGACCGTATCGCCACCCACATTCTGGATTATCAGGATGAAGGTAAGGTGGAATTCTTCGAAGGTAACTTTACCGAATACGAAGAGTACAAGAAACGCACGCTGGGCGCCGAGGCGCTGGAGCCGAAGCGTATCAAGTACAAGCGTATTGCCAAATAAATGTCTGAATGCCGGGTGGCGCTTGCGCTTACCCGGCCTACAAACCCAACGATTCCAGTACGTTGTGAAACTGTAGGCCTGATAAGACGCGGTAAGCGTCGCATCAGGCATGGGTTCTTATCCCTGCTCGCCCATCATCTCTTTCACCAGTTCCACACAGCGCAAAAAGCGGCCATCGTAATCAGCCTCTTTAACGTGAACGAACTCAATGTTGTTTTCTTTCAGCATCTCGATCAGCAGGTTCTGGAACGCTTTACGATCCACTGAACTGCCCAGGCTTCGCAGTCCGTCAGCTACCCACGGCGTATTATTCTCCAGCAAAATCACCAGGTCGAAGCGATACTCGTCGATCAGCGCCTGGACAAACGGATGCTCGCGCCCTTCGTATTTTTTGCAAAATGCCTGGGTGGTGACGAAATCGGTATCGATAAACGCCACTTTATTCGCATATTTCACTGCAAAATCAATATATTGCGCATGACCCAGCGCAATTTTATCGTAGTCGGAATACTGTAACGCCATCTCATCGCCGCCCAGATGCGAAAAGACATAGTCGCGGCCATATTCCCAAGCGCTGGTGGTATTAAAAATATTGGCGAGCTTATTGACCAGCGTAGACTTGCCGCTTGATTCCCCGCCCAGAATCGCGACGGTACGCACGAAAAACGGCTTCACTTCGGTAGGAATATATTCCCAGTAACGAAACGGATTTTCGCGGATTTGCGCCCCGCTGATATTCATAAACGTGCGTTCAGGATCGACCAGCACCGTCTCAATCCCTAAATGCTCAAGGTACTGCGGCGCATCAGCCTCTTCGGAAGTGTAGATCCAGCTCGGCTGTATTCCCTTCTCTGCCATAAACGCTTTAATGCCGTTGCTCCAGACGTCCCAGCCATGCGGATAAGGCTCCATCCCCTCTTCATTAAAGGCGTGGATGCGAATATTTTTTTGGTATTTGAAGGTTTGCAATAACCAGCGCAGGCGATCCGACACGGTGGGCTGCTGCGACATGGCGCTATCCTCAAACAGCCCGCGGTCGCGCGTATCGTCATATCCCATAATGATGTGCAACTCATCCACCTGGCTACAGGCGCGCTGGATCAAGTAGATGTGTCCGGTATGCAATGGATAAAATTTACCGAACACCACGCCAATGTTTTTCTGTCGGCGGGGAAACTCCAGCCCGAGAAAACGGTGTAGCGCCTCCAGTTTTTGCGCGCTGGGGCTTTTGATTTTGGCGTTAAGTAACTGACTCAGATACCCCTTGGTCATACCGCTGGCGTCAGCCACCTGTTGCAGAGTGCAACCTTGCTGCTTAATCGCGGTTTTGAGATAGTCGAACGATGACACAAGAGCCTCCTGCTGGAAAAATCGCATAACACTGCCTGATGGCGCTTCGCTTATCAGGCCTACAACATCAATCCGTATCAATCCGTAGGCCGGATAAGACGCATTGCATCGCCATCCGGCAAATTATACAACATCACTACATACAGAGAATTATAAGTCGTCAAACACGCTTAACGCATCTGCGAGCTTTTTAACACCGAACACCTGCATTCCTTCCGGCGGCTTTTTCGGTACGTTGGCGGCAGGCACAATCGCCCGACGAAAACCGTGTTTCGCCGCCTCGGAAATACGCTCCTGCCCGCTCGGCACCGGACGAATCTCGCCTGCCAGCCCCACTTCGCCAAACACCACCAGATCCTGCGGCAACGGCCTGTCACGCAGGCTGGAGACCATCGCCAGCAGTAAAGCCAGATCCGCGCTGGTTTCGGTGACTTTCACGCCGCCGACCACGTTGACGAAGACGTCCTGATCCGACATTTGCAGACCGCCGTGTCGGTGCAGCACCGCCAGCAGGATTGCCAGACGGTTTTGTTCCAGACCGACCGCCACGCGTCTGGGGTTCGCCATCATCGAGTGATCGACCAGCGCCTGAATCTCCACCAGCAACGGTCGCGTGCCTTCCCAGACGACCATCACTGAACTGCCGGAAGTGACCTCATCGCCACGGCTTAAAAAGATGGCGGACGGATTGCTCACTTCGCGCAACCCCTGTTCGGTCATGGCGAAGACGCCCAGCTCATTGACTGCGCCAAAGCGGTTTTTGTGGCTGCGCAGCGTGCGGAAACGAGAATCGGCGTCGCCGTCGAGCAATACTGAGCAATCGATACAGTGTTCCAGCACTTTCGGCCCCGCCAGCGACCCGTCTTTGGTGACGTGGCCGACCATCACGATCGCCACGCCGCGCGTTTTGGCGAAGCGCGTCAGGTAGGCTGCCGTTTCGCGGACCTGGGCGACGCTGCCCGGCGACGACTGGATGTCCGCCATATGCATCACCTGTATGGAGTCGATCACCATCAGTTTCGGCTGTTCTTCTTCGGCAATCAGGCAAATTTGTTCGATGCTGGTTTCGGAGAGCATATTCAGATTAGCGGTCGGCAGGCCGAGACGGTGCGCACGCATCGCCACCTGCTGTAGCGACTCTTCGCCGGTGACGTACAGCGTTTTCATCTGCTCGGCGAGCTTGCACAGCGTTTGCAGCAGCAACGTTGATTTGCCCGCGCCGGGATTACCGCCAATCAAAATGGCGCTGCCGGGTACCACCCCGCCGCCCAGCACGCGGTCAAACTCTTTAAAACCGGTAGAAAAGCGCGGCAATTCCTCAAGACTGATGTCAGACAGTTTCTGCACTTTTGATACGCCCGCACTGCCGGCGTATCCGCTCAGACGTTCGTTACGCGCCACCGTCGGCGATGCGGCAAGGCGCACCTCGGTAATGGTGTTCCAGGCATGGCAGGCGCTGCATTGCCCCTGCCAGCGCGGGTAATCGGCCCCGCATTCATTACAAACAAAGGCGCGTTTGGGAGCTTTTGCCACGTTTTACCTCTTTCGTTAACGCTGTTGCCGGATGGCGCTGACGCTTATCCGGCCTACGGTCGCCTTGCCATTGGGCAGGTTAATCATTTCTGGTTCATGCTGCCGGAGAGAATGCAAAACACGCCCATCAGGTCAGCGTGGCGGATCGTAATCTCCGTCTTTTCGTTTACTTTTGGCTTGGCATGGAAGGCAATACCTAACCCTGCCGCTTTGATCATGGGCAGATCGTTAGCGCCGTCGCCAATCGCCACCGTCTGCGCCAGCGGGATGTCATGCTCTTGCGCCAGACGAAGCAAGGTATTGGCTTTATACTCAGCATCCACAATATCGCCGATAACGTGACCGGTAAATTTACCGTCCATGATCTCCAGCTCATTGGCGACCGCCGCCGTCAGGCGTAGCTGGTCACGCAGATAGTCGGCGAAGAAAGTGAAGCCGCCGGAGGCGATAGCGATTTTCCAGCCAAGCGCTTCCAGTTTTAGCACCAACTGCGTTAATCCTGGCATTAGCGGCAGATTCCCGCGCACCTGGCGCAAAATATCGGCATCCGCGCCTTTCAGCGTCGCCACGCGGCTGCGCAGGCTGGCGGTAAAATCAAGCTCGCCGCGCATCGCGCGCTCCGTCACTTCAGCCACCTTCTCGCCGGTACCGGCCAGCTTAGCGATTTCATCGATACACTCAATCTGGATCGCCGTGGAATCCATATCCATCACCAGCAGCCCCGGCGTGCGCAGATGCGGAATTTTACCCAGCGGCGCGACATCCAGCTGCGCCTCATGCGCCAGCCGCGTCGCACGCGGCGTCAGCGACCCCGCCAGACGAATGACCTGATAATCCTCCACGCACCAGGCGGCGACAATCACCATTGCGGCGCCCAGTTTGGTCTGATATTGAGTTAAACGCTGCTTATCCAGCCCGCGCCCATACAGCAGCCAACCGCTGCGGCCTGCATGGTAATCCAGAGGCATCACCTCGTCGCCGCTTAAAGAAAGAGGCAAACCAGGCCATAAAGAGACATCTTCAGGCAGATCGCACCAGGTAATGTTAGGCATTAAAGCTCCTGTAAATCGTTCAGGCCGGTAACCGCCCCGCGGAAAATAACGCATGAGGCTACCTTGTAACCATCGCTTCTGGCAACATTAAGCCTCAAATTTTCAGCAGGTGGAATATGGCTCGCGCAAAACTGAAATTTCGGCTGCATCGTGCAGTCATTGTATTGTTCTGTCTCACACTGCTCGTCGCGCTCATGCAGGGCGCTTCATGGTTTAGTCAAAACCACCAGCGACAGCGCAATCCGCAGCTGGAAGAGCTGGCCCGCACGCTGGCGCGCCAGGTGACGCTCAACATCGCCCCGCTGATGCGCAGCGAAACACCGGATGAAAATCGCATCAACGCCGTGCTGCGTCAGCTCACGCAAGAGAGCCGTATTCTGGATGCCGGCGTCTATGATGAACAGGGCGATCTCATTACTCGCGCTGGCGAAAGCGTCAATGTGCGCGACAGGCTGGCGCTGGATGGCAAAAAAGCGGGCAGCTATTTTAACCAACAAATTGTCGAGCCTATCCAGGGGAAAAACGGCCCCTTGGGCTACCTGCGTCTGACGCTGGATACCCACACGCTGGCCACCGAAGCAAAGCAGGTCGATAACACCACCAACATTCTACGCCTGATGCTGCTACTCTCGCTGGCGATAGGCGTGGTGCTGACGCGCACCTTGCTACAAGGTAAACGCACCCGCTGGCAGCAGTCCCCCTTCCTGCTAACGGCCAGCAAGCCTGTTCCGGAAGAGGAAGAGCGTGAGGAAAAAGAGTAAAATGACGGCTTAATAAAGGTAAGGAAAACCACCATGACAACATTACGCCTGCTTATTTCTGACTCTTATGACCCCTGGTTTAACCTGGCGGTCGAGGAGTGCATTTTCCGCCAGATGCCCGCCACCCAGCGCGTGCTGTTCCTGTGGCGCAACGCGGATACGGTGGTGATTGGACGCGCGCAAAACCCGTGGAAAGAGTGTAATACGCGGCGTATGGAAGAAGATAACGTCCGTCTGGCCCGCCGTAGCAGCGGCGGCGGCGCGGTATTCCATGACCTCGGTAATACCTGCTTTACCTTTATGGCCGGTAAACCGGAATACGATAAAACCATCTCCACCCATATTGTGCTCGCGGCGCTGAATTCGCTGGGCATCATGGCCGATGCTTCGGGACGCAACGATCTGGTCGTAAAAACGCCGGACGGCGATCGCAAAGTCTCTGGTTCAGCCTATCGCGAAACCAAAGATCGCGGCTTCCATCACGGCACGCTACTGCTGAACGCCGACCTCAGCCGTCTGGCGAACTATCTGAATCCAGATAAAAAGAAACTTGCGGCGAAAGGGATTATCTCCGTTCGCTCCCGCGTGGCCAATCTTACCGAGCTATTACCGGGTATCACCCATGAACAGGTCTGCCAGGCGGTCACGGAAGCCTTTTTCGCCCATTACGGCGAACGCGTCGACGCGGAAGTGATTTCACCGGATAAAACGCCGGATCTGCCGAATTTTGCCGAAACCTTTGCGCGCCAGAGCAGTTGGGAGTGGAATTTCGGCCAGGCACCGGCGTTCAGCCATCTGCTGGACGAACGTTTCACCTGGGGCGGCGTCGAGCTGCATTTTGACGTCGAGAAAGGTGTGATTACCCGCGCACAGGTGTTTACCGATAGCCTGAACCCGGCACCGCTGGAAGCGCTGGCGGGGCGACTGCAAGGGTGCTTATACCGCGCGGATATGCTGCAACAGGCGTGCGAAGCGTTACTGGTTGATTTCCCGGAGCAGGAAAAAGAACTGCGGGAATTATCGGCGTGGATTGCCGGAGCAGTGCGCTAAATGAATAATATCAGAGAGATGAATGTGTCTCTGATATTATTTAAACATAACAACATATTCTGAAAAATGAGCGAATAGCACAAATAGTTAAAACACACTCGCCAACTACTATAATCTTTAAAATTAATATTATTTCCCCGCACTTCATAAACCCAGCGAATTATAAACCATTTATCATCACCAATGATGATTAAAGTTTTTCTTAAGCAAGATTTAATTTTATTAAATTTACAACCTATCATTCTCTTCATAGAATCCCGGCGCGCATTACATGTTCTTTGGAAATATACTTAATCGTTAGGGATTACTGATGAAAAAATTATTAATAGCGACCTCTGTCGTAATAGGATTATCAACTTCAGCGCAAGCGGTTGAATCCACTGCTGTATTAAAACTGACTGGCGTTTTAACCAACGGCGCATGTATACCAGAGTTAAGTGATGGTGGAGTTGTAGATTTCGGTACTAAGGCCGTTAGCGATCTGCTGCCAACTGAGACGAATCAACTGGGATACAAAGATATAACACTCACGATTCAGTGTCTTGCACCGGCAAAAGTTGGCTGGACCGCTACCGATAATCATGCCGATTCGGTAACATCATTGACTATCGATGACGCAACATTTAGACATCAGAACAATAGAATACCAAACTATCAGCTAGGTCTGGGTAAAACAGCAGGTGGTATCAACATTGGTTCATTCGGCCTCTCTATGGACTTGAATAATGCGACCGCCGATGGCATTCAGACGAAAATGGTAGCGTCAAGTAGTAATAATCCAGATTACTGGGCTATCACAGGAAACGAATTCGTTGCGCTTACAAATACATTTCCAACTGTCACTACATATAGTGTCGGCGATGAAAATGGCCCCGCCGCTTTTACCATTGCAACATTTCCTATACGCGTAGCTGCCGCTATACAGGGAACGGACACACTGGCTATTACCGATAACACCACGCTTGATGGTCAGGCGACCTTTACACTCGTATATCTGTAACTCCAGCATTCACATGGAATATTCAACACCTCTTTAATGGAACTATAATGAAAAAAATTTTGCTTATTACTGCAATTGCAGCAGCCTTTGCTACAACCAGCGTGAATGCTGACACCACCGCCGTATTAAAAGTCACCGGTCAACTGATTGTTGGCGGTTGTACCCCAGAACTCAGCGACGGCGGCGTGGTTGATTACGGTACTATCCGCCTCGCCACACTTTCCGCAACCGATGTAAACCAACTGGGCACTAAAGATGTCTCTCTGAGTATCTCTTGTCCGTCTGCAACCAAAGCAGCCTGGACTATTACCGATGACCGTGCGGACACCCACCCAGGCGCATCCGTTATCTCCATAGCCAATGGCAATATGACTAATGGTATAGTATCTGATACCACAATGTCCTACGGCGTTGGCAAAACAACCGAAGGTGTAAAAATCGGCGCGTTCTCTATTTATACCGATACCGCGAACGTTACCGCTGATGGTGTAAAATCTGACGCTATCTCAGGAACCGTTGATAGCCCAGTCTGGCAGAAGTCCACCACCGGGATTATCAAAAACGGCAATATGGAAATGTTTACCGTTGCTACAAAAGGCACCACCGAACCAGTTCCGTATACTCTTGCCATTTTCCCGCTGAAAACCTCACTGGCCATTCAGGATACTGCAACGCTGGCCATTACTGATGATACTGTTCTGGATGGTCAGGCAACCATCACGCTTAAATATCTCTGATCCAGACCGTATAAAAAGGTTATTGATCTGTCTCCCTTATTATGGGGAGACAGATTAAAATTAAAGGACTAATTCTGATGCCAGCAGTGACTAAACTTCCATTATTATTACTCAGCGTCCCCTTTGTTTTTTCAGCACTCTTTTCACAGGCTAACGCTGCCGGCATGGTACCGGAAACTACGCTACTGGTGATTGAAGAATCCACACACAGCGGCGTAATGAATGTTAAAAACACCGACAGCAATCCGGCTTTGTTATATACCACCGTCGTTGATTTACCTGACGACAATGGTGTGAAACTGGATGTCACTCAACCGGTTGTTCGCGTTGAAGCAGGCCAGCAGCAGCAACTACGCTTTATTATGGAAAGCACGGAACCGCTCACCGTCGAGCACTATAAACGCGTCACGTTTGAAGGTATTCCTCCGAAATCTACCAATAAGGGAATGAAAATAGGTTTTAATCTACGCCAGGATTTGCCGGTATTAATTCGTCCTAAAAATCTACCGGTCGTTACTGATGCCTGGAAATTATTAACCTGGTCCAGAAACGGACAAACAATCAACGTCAAAAATCCGTCTCCCTACGTTGTACGTTTAGCCCAAAATATTACCTTCTTACCTTCCGGGGGCGAAGGCACGATTAAAAAAACCTATATTCTGCCCGGCGAAACATTGAACGTCAGTATAAAAACGCCCCTTGCTGCTGATACATCCGTACGTTTTTACCCTGCCAGCCGTTACGGCATTGAAGTCCCCAGCTTTACCTCACCGCTGGTGCCGTGATGAGAGCTAGCACGTGAAGTATTTAAAACTGCCGCTATACATCAAAACTGCGCTTTATTGCTCACTGGCGACCACGACGTTTTCGGCTCTGGCGGAGGAGCTGAATTTTGACATGGGTATTCTCACCTCCAGAGGCATTAGCCCCAACGTCGCACAATATTTTTCCCGTGCGCCGCGTTTTCTACCAGGCAGCCACACCGTCATGGTAAAGATCAATGGCGTAAATAGAGGGTCGTTGGTCGCGCGTTTCGACACAGAAGGCCAGCTTTGCGTGGATGACGATTTCCTCAGCGCCAGCGGGCTCGTACCGCTTAATATCAGCGCCAAAGAAACCTGCCATAGCCTACAAGAAGATTATCCCTCAGCGATTATTACCCCACTGCCAAACAGTGAGTCGCTGGAGCTTTTTGTTCCGGCGCAGGCTCTGGATAATAACTTACTCTCGCTAAACAACGTGATTAAAGGCGGCACCGCCGGGTTATTTAACTATAACCTGTACGCCAGTCGCAGCGAGTCATCCGGTAGCGATAGCCGAAACTATGCCCAGGCAAACCTTGAAGCTGGCTTAAACTTCGCGGAATGGACGCTGCGCAGCCGCTACATGCTGACGAATAATGATGGAGAATACCGTACCGATAGTCTATATACCTATGCGGAGCACGTATTTCAGGCACAAAAAATGCGTGCGCAAGTTGGGCAGATCAACGTCAACTCCAGTCTATTCAGTGGCGCGCCGATCAACGGCGTACAGCTTATCCCTGAACAAGGGCTGGCACAGGATACCCAAGGCGTAACCATTAACGGTATTGCCCGAACCCACCAGGCTCGCGTTGAAGTTCGTCAGTCCGGACAGATTATTTATACCGCACCAGTGAACGCTGGGGCATTTACCCTTGAAAATGTCCCCATCATACGCAGCAATACCGACCTTAACGTCAGCGTCGTTGAAACCGATGGCTCAACGACAACCTTCACGGTGCCGGCAGTATCCTTTAATTTACGCGAACTCACGCCCGCAGGCTTAACAATGTCCATAGGGCGCGTACGTGATACCACCAGCGACTATTCTCTCCCCTGGATCTATAACATCAGCGATGGTTGGAAACTGAGTGAAAATTGGCTGGCGCAGGCGTCTGGCGTACTGGCACAAGACTATCAAGCGGCAGGAGGTATGCTGCAATGGCTTCCAACCAACAAATGGACGTTTTCCGGCTCAATGCTGGGCAGTAAAGCGTCCTTCGGCGAATCTCTGCAGGGTGCGAAAAGTGAACTACGCGCCAGCATGGCGCTGCCCGGGGAAATTAGCCTTGACGTCAGCACCGCCCGCTACAGCGACGGATACCGTGAGTTAACGGATGCGCTCAATAAAGATGCTTACGAATACCAAAGTAGCTCCAGTGCTAATATCGCCTGGAACCATAATCTGTTAGGTACCTTCTCTCTGGGTTATTACACTTATCAGGCTACGGATAATAACAACGACTCTCGCAGTATAATGGCTTCCTGGGGCAAAACATTTAAATATGCCTCAATTACCGCTAACTGGCAGCACGCTGTTAATCAGGATGATGAGAATCATAACGGCAGTAATGATGATGATATGTTTTACATCAATATCAGCATTCCACTAGGTGAGCAGCGCGTCGGCGCTTATATGCGTAATCAAGGTGATAAAACAACCTACGGGCTACAAAATAATGGTTCGCTAAGTAAAGATACCCATTACTATATTTCTGCGGATCGTGATGCAAAAAACCAGCAAAATAGCTTCAACGGTAATCTCAATAGCAATCTCCATTACACTCAACTCAGCGTGGGCGGCGGCACTGATGGCGATAATTACCGCAACTATAACGCAACCTTCAGCGGAGGCATCGCTGCACACGAACATGGCATAACGTTCTCGCCTTACACCATCAAAAATACCTTTGCTATCGCACGCCTGAGCGAACCAGAAAGCGGCATTGAAATCGCCACGCCACAGGGGCGAATCTGGACTGACCGCTGGGGGCAGGCCGTCATTCCGGGGCTAACTGAATGGCGGAAATCCCGCGTAGAGGTTAATGCGAATACGCTACCAAAGAGCATGGAACTGGCAAACGGTATTAAGAATATTACCGTCGCGCACAGCGCTTTTCGGGTACTGGATTTCAACGTGCTGAATACACGCCGTGTGATGCTGACAGTAAAGCGTCCGGACGGCTCATGGCTACCTAAAGGCACCAGCATTGTAGATGAAAAAAATAACTATTTGGTCAGCGCTGTCGACAGCGGACGCGTATTTATCACCGATGTTGGGGATAATCCTGCGTTATATGCCGCTGATGATGATATGAATCGTCTGTGTCGCATCCACTACACGCTGCAGAAAATCCAGGATAAAGAGGCATTTTATGAAACGGCAAAGGGAGTCTGTCAATGAAATCCAACAGCAAATGGTTGGGGATTGCTATATGTTGTCTCTTCACCGCACTACTCCCTCCATCAGCCCGGGCCGACGATGACTGCCAAATAACGTTCTCTTCGCCAAACGTCAGCTTTGGCTGGCTTAAGCAAGATGATATCGTCAATTCTCAGCAAGGCTGGAATCAAATGTCTTCACAGGAGGTTCACGTTAGTGTGAGTTGCCCAGAAAGCCAGAATATTGCTCTTTTTGTGCAAGCCTCAGCGGGGGAAAAGGGACGATTTTATTTTGGAAATAACGGTGGTCTCGCCGTACGTGTTAGTCAGATGATAGTAGATGGTAAAAGTTATCCTATTGCCAGCACCCTTGATAGAGTGAGCTTTGCTCCCAATGACAGTGCCCTGGATAGTCTGTTGCTACATAATAACAACGGTATCATCGCGATGGATAATAACCAGCAGGTCAGTGGGAAAATGATGAACGTCACGCTGACATTAACACCGGTCTTGAACGATAATCAATTTACACATTCTACCGATACGGTCATGCTGGAAAGCAATTTACAGTGGGAAGTGCTGACGAAATAACCGATGAAGGGGGCCTGCTCTGGCCCCCTTCACAATCTTACTCTTTATCGCCCAGCAGTACGGATTCCAGCGCGATTTTGATCATGTCGTTGAAGGTCGTCTGACGCTCAGCGGCAGTGGTCTGCTCGTGGGTACGGATATGGTCGGACACGGTGCAGATGGTCAGCGCTTTCGCGCCAAACTCAGCCGCAACGCCGTAGATGCCCGCCGCTTCCATCTCTACGCCCAGTACGCCGTATTTTTCCATCACGTCGAACATTTCGCCGTCCGGAGAATAGAACAGGTCAGCGGAGAACAGGTTGCCCACGCGCGCGTCTACGCCCAGCGCTTTTGCTGCGTCAACCGCGTTACGCACCATGTCGAAGTCGGCGATAGCCGCGAAGTCATGATCTTTAAAACGGATACGGTTCACTTTGGAGTCAGTGCAGGCCCCCATACCGATCACCACGTCGCGCAGTTTGACGTCCATGCGCACAGCGCCGCAGGAGCCGACGCGAATGATTTTCTTCACGCCGAAATCGGTGATCAGCTCTTTGGTGTAGATGGAGCAGGACGGGATACCCATACCGTGGCCCATCACGGAGATCTTACGGCCTTTGTAAGTCCCGGTGAAACCTAACATGCCGCGAACGTTGTTCACTTCGCGGACATCTTCGAGGAAAGTCTCAGCAATGTGCTTCGCGCGCAGCGGGTCGCCCGGCATCAATACGACGTCAGCGAAATCACCCATTTCTGCATTAATATGTGGAGTTGCCATCTTCAGTTCCCTTTAAATTTGTTGTTATTGCCTGATGGCGGCTACGCCTTATCAGGTCTACAAAATGTGTGTCAAAACAGTGAAATACCCTAAGGATTTCGCGTTGTAGGAAGGCGACGAATTCGTGAATCCCCGGGAGCATAGATGAACTATGTGACCGGGGTGAGCGAATGAAGTCAACGCATCTACAGCGCGAAAGACAACAGGTATCACAGCATGTTTTTACCGTAGTCCATTGGCGATGTACCAAAGTAGGTCGCCAGCGTCTGGCCGATATCCGCGAAGGTTTCACGGTGACCTAAAGAGCCCGGTTTGACTTTCGGACCGTAGATCAGCACCGGAATGTGCTCACGGGTATGGTCAGTACCAGTCCAGCTCGGGTCACAGCCGTGGTCAGCGGTCAGGATCAGAATGTCATCTTCCCCCACCAGCTCCATCAGCTCCGGCAGACGGCGGTCAAACAGCTCCAGGCCTGCGGCGTAGCCCGCGATGTCGCGACGGTGGCCCCAGGAAGAGTCGAAGTCAACGAAGTTAGTGAAGACGATGGTTTTATCGCCCGCTTCTTTCATCTCTTTGAGGGTCGCGTCGAACAGCGCGTCCAGACCGGTCGCTTTCACTTTCTTAGTGATGCCGCAGTTGGCGTAGATGTCGGCAATCTTACCGACGGACACCACGTGGCCCTGTTTTTCATCGACCAGTTTCTGCAGCACGGTCGGCGCTGGCGGTTCAACGGCCAGGTCGTGACGGTTACCGGTACGCTGGAAGTTACCGGCCTTGTCGCCGATAAACGGACGCGCGATCACGCGGCCAATGTTATAGCCGCCTTCGGTCAGCTCTTCACGGGCGATTTCGCACAGCTCGTAGAGTTTATCCAGGCCAAAGGTCTCTTCGTGGCAGGCAATCTGGAACACGGAGTCAGCGGAGGTGTAGAAAATCGGCTTGCCGGTTTTCATGTGCTCTTCGCCGAGCTGGTCCAGAATGACCGTACCGGAAGAGTGGCAGTTACCGAGATAGCCCGGCAGGTTGGCGCGTTTCACCAGCTTATCCAGCAGTTCCTGCGGGAAGCTGTTTTCGTGGTCGCTGAAGTAACCCCAGTCGAACAGCACCGGCACGCCGGCGATTTCCCAGTGGCCGGACGGCGTATCTTTGCCGGAGGACAGTTCGTGCGCCCATGCGTATGCGCCAATAACGTCCGCGTTGCCGTCCATGCCGGCGGCAATTTTACCGGTAGAGCCTTCATGCGCTTTCACCAGCCCCAGACGAGTCAGGTTAGGCAGATTCAACGGGCCTTTACGGCCATTGTCAGCTTCGCCTTTGGCGCAAGCTTCTGCGATGTGGCCCAGAGTGTCGGAACCTACGTCGCCAAAACGATCCGCGTCTTCAGTAGCGCCGATGCCGAATGAGTCCAGCACCATAATAAATGCACGTTTCATATCTTCTCCGTACTTAGTGCTTCAAAAATAATTGATCAGATCAGTATACAACTATTCAGTAATTCGACGATAGACCGAAGGTGTGCTTGCTGGCGCTTTATCGTCAAGGATAATTGCCGCTTTGACGGCCTTCGCCGCTTCCTGCCAACTGGCTTCGTCTTTGGCATGAATCACCGCCAGCGGGCGCTGCCCGTCGATGCTGTCGCCCAGACGGGCCATGTCGGTAAAGCCAACGCTGTAATCAATGGTATCAGACGCCTGACGACGGCCGCCGCCCATCGAGACGACCGCCATCCCCAGCGCACGCGTATCCATTGCGCTGATAAACCCTTCGGTATCAGCATATACCGCTTTGCTCAACATGGCGGTCGGCAGGTATTTATCGTAGTTCTCAACGAAATCGCTTGGCCCTTTCTGCGCAGCCACCATACGACCAAAGACTTCTGCCGCTTTACCGTTATCCAGCACCGCCTGTAATTTCGCACGCGCTTCGGCGTCGTCTTTCGCCAGCTGGCCGGAGATCAGCATCTCCACGCATAGCGCCATGGTAACGTCAAACAAGCGCGGATTGCGGTATTCACCGGTCAGGAACTGCACGGCTTCACGCACTTCCACCGCGTTACCGGCGCTTGAAGCCAGCACCTGGTTCATATCGGTTAACAACGCCGTAGTGCGAACTCCCGCGCCGTTTGCCACGCCGACAATCGCTTCAGCAAGGGCTTCAGAAAGTTCATAGGTCGGCATAAACGCGCCGCTACCGACTTTGACGTCCATTACCAGCGCATCCAGCCCTTCGGCCAGTTTCTTGGCGAGGATGGAACCGGTGATCAGCGGAATAGAGTCCACCGTCGCGGTAATGTCGCGGGTGGCGTAAAAACGTTTGTCCGCCGGTGCAAGCGAGCTGGTTTGCCCAATAATCGCCACACCCACGTCTTGAATAATTTCGCGGAAACGGTTGTCGTCCGGGAAGATATCAAAGCCCGGGATCGCTTCCAGTTTATCGAGCGTACCGCCGGTATGTCCGAGGCCGCGACCGGAGATCATCGGCACATAACCGCCGCAGGCCGCTACCATTGGCCCCAGCATCAGAGACGTCACGTCCCCTACGCCGCCGGTCGAATGCTTATCGACAATCGGGCCATTGAGATTCAGGCTTTTCCAGTCAAGGACAGTACCGGAATCCCGCATCGCCATGGTCAGCGAAACACGCTCCGGCATGGTCATATCGTGGAAGAAGATGGTCATCGCCAGGGCGGCAATCTGCCCTTCAGAGATAGTATTGTCACGAATACCATTGATAAAGAAACGAATTTCTTCGTCACTCAACGCATGACCATCACGCTTTTTACGAATAATTTCTTGTGCGAGAAACACGGTACCCTCCTGAGGGAAAAGAGTAGAAGGCTTACATCGCCGGATGGCGGCTAACGCCTTATCCGGCCTACAGGCCTGGATTTGTAGGCCGGATAAGCGCAGCGCCATCCGGCAAATCAGAGCTTAGTAGCTGCTGGCGCTCTTACCGTCGCCGTGACCCAGCACTTTCAGCAGGCTTGCCAGCAGGCTGGATGCGCCAAAGCGGTAGTGACGAGAATCTGCCCAGTCAGCACCAAACAGTTCGTCTGCAATCGCGAGGAATTTCTGCGCGTCTTCCGCCGTACGTACGCCGCCCGCCGGTTTGAAGCCAACGGTTTTAGAAACGCCCATGTCGCGGATCACTTCCATCATGATGCGCGCGCTTTCCGGCGTAGCGTTTACCGGTACTTTACCGGTAGAGGTTTTGATGAAATCCGCACCGGCTTTGATGGAGATTTCAGAGGCTTTGCGAATCAGCGCCTCTTCTTTCAGCTCGCCGGTTTCGATAATCACTTTCAGCAATACGTTCGCTGCGGCACAGGCGTCTTTACAGGCTTTTACCAGGTCAAAACCCACCTGCTCGTTACCGGCGATCAACGCGCGGTACGGGAATACCACGTCCACTTCGTCAGCGCCGTAGGCGATCGCCGCACGGGTTTCCGCCAGCGCAATATCGATGTCATCATTGCCATGCGGGAAGTTAGTCACCGTTGCAATGCGGATGTCCGGCGTACCTTGTTCTTTCAGAGTTTTACGCGCAATCGGGATAAAACGCGGGTAAATACAAATCGCCGCCGTATTCCCGACCGGGGTTTTTGCCTGATGACACAACGCGATCACTTTTTCATTGGTGTCGTCATCGTTCAGAGTGGTCAGATCCATCAGTTTGAGCGCACGCAGGCTGCTTGCTTTTAAATCAGTCATGACATTCTCCAACGGCATTGCCGTATAAAATTTCACCTTGCGAGTCTGTTAATATTCTAACATTCACTCGCGATTACACTTCGATATACATCACAGTTAATGAAAACTACGTACAAATTTGCATTACTGTAATGAGATCTGAATCAAATTATCCCGCCGTCACCGCCTGTTCTTCGAGCGATAAGCGCATCAGGATCAAAGTCGGTTTGCCGCCATTTTCTACAATAGCGCATCGTCCCGGCATAAAGAGGAAACGAAGATGCCTGCCTCATGCGAAACTGCGCTCCAGCAGCGTTGCCAGCAAATTGTGACCAGCCCGGTGCTCACGCCTGAACAAAAACGCCATTTTCTGGCGCTGGAAGCTGAAAACGCCCTGCCTTATCCCCCCCTGCCGGAAGATGCCCGCCAGGCGCTGGATGAAGGCGTCATTTGCGATATGTTTGAGGGGCACGCCCCCTTCAAACCGCGCTACGTGTTGCCCGATTACGCCCGATTTCTGGCTAACGGTTCACAGTGGCTGGAACTGGAAGGCGCGAAAGATCTGGATGATGCGTTATCCCTACTCACCATTCTGTATCATCACGTTCCTTCCGTGACGTCCATGCCGGTTTATCTCGGCCAGCTTGATGCGTTGCTGCAACCGTATGTTAGAATTCTAACACAAGATGCGATCGATATTCGAATAAAACGTTTCTGGCGTTATCTCGACAGAACGCTGCCAGACGCCTTTATGCATGCCAATATTGGCCCTGCCGATACGCCTGTCACACGAGCGATTTTGCGCGCTGATGCCGAGTTAAAGCAGGTGGCGCCTAACCTGACGTTTATCTACGATGCGGAAATTACGCCGGACGATCTGCTGCTGGAGGTCGCCAAAAACATTTGTGAATGCAGTAAGCCACACATTTCCAACGGCCCTGTAAATGATAAAATTTTCACAAAAGGCCATTATGGCATCGTCAGTTGTTATAACTCGCTACCGCTTGGCGGCGGCGGCAGTACGCTGGTACGTCTCAACCTGAAAGCCGTGGCAGAACGCAGTACGTCTGTCGATGACTTCTTTTCACGCACGCTACCGCACTACTGCCGACAGCAGATCGCCATCATTAATTCACGATGTGAATTCCTCTATGAAAAGTCACATTTCTTTGAGAATAGCTTTCTTGTACAGGAAGGTTTGATCGATCCCGAACGTTTTGCGCCGATGTTCGGTATGTACGGGCTGGCGGAAGCCGTGAACCTGCTGTGCGAAAACGCGGGCCTGAACGCCCGTTACGGCAAGAATGAAACGGCGAACGAACTGGGCTACCGTATCAGCGCCCAACTGGCGGATTTCGTCGAAAATACGCCAGTGAAGTATGGCTGGAAGCAACGGGCGCTGCTCCATGCCCAGTCTGGCATCAGTTCCGATATCGGCACTACGCCGGGCGCGCGTCTGCCGTATGGCGATGAACCGGACCCTATCACCCATTTGCAAACCGTCGCGCCGCACCATGCCTTTTACCATGCCGGGATCAGCGACATTCTGACGCTGGACGAAACCATCAAGCGTAATCCGCAGGCGCTGGTTCAGCTTTGTCTTGGCGCATTCAAAGCCGGGATGCGGGAATTTACCGCCAATGTCAGCGGCAACGATCTGGTGCGCGTCACCGGTTATATGGTGCGCCTGTCGGATCTGGCGAAATTTCGCGCCGAAGGCTCGCGCACGAACACCACCTGGCTGGGAGAAGAAGCCGCACGTAATACCCGCATCCTGGAACGACAGCCACGCGTAGTCAGCCATGAACAACAGATGCGCTTTAGTCAGTAAGATCATTGCGTTTTCCTGCGTCGATGGGCCAGGCAGCCGCCTGGCATTATTCTTACAGGGCTGCAATTTGCGCTGCAAGAATTGCCATAACCCGTGGACGATGGGACGCTGTAACGACTGCGGGGAATGCGTATCGCAGTGTCCGCACCACGCCCTCAGCGTTGATGGCGGGAAAGTGGTATGGCGGTCGGACATCTGCGAGCAGTGCGATACCTGCCTGAAAATGTGCCCACAGCAGGCAACGCCAATGGCGCAGACCATGAGCGTGGACGATGTGCTGCGTCATATTCGTAAAGCATCGCTGTTTATTGAAGGTATTACCGTCAGCGGCGGAGAGGCGACCACGCAATTACCGTTTATTGTGGCGCTATTTACAGCGATCAAAGCCGATCCGCAGTTACAACGGCTGACCTGCCTGGTGGACAGTAATGGTCAGTTAAGCGAGACCGGCTGGCAGAAACTACTGCCGGTTTGCGACGGCGTAATGCTCGATCTGAAAGCCTGGAAGAGCGAGTGTCATCACCGTCTGACCGGACGTGATAACACGCATATTAAGCACAGTATCCGCTTTCTTGCTGCGCAGGGAAAACTGGCGGAGCTGCGGTTGCTGGTTATCCCGGGTCAGGTGGACTATGCGGCGCATATCGATTCACTGGCGGCGTTTATTACTTCGCTGGGCGAGGTTCCGGTGCGTTTGAATGCCTTTCATGCGCATGGCGTCTATGGCGAAGCGAAAGCCTGGCCAGGCGCGACGCCGCAGGAGGTGGAACGGCTGGCAGACGGATTGCGCGCGCGTGGGGTGGCGAAGCTGATTTTGCCGGCGCTATATTTGTAAGCGTCGCCTGCCGGACGGCGGCTGCGATGCCCTCAGAGCCGAAACAAGGTAATGGTATTGCGATACAGCGTATCGGCTATCACCTCTGCGGGCTCCGGACGTAATTCGCAGAGCGCATCAAATACGCGCGCCGCCTGCTCCGGGCGGTTCGGCTGCCCCTGAAACCCCTTTAGCGGCATATCCGGCGCATCGGTCTCCAGCAACAGCGCGTCCAGCGGCAACCGCGCCATAACATCACGGGTTTTACTGGCGCGCAGGTAGGTGATGGTGCCGCCGACGCCGATTTTATAGCCCAGTAGCACAAAGCGTTCGGCCTGTTGCAGACTGCCGGCAAAACCATGCACCACACCGGTTCGCGGTAGATCCTGGCGCTTTAAGTGCATCGCCAGTTTGTCATGCGTGCGCCGCGAGTGCAGGATCACCGGCAGATCGTAGCGTTTTGCCAGTTGCAGTTGCGCGTCTAACAATCGCTCTTGCCTGGCAAACTGCGGATCGTCGCGATAAAGATCGAGACCAATCTCGCCTACCGCCACGACGTTCTGTTGTTGCGCCAGTGCTTGTTGCAGCTTATCAGGATCGTCATCGGCATGACGCTCAATCACAATGGGGTGTAATCCCAGCGCAGCATAAAGCGACGGGAAACGCGCCGCCAGCGCCAGCACGCGGGGAAAGTGAGCCGCCTCGGTCGCCGGCACGATGATTTTTTCAACGCCCGCCTCACAGGCACGCTGAATACTGGCGCGCTCATCGCCCGTAAAGGGCGGGAAATCAAAATGGCAGTGTGTATCGATAAAGCGCCAGCTCACGCCAGATCCTCGTCGGTAAATGTGGTGTCGTTTGCCTGCGGCGCGCTAATGACCTCCGCCACATGCGTATCATTGGCCACCGGCGCCGGAGGCACGACCACCGTTTCCGGCACGGCAATCCGCGACGTATGGCGCAAGAGAGGCGGCGTTGCGGCGAGCAATTTACCAACGGTGGCAAGGAAATAACGCCCGCATAATCGCCCGGTTTTGTAATCCTCACGCAGCGCCGGGATACGGCTGCCCAGCGCCATGCTGTGCAGCGGTTTCGGCGGATAAATTTCAATGATCCGCAGCTTACCCGGCGGCTTTTCAATAAATTGTTGGATCGCGCTGTAGGACGTTTCATGATGCTGCACCAGGTTGACCAACGGCTGTAGACTGCTCTCTCCCAGCCAGCGCTCCATACGCTTAAACCACTGCGGCGTGTAATACATTTGCGAGGGTACGGTGCGGATCACCACAATGGTTTTCGCCCCCCGCTTTGCCGCCTCCTGAACCGGAATGGCGTCGCTAATGCCACCGTCCAGATAGTTGATGCCCTCTAACGTAACGCCGGTACGGTAGAAACCCGGTATGGCGCTGGAGGCGCGAATGATATCAAGCCAGTTTTGTTTTGTCGGCGAGAAATAGCCCGGCGTGTAATCATCCCCCCGGCAGGCGCACATATAAAAGGATTTTCCGCTGTCGAACAGGCGCGCTGCGGTATCCATCTGCAGCGGCATCCGGGCGGCGGTGGACTCCACCAGCCAGTCGAGGTCGATAAGGTTTCCTCCGCGTACAAATCGCAGCGGATCAAAAAATTCGCGCCTGGTGGTATAGCGCATAATGACTTTACGCCCGTAGCCGGGCTGGTTGCAGAGATACGCCGAGAGATTTTGCGCACCGGCTGATGTGCCGAAGTAGAGATGGAAAGGATTAAACTGCGCACGCATAAACTCATCCAGCACGCCTGCGGTAAAGATACCCCGCTGCCCCCCGCCCTCACAGACCAGCGCCATACGGCCTGGCCGGAACGGTGTTAATGATAACGGCGCAATATTGCCGAGCGTAACCGGTATTCGCTGGCCCACCTCTGCCTTCCTGTTTTTCATTTTTTTCCAGGCTGACAAGGTAACGCAAAACGTTAACGGCTAAAACCGTAAAAGCCAGTCCGCTGGACTGGCTTGATAGCAATATATCTTTACAGCTGCCTGCTAGGGTCGTTTACGGCCCATGAACAGGCTGACCAGGAAGAGCACGATCCCGACGACGAAGACGATTTTCGCCGCGCCGGCAGCCGTACCAGCCAGTCCACCAAAACCCAATGCGGCGGCAATTAACGCGATAACCAGAAATATAATGCCCCAACGAAACATAAGCCTCTCCTTTACCATAGTTAATGTCGACCGCTAAATATGAGCGCTCAGGCTACTCATTCGCGATATTTTTAGTGTGGTGCACATTACGCCTCCCGACAAACGTCGGGAGGACGAATTACGACGAATTACTGAACTTTCAGATCGTTTTTAACACTTTTTACGCCATCAACGGCTTTCGCGATGCTTTCAGCGCGGTCGCTTTGTTCCTGAGTTTCAACGGTACCGGAGAGCTGTACGACGCCATCGGTCGTTTCCACTTTCACTTTACGGGAAGGGACAAGATCGTCCGCCAGCAACTTGGCTTTGACTTCACTGGTCGTGGCCGTATCGCCGGCATAACCTTTCACGGAGCCTTCTTTATTGTCGCGAACGTGAAGTTTGTCGCTAACGGAGGTCACGCCTTCTACGCCTTTCGCCACTTTCACGGCGGCTTCAGCCTGCGCCTGGCTTTCTACAAAGCCGCTCAGGGTGACGACTTTCTGATTGGTTTCGACAGAAATATCGGTGCTTTTAATATTGTCATGGTCTACCAGCGCAGCTTTGACTTTCGCAGTGATGGCGCTGTCATCCATGAAGTTACCGACTTTATTCATAGAGCTATCGACTTTTTGCCCTGCGGTTTCGGTTCCGCTTTGCGCCTTGTCCGTTGTTGCGTTTTCTGCAAAGGCAGAACCTGTCGCAACAGCAGAGGTCAACATTACGGCCAGCAGAGTTTTAGAAATCTTCAGTCTTGTCATAGTCATCGATTTTGTCCTGTATAGTTTGCTCGTAATTTGAGCTCAGGCAACACGAGGTTGCATTGCTGAATGCGGTGAAACTCACCGGTTTCTGAAGTCAATGACTGGCATCACATTCGTGAATTTGTAACGACGCGTCGCCTGCCACCCTTCCGTTTCAGTTATTAATATCGTGACTGAAACAAATCTCAGCTTTAAGCTCTCATATTCACGCATTGAACAGGCATTAAAGCCGACATTTATGTCATCACTTTGTTAAATATAGATCACAATTTTAAAATCGCTTGTCGGTGCGTATAAAAAACAGGCAGATCGGAGAAAAAACGCGGGATTTAAGAACATTCCGTAAGCGGTTAAAAAGGCAGGGAAAGTACGAAGGCGCGGCGGATGCCGCGCCCGGAAAGGGATCAGTGTTCGCGCGTTTTACGGAACTGAACGTCAGGGTAACGTTCCTGGGTCAGGTTCAGGTTAACCATTGTTGGGGCGATATAGGTGAGGTTGTCGCCGCCATCCAGTGCCAGTTGCGTTTCATTCTTACGCTTGAACTCTTCGAATTTCTTCGCATCGGCGCTTTCCACCCAGCGCGCCGTCGCCACGTTGACGGATTCATAAATCGCCTCAACGTTGTATTCGCTTTTCAGGCGCGCGACAACAACGTCAAACTGCAAAACGCCCACGGCGCCGACAATCAGATCGTTGTTGGAGATGGGACGGAATACCTGCACCGCCCCCTCTTCAGAAAGCTGCACCAGCCCTTTCAGTAGCTGCTTTTGCTTGAGCGGATCTTTCAGGCGAATACGACGGAACAGTTCCGGCGCAAAGTTCGGGATACCGGTAAACTTCATCATCTCGCCCTGGGTGAAGGTATCGCCGATCTGAATGGTGCCGTGGTTATGCAGACCCAAAATATCGCCCGGGTACGCTTCTTCAACGTGCGAACGGTCGCCCGCCATAAAAGTTAACGCGTCGGAAATCACCACATCTTTGCCGGTACGGACCTGGCGTAGCTTCATGCCCTTCTCATACTTACCGGAAACCACGCGCATAAACGCCACGCGGTCGCGGTGTTTCGGGTCCATATTGGCCTGAATTTTAAAGACAAAACCGGTGAACTTCTCTTCTGAGGCTTCCACTGTGCGGGTATCGGTTTGACGCGGCATCGGCGCGGGCGCCCACGCCACTAAACCATCCAGCATATGGTCAACGCCAAAGTTACCCAGCGCGGTACCGAAAAATACCGGGGTAATTTCCCCTGCCAGGAACAGCTCTTCATCAAACTCGTTAGACGCGCCCTGCACCAGTTCCAGCTCGTCGCGCAGCTGTTGCGCCAGGTCTTCACCGACGGCGGCGTCCAGATCCGGGTTATTCAGCCCTTTAACGATGCGCACTTCCTGAATGGTGTGGCCCTTACCGGTCTGATACAGATAAGTTTCATCTTTATAAAGGTGATAAACGCCCTTAAACAGCTTGCCGCAGCCAATCGGCCAGGTGATCGGCGCGCAGCCGATTTTCAGCTCATTTTCCACTTCATCCAGCAGTTCCATCGGGTCGCGGATGTCACGGTCGAGTTTGTTCATAAAGGTCAGGATCGGCGTATCGCGCAGACGGGTAACTTCCATCAGCTTACGAGTCCTGTCTTCAACGCCTTTCGCAGCGTCGATCACCATCAGGCAGCAGTCCACCGCCGTCAGGGTACGGTAGGTATCTTCGGAGAAGTCTTCGTGCCCCGGGGTGTCCAGCAGGTTCACCAGACAGTCGTGATACGGGAACTGCATCACCGAGGTAGTGATAGAGATACCACGCTGTTTTTCCATCTCCATCCAGTCAGATTTTGCATGTTGGCTGGAGCCACGGCCTTTTACCGTACCGGCGGTCTGAATCGCCTGTCCGAACAGCAACACTTTTTCGGTAATGGTGGTTTTACCGGCGTCCGGGTGAGAAATAATGGCAAAAGTGCGGCGTTTGGCCACCTCTTGCAAATAAGGAGACAACGTCATAGTCAAATCTTCTTGAGTAAGCGCGGCGTTTGACCACGCATGTTGAATACGAAAAATGCGGCTATTTTACCCATCAACCTGGGGGAGGCAATCAGTGTTTACACAGGAGCTGCTCCAGTTCGCTTAATGACGCCACAGTCCAGGTTGGATGAATACCCGCAGGCTGCTCGCGATGATGCGCGTTAAGCCAGCAGGTCGACAATCCGGCGTTAATGCCGCCAAGAATATCGGACTCCGCGGTATCGCCAACCATTAATACGCGCGAGCGGTCAGGATTCCCCGCCTGCTCCAGGGCGTAGTTAAAGATTTTCGGATCGGGCTTCGCGACGCCAACCTGCTCGGAAATCACCAGCAGATCGAAATACTCGCGCAGCCCGGTGCGCTCCAGACGAGTTTGTTGTAGCGCGGTAAAACCGTTAGTAATAATACCGATTTTAGCCTGCCCGCGAATCGCATTAAGTAGCGAAACGGCGCCCGGCAAAGGAGAACAAATCTCCGCCATCGCACTAATAAAAGCGTCATTCAGCCGCCCCGGCGCAACGTTTAGCCGTTCAGCCCAACTTTGAAAGCGCGCGTGCTGCAATTGTAATGAGGTAATCGCGCCGTTCTGATAATCCACCCATAGCGGCTTATTCACGGCCTGGTAATCCTGGAAATCCTCAGCGGTAAAGGTGACGCTATAGTCAAGGAACATCCGCTGTAAGCCGGTGAAAGAATCAAACGTAAACAGCGTTTCATCGGCATCAAAGAAAATCCAGTCCCACTTCATCATTACACCTTGCCTCTTTTATTACATGCTTATCGGTAACGCCATGATGATGGCGTCCTCATGCCCTTGTGCCGTGGGATAGTAATTGCGGCGAATCGTCGCCTCGTTAAACCCCAGACTTTCATACAGCGCGATGGCGGCAGCGTTAGAGGCGCGTACCTCCAGCCATAGCGTTACAACCCCACGTTTTTCCAGTTCATCAATCAGATGCTCAAGCAGCATACGCCCCAGCCCCCGACGCTGAAAATCCGGATCGACGGCAATATTGAACAGCGTCGCTTCGTCCAGCACCACCTGTGTAATGGCAAACGCGGCCATTCTGTCATCAGCGGTCAGCTTAAGGTTGAGATACCGTTCGCCCTGGTTGCCGAAAAACGTTTTTTCGCTCCACGGAAACGCATGAGCGCGTTGCTCAATCTGCCAGGCTGCGGGGAGATCGGTCGTGCTGAGGATAGAAATCGTGTTCATGTTCGCAGATTTGTTGCCATAGTGCGGCGCGTGCCGCCGGGTTTGCCCGGAGTTCATTAAACGCCGGCGTCGTGACCTGAGCGCCTTCGAGTTGGAGCGGCGCGTCAGTTCCTAACCGCCAGCTATTACAACGGCTGCCCTGCGGCAGCATGGCGACGCGCTCAGGCGCCAGGGGTAAAACCTGATCGGGACTCACGGTCAACGCGCGTAAAATATCGCGCATTAGCGGCTCGTTCAGCGCGGGTAATTCCTCTGCAACCACGATCAGACGAACGTGCGCGGGAAGGGAAATCGCAATCTCGCCCTGTAGCGCGCCAGGACGTCGCAGCGCCCACTGCGTAATACCCAGTTGCTGTAACTGCCAGTCTCGTCGGGATGTCATAGCGAAACGCTCCTGTAATCAGGGGCGCAAATATAGCAAATCTGTCGAATCTCCGCCATCAAACTACTATAATCGCCGCCAGTCTGAATTAAGGAGCATTCCATGTCTGCTTTTACCCCGGCAAGTGAAGTCTTGCTGCGCCACAGTGATGATTTCGAACAAAGCCGTATTCTTTTTGCCGGAGATTTGCAGGATGACCTGCCCGCGCGCTTTGAATGCGCCGCCAGCCGCGCGCATACGCAACAGTTTCACCACTGGCAGGCGTTAAGCCGCCAGATGGGCGATAACGTCCGTTTTAGCCTGGTCGTGCAAGCCAGCGATGTCGCTGACTGCGATACGCTGATCTACTACTGGCCGAAAAATAAACCCGAAGCGCAGTTCCAGTTGATGAATATTTTGTCGCTGATGCCGGTGGGCGTCGATGTTTTCGTCGTGGGAGAAAACCGTAGCGGCGTGCGTAGCGCCGAACCGATGCTGGCGGACTATGCGCCGCTGAACAAAGTAGATAGCGCGCGACGTTGCGGCCTTTACCATGGTCGTCTGGAAAAGCAGCCGCAGTTTAGTCTTGAATCCTGGTGGGCCGAGTACAATATCGACGGGCTGACCATCAAAACGTTGCCGGGCGTATTCAGCCGCGACGGACTGGATGTTGGTAGCCAACTGCTGCTGTCTACGCTGACGCCGCACACCAAAGGTAAAGTGCTGGATGTCGGCTGCGGCGCTGGCGTGCTTTCCGCCGCGCTGGCCAGCCATTCGCCGAAAGTGCGCCTGACGCTGTGTGACGTCAGCGCGCCGGCGGTGGAAGCCAGCCGCGCCACGCTTGCCGCTAATGGTCTTGAAGGCGAGGTATTCGCCAGCAACGTCTTTTCGGAAGTCAAAGGACGTTTTGACATGATCATCTCCAACCCGCCGTTCCACGACGGAATGCAAACCAGCCTCGATGCGGCGCAAACGCTCATTCGCGGCGCAGTGCGCCATCTGAACAGCGGCGGAGAGTTACGCATCGTGGCGAACGCCTTTCTGCCCTATCCTAAGATTCTGGATGAGACTTTTGGCTTCCATGAAGTCATCGCGCAAACCGGGCGCTTTAAGGTTTATCGTACCGTGATGACCCGTCAGGCGAAGAAATAGTTGGCCTGATAAGCGCAGCGCCATCTGGTTGCATGTGCCGGATGGCGACGCAAAGCGTCTTATCCAACCTACGTCTCGCGCCCATTTTTGCAGCAATCAATCTATCCCATGCAATTAACTATTGACGAATAGCTGAAAACCACTAGAATGCGCCTCCGTGGTAGTGATTCTTTTCAAGAATCGATGGTATGCGAAGGTGGCGGAATTGGTAGACGCGCTAGCTTCAGGTGTTAGTGTCCTTACGGACGTGGGGGTTCAAGTCCCCCCCCTCGCACCAAAACCACGTTGATATTGCTCGCACTGGGCGAAGGTGGCGGAATTGGTAGACGCGCTAGCTTCAGGTGTTAGTGTTCTTACGGACGTGGGGGTTCAAGTCCCCCCCCTCGCACCAACGAGGCGATATCAAAAAGTAAGATAACTGTGCGAAGGTGGCGGAATTGGTAGACGCGCTAGCTTCAGGTGTTAGTGTCCTTACGGACGTGGGGGTTCAAGTCCCCCCCCTCGCACCAATTATCTTATCCTTCCTTTGTCTCTTCATTTTCATCCCTGATTCCAGTTCATCATTGCCAACATCATGCCGCCAATAAGCGCCATACATGATGGCAGCAGTACAAAATGCCGTAATTGTTTGTGATACAACATCAGCGCAGACAGTAGCAATCCTGATACAATCAACAGCTTCAGCGCATAAGCTGACAGGCCGATAAACGCCAGTCCAACGATAATCACTCCAGGCAATAACACGCCCCATCCGCTGCCTAACGTCCGCTGCAACATGGTTTCACCTCTGGAATTGATAATGATAACCAATATCATATGATATATTTTCTCATTTGTCAGCCAGAGTGAAAGCTAAAGAGATGAGTTTTACTTAACGGTTGATGACACGTATTCAGTAAGGTGATAAATTGTCCGACTGTTAACGTAAAAACAACAACACCTCGCTTTAGGCGACCTTTTCTCATACGTTATTTTCATGTTGGCGCCCGATTCCGTGTATATCACCGATAAATAACGACAATTACCCATGACAACACCATCCTGGCGGTCGCTTCGTATTAAGAAGTATCAGTTTTCTTTACGTCTTTTCTTGTTTCTCAACGCCGTGTCGGCGCTATTTACTCTCGTTTTCCCCCTTTATCAAATCAATGTATTTTGCACGCCAATGATCGGGATAGTGGTCCTGAGCGTATTACTGTTGATATGGCATGGGAAATATGGGCAAAAAAGAATTAATCTCCCCTTTATCTCCCTACTCTTTGGGGGAATATGGGCGGCGCATATTGCGCTAAAGTATCCGGCGTTAGGCCATTATGATTTCTCTTTTTTATTGATTTCCCTGCTTAGCGTTCTGTTTATCGGCTCGATAGCCTTTGCCGCGAATATCGTCGCGTTTACGCTCTATTCGCTACCGCCAGTCGCGGTCTGCCTGTGGCTAAACGGTAATGAACAAGGTTTGCGAATTCTCTATTTGCTGGCCCTGCCAATGGTGGGAATCACTATTCAACATGTTATCCAGAAACGCTACGATAACTTTGCCCAACAGCTCATGTTTAAGCTGCTGGCCGAGCGGGAAACTCTCAATGGCCTGAGTATGCTTGATCCATTAACCGGCTTATATAACCGCCGTGGCCTGCAAAATCGGCTGGATACGTTACAGGCGCCGGGCAGCCATGAACACTACGTCCTGCTATTGGATATCGATCATTTCAAAGCGTATAACGATCACTACGGTCATATGATGGGCGATCAGGCGTTAATCCGCGTCTCAGCGGCAATTCGGGACGCCGTGCGATCGCGCGATGTCGTCTGCCGTTTTGGCGGGGAAGAATTTCTGGTGTTGCTGACCACCGCCGAACCACAGCAAGCCCGCGCTACCGCAGAACGTATCCGACAGGAAGTATACGATCTTAAAATCCCGCATATGTTTAACGAAAGCGTCGCCACCAATGTCACTGTCAGTATCGGCATTGCGCCCCTGACGGATCGCAATATCGGAGACGCTATCGAAAAAGCGGATAAAGCGCTCTACGAAGCCAAGCATCTTGGACGTAACCACATTCTGGTCAGCGACGACATGCGCGCCCTATGAATCCTGCTGACGTAATCGTGCTACGCCAACAGCGTTAACCATAAACCGCTTGCCATCGTTTATCGCTATCGATAGGATTAGCAATCATTATCATTTAGATTAACATCATTAAACTGCGCTATGGCCTACCGTTCCGCACCGATTGCTGACGATATTATCTGGCGAGCTGCTCCCCAGCCGGAAGACGCCTCGCTGGCGGACGCAGTACGCGAGACGATCGCCTCTACCCGTGAGCACCTGTTGGACTTCATCCGGCTGGATGAAACGCCGCCGCCAACGGCGATGACTCTTGCCCAGTGGACGCGCCCCGCGACGTTTCGTTCATTGCTGGCCGCCTATTCCGATCACATCTATCGGCACACGCCAGGCCTGCCACGTGAAAATAAGCCGTTAACCTCCCTGTGGGCGCAATGGTATATCGGGCTGATGGCGCCGCCGCTGATGCTGGCATTACTGACGCAAGCGCGCGCTATCGATGTCTCGGCAGAACATATTCACGTTGAATTTCATGAAACCGGGCGCGCCGCGTGTTTCTGGCTTGATGTGCATCAGGATAACCTGGCAACGGAGCGTTCCCCGGAAGAACGAATGGAAACGCTGGTAGTCTCCGCACTACAGCCGGTCATTCAGGCGCTGGAGGCGACTGGCGACATCAACGCGAAACTTATCTGGAGCAATACCGGTTATTTAATCAACTGGTATCTGACTGAGATGAAACCGCTGCTTGGCGAAGCCCTGCTGGCAACGCTACGCCAGCGCTGTTTTTTTGAAAAGCAGCTATCCGACGGTCAGGATAACCCGCTGTGGCGGACCGTCGTAATGCGCGACGGTCTTCTGGTACGCAGAACCTGCTGCCAACGTTACCGCTTACCTGACGTACAGCAGTGCGGCGACTGCACGCTAAAGTAAACTGCGTTACGTTGCCTTCAGTTATCGTCACGGCTTACTGCTGCTGGCCTGTCACATTATTTTATTTACAGCGGCGCTCTCCGTATGCCAAATTACGTTTTGCCATTTTTGGGTCTACCGTGGCTATTGGTAAGGTCTCAGGAGAGAAGAATGAGTCTGCAATCTGTACGGCAATTTCTGGCCGATCATGCTCCCGATATTGAAATTATCGAATTAAATCAAAGTACAGCGACTGTCGAGCTGGCAGCCAAAGCGCACAACGTAGAGCCAGGGCAGATAGCTAAGACGCTCTCGCTTAAAGTAAAAGACACCATTATCCTGGTGGTCGCGAAAGGCGATGCCCGCCTGGATAATAAGAAGCTTAAAACCACTTTCGGCGCAAAAGCGCGTATGTTGAGCAGCGATGAAGTGGTCAATGCAACCGGACATCCTGTCGGCGGTGTATGTCCCTTTGGGCTGGAGCACCCGCTGCCCGTCTATTGCGACATCTCTCTGAAGGGGTATAACGAAGTATTGCCTGCCGCAGGCGCCACGCACAGCGCGGTACGCATCACGCCGGAAAGAATGGCTGAACTGACATCGGCGACCTGGGTAGACGTGTGCCAATAACGTGCCTGACACCCGGATTCCCCGAACAAGCACGGCGCATCCGGCGCGGGCTATACCCGATGCTGGAGCGCGGTAGCATCTCCGGCGCGCAGATATAACAGAATATCCGCCGCATCGAGTAACCCGGCATCAGAACTCACGCCCAGCTTGGACATCACATTAAACTTATGCGCCCGGATAGTCTTAATGTTACGTTCTAACTGGACGGCAATTTGCGGCATTGAGTAGCCGTTCGACATGAAACGCAGAATCTCCCGCTCGGTTGGACTGAGCATACAATTCTGGTGAAGTTCCCAAAGATTGTCTGTACGCTCCGTTGTCCGCCGGGCGCTATTAAGCGATGTAAATAAGGCATCCTGTAAAACATCCAACGGCGACGCTTTGCTGATGACCCCATCCAGCGGCAGCGGGGATAGCGCGCTGATTAAGCGGGCTTCAGCATCATCATCGGCAATCACCAGACGCCGCATATGGGGATAATTTATCGCCAGTTCTGTCAGGCTGGATAATCCTGTCCGGCGTTCAGTTCTTAACGCAGAAAGAGAAAAAATAACGGCAGAAAACGGCGTCTTTAGCGCAGCCTTATAAAACGCGGATGGTTTTGAAAAAATATGAAGCGTATGTCGGCAATCCGGCATTGCATCAAATAGCCCTTTAATACCAATGGTGCTCATCACGCATTTTTCTACGAGCGCAACATTTCTCTTGCTGATTCTGTTTTCCATTCCATGGTTTCTCCATATACCGAAGGTAGGTTCAATTCTCTGGCTCCCTGAGAACTGTTTATCCATGCATACATCTCTGCATTACTGTGTATTGATAAGCGTCGCATGGCGCTATTTTTTTGGGCGCTAATTGTTTTATTACTTTTTTTAAGTAACGCCGCAATTTGGTTAATGCCCCACCCTTTTCCTAAAAGGCGTAATACTTTTCGTTCAGACAGCGTAAGGACAATCGGCCTGTCGTGGGACTGCTGAATTTCAGACGGTACCTGAGGCGATAATAATGTTTTGCTTATTCTTTCTGAGCGAGCGTTTCCCGCATGGATAACGCTAATAAGATTCTCGATTGGCTCTTCGTCTGAAAGCAAGGTGCTGACGGGGCCCATCAGGAGATCAACTGCATGTGGATAGCAGGATTTAGGAACCAGAAATATCCAATGTATGTCGCGATATTGCGAGATTAAGCTATAAAAATATTCGCAGATAGCGCGGGAAGAGGCATTGTTAACTGCTAAATCAGCAATAACTAAATTACTCCGGCGTAGCTGTAGCAGCGTTAGCTCTTCTATCGTACGGCAATACGCCAGTTTATAATCGGGGAAATTACCTGTTATAGCCCCTTTAAGACCTTCCTGTATAAGAGGGGTTTTACTGATAATAAGTCCATTTTTGCAGCATCCTGGCAGCATAATTCCTCCGCACCCACGCCGCCCCCTTTCATTGCCCCATTAATAAAAACACTATTAACAATGATCGCAAAGAAATATAGGCCGAGTGGATTAATTATCCTTGTTTTATTTTTAAATATCTAACATTGATTGCGCTACAATCCACATAGCACAAAAACATGAAATCACTATCGCATAGTTACTCATAAAACCAGAAGCAAGACAATTAAATTAACTAAATTTGCACATTAGCAATTCTAACGAAAACGCATCATATTAATAAATTTAAAATATGAGTTCGCCCTTCATTCATATTGCTGAGTCCTAAAACAAAAGCCCAACAATACTGTCTACCATCCATAAAACCCATGTAATATCTGCGAATTACACTAAGTCATGCCTATTTTTACGCCCGCTGCTCACGCCATTGTAGTTAAACCATTAATGCATATAGTTGATAAAATTCACCACATCATTGATTCAAAAATGAGCGGCCAGGCTGGCATAATGCCTCTATTCTGGAAACGGACATACGAGAACCGTCGCCCATAAGGATATCCTGCCTGTGACGAAGCGCACGTCTCAGGAAGCTTATGCGTTGCGTCTGGTGGTTGACGTTTTTATCAACAAGAAATTGATCTTAACCAACGCCATCATGCCTGCGCTTCGTGTTAAAAAGAAAGCCTCTGTCATAGTGGCGGCGCATAGAATGTCTTTTCGGACAGGACGAGTCATGCAAGAAGAGCAATCAATTCAACGAGCAGTAACACGGTTATGTATTCAATGCGGGCTGCTTTTATTGCAGCACGGGGCGGAAAGCGCACTGGTTGATGAGCTTTCCACCCGACTCGGTTTGGCGCTCGGTATGGATAGCGTCGAAAGCGCGATCTCCTCTAACGCCATTGTCCTGACGACCATTAAAGACGGACAATGTCTGACATCGACACGTAAAAACCAGGATCGCGGCATTAATATGCACGTCGTCACGGAGGTTCAGCATATCGTTATCCTCGCGGAACATCGTCTGCTGGATTACAAAGGCGTGGAAAAACGCTTTAGCCAGCTCCGCCCGCTGCGTTATCCGCGCTGGCTGGTGGCGTTTATGGTCGGTCTTTCCTGCTCCTGCTTTTGTAAGCTGAATAATGGCGGCTGGGATGGCGCGGTTATCACCTTTTTCGCCAGTATGATAGCCATGTATATCCGCCAGATGCTGGCGCAGCGGCATTTACATCCGCAGATCAATTTTTGCATTACCGCCTTTGTCGCTACCACGATTTCCGGGCTGATGCTCACCCTTCCCGCCTTTAGCCAGACGCCCACTATCGCCATGGCGGCGAGCGTACTGCTACTGGTGCCGGGCTTTCCGCTGATTAATTCCGTCGCAGATATGTTTAAAGGACATATTAATACCGGGCTGGCGCGCTGGGCTATCGCCAGCCTGTTGACACTGGCCACCTGTGTGGGCGTAGTGATGTCAATGACAGTATGGGGGCTACGAGGATGGGTATAATCGACTTTTTACTGGCGCTTATGCAGGACATGATATTGTCTGCGATCCCCGCCGTCGGGTTTGCGATGGTCTTTAATGTTCCCCACCGGGCGCTTCCGTGGTGCGCGCTACTGGGGGCGCTGGGTCATGGCTCGCGTATGCTGATGATGAGCGCTGGTTTTAATATCGAATGGTCGACGTTTATGGCTTCGCTGCTGGTCGGCAGTATTGGTATTCAGTGGTCACGCTGGTATCTCGCTCACCCTAAAGTGTTTACCGTCGCGGCCGTGATCCCGATGTTTCCGGGGATTTCCGCCTATACCGCGATGATTTCCGCAGTAAAAATTAGCCATCTGGGCTATAGCGAACCGATGATGATTACGCTGCTGACCAATTTTCTGAAAGCCTCTTCCATTGTTGGCGCGCTCTCAATTGGCCTCTCTGTACCGGGATTATGGCTGTACCGCAAACGCCCCCGCGTGTGAATGGTGGAACGCCTCCTGCTGTTCTTACAGGTCTGTGTGGTACTATAAAAACAGTCGCCCTTCTCGGTTGTTGTTCCATATTGAGAAACATTATGTCTTCCAGAATTTTAACGTCGGACGTCATCGGTATTGACGCCCTTTTACACGATCATCATGCTGTGCTGGCGAAGTCAACGGGCGGCGCAGTGGCGGTATTCGCTAATAATGCGCCTGCCTTTTATGCCGTGACGCCTGCACGCATGGCTGAACTGCTGGCGCTTGAAGAAAAGTTATCACGTCCGGGAAGCGATGTGGCGTTAGACGCGCAATTTTACGAAGAACCCGAAGCCGCCCCCGTTGCGATTCCCTGCGGAAAATTCGCCATGTATCCCGCCTGGCAACCGGATGCGGATTTTCAGCGTCAGGCTGCCCTTTGGGGCGTGGCGCTTCGGGAGCCGGTCACCGCAGAAGAGCTGGCGGCGTTTATCGCCTACTGGCAGGCGGAAGGTAAGGTTTTTCACCATATCCAGTGGCAGCAAAAGCTGGCGCGCAGCGTGCAAATCAGCCGTTCCAGCAATGGCGGAATGCCGCAGCGCGACATCAATAGCGTCAGCGAACCTGACAATCATATTCCACCAGGTTTTAGGGGGTAACGATGAAAAATGTTGGCGACCTGATGCAGCGTCTACAAAAAATGATGCCTGCGCATATTACGCCGGCGTTTAAAACGGGCGAAGAATTGCTGGCGTGGCAGAAAGAGCAAGGCGAGATCCGGGCGGCGGCGCTGGCGCGGGAAAACCGGGCGATGAAAATGCAGCGCACCTTTAACCGTTCCGGCATTCGACCGCTGCATCAAAACTGTTCGTTTGATAACTATCGGGTTGAGTGCGACGGACAAATGAACGCGTTAAGCAAAGCCCGACAATACGTTGATGAGTTTGACGGCAATATCGCCAGCTTTGTCTTTTCCGGCAAGCCTGGAACCGGTAAAAACCATCTCGCCGCGGCTATTTGTAACGAGCTGCTGCTGCGCGGAAAGTCGGTACTGATTATCACCGTAGCGGATATTATGTCAGCGATGAAAGACACGTTCAGCAATCGGGAAACCAGCGAAGAGCAGTTGCTTAACGATCTGAGTAACGTTGATCTGTTGGTGATCGACGAGATCGGCGTGCAGACCGAATCCCGCTATGAAAAAGTGATCATCAATCAAATTGTCGATCGTCGTTCCTCGTCAAAACGTCCCACCGGCATGTTGACGAACAGCAATATGGAAGAGATGACGAAAATGCTTGGCGAACGCGTCATGGACCGTATGCGTCTCGGCAACAGTTTATGGGTTAATTTTACCTGGGACAGTTACCGCAGCCGGGTGACAGGTAAAGAGTATTAAATTGCAACGTGCGCCAGGGCGATACGACGCCTGGCTGGCATAACACAGGTGATTACCATGAATACAGCGAAACATGTTCTGTGCTGCGCGGCGATCGCCAGCGTACTGATTTCCACCAGCGGTATTGCCGCCAGTCAGTTAAGCGCTCAGGGCGCGAACGCACAGCAGGGCGGGATGTCGCTTTCTGCGCTAACCGGTCTGCTCAGCAGAGGTGCCCAGTCACTCAGCGCCGATAATATGAATAATGCCGCCGGTATTTTGCAGTACTGCGCCAAACAGAAACTGGCGTCCGCTACCAACGTGGAAAACGTTAAAAATCAGATTCTGAACAAGTTGGGGTTGGATACCACACAGCAGGAGCAGGACACTAACTACCTGAACGGCCTGCAAGGGTTGCTCAAGACGAAGGACGGCCAGCAGTTGAACCTCAATAATATCGGCAGTACGCCGCTGGCGGAAAAGGTGAAAACCAAAGCTTGCGATCTGGTGTTGCAGCAAGGGCTGAATTTCCTCTCCTGACTGCGTTTTTCTGACCGTGCGCCACGCTGGAACGCCCTGATAAAAGCCGTGTTTTGGCCCTTTACCCGCCAACACGGTATTAACCCGATTTTTCTCTTCGTCTTTTCCTGTTATTAACCGCTATGGCAGGAAGTGATGCCGATCAAAAAACCAACTTTCTAAACTCATTCTAAATAACAGCGCCGTGTAAAGTTATTAGAATTGCAGCAATGTGACATCGCTATTACATTGTTAGAAATTTTTTCCTGCCAGCGATAAGCCTGGTTTATTGAGGATCGTCAGTTGTCCGAGTTGCTTTCTGTCGCTCTGTTTCTCGCCTCTGTGCTGATATATGCCTGGAAGGCGGGCCGTAACACCTGGTGGTTTGCCGCCACTCTCACGGTGCTGGGACTTTTTGTCATTCTGAATATTACCCTGTATGCCAGCGACTATTTTACCGGCGACGGGATCAACGACGCAGTGCTTTATACGCTCACGAATAGTCTGACGGGAGCGGGAGTCGGCAAATATATTCTGCCGGGAATCGGCATTGCCCTGGCGTTAGTGGCGGTATTCGGCGCGCTGGGATGGGTACTACGCCGCCGCCGTCACCATCCTCATCATGTCGGTTACAGCCTGCTGGCGTTACTGCTGGCGTTGGGTTCGGTCGACGCCAGCCCGGCGTTTCGCCAGATTACCGAACTGGTAAAATCACAAATGCGCGATGGCGATCCGGATTTTGCCGTTTATTATAAAGAACCAGCAAAAACCATTCCTAATCCGAAGCTCAATCTGGTCTATATCTACGGCGAGAGCCTGGAACGGACCTATTTTGATAATGACGCTTTCCCCAATCTCACGCCAGAGTTGGGCGCGCTGAAAAATGAGGGGCTGGATTTCAGCCATACCATGCAACTGCCGGGAACGGATTACACCATCGCCGGGATGGTGGCTTCCCAGTGCGGTATTCCGCTGTTTGCGCCGTTTGAGGGCAATGCGTCCGCGTCGGTTTCCAGCTTCTTCCCGCAAAATATTTGCCTCGGCGACATTCTGAAAAACTCCGGCTACCAGAACTATTTCGTGCAGGGCGCTAACCTGCGTTTTGCCGGGAAAGACGTGTTCCTGAAATCACACGGATTTGATCATCTGTACGGCGCTGAAGAGCTAAAAACGGTGGTGGCGGACCCGTCTTATCGTAACGACTGGGGCTTCTACGACGATACGGTGCTTGATGAGGCATGGAAGAAATTTGAAGCGCTTTCCCGCTCAGGCCAGCGTTTTTCGCTGTTTACGCTGACCGTAGATACTCACCACCCGGACGGGTTTATCTCACGCACCTGCAACCGCAAACGCTACGATTACGACGGCAAGCCCAACCAGTCCTTTAGCGCCGTAAGTTGCAGCCAGGAAAACATCGCCGAGTTTATCAACAAAATCAAAGCGTCACCGTGGTTTAAAGATACCGTTATCGTCGTCTCTTCCGACCATCTGGCGATGAACAATACGGCCTGGAAATACCTGAATAAGCAAGATCGCAACAATCTGTTTTTCATTCTGCGCGGCGATAAACCGCAGCAGGAGACGCTGGCGGTCAAACGCAACACAATGGACAACGGCGCAACGGTGCTGGATATTCTCGGCGGCGATAATTTTATCGGTCTGGGACGTAGCAGCCTTTCCGGGCAGTCGCTGTCGGAAGTGTTCCTGAATGTAAAAGAGAAAGTGCTGGCGATGAAGCCGGATATTATTCGCCTGTGGAATTTTCCAAAAGAGATAAAAGCGTTCACTATCGATCGGGACAAAAACATGATCGCGTTTTCCGGCAGCCACTTCCGCCTGCCGTTACTACTGCGCGTATCGGATAAGCGTGTTGAACCGTTACCGGAAAGTGAATACTCCGCTCCGCTACGGTTCCAGTTGGCCGACTTCGCCCCGCGCGATAATTTCGTTTGGGTCGATCGCTGTTACAAGATGGCGCAGCTATGGGCACCGGCGCTGGCGCTCTCCACCGACTGGTGCGTCTCGCAGGGGCAGCTTGGCGGGCAGCAAACCGTACAGCATGTCGATAAAGCGCAGTGGCAGGGTAAGACTGCGTTTAAAGACACGATGATCGATATGGAACGCTACAAAGGCAACGTCGATACCTTAAAGATTGTCGATAACGATATTCGTTATAAAGCCGATAGCTTTATCTTTAATGTCGCGGGCGCGCCGGAGGAGGTGAAGCAGTTTAGCGGCATTTCCCGGCCGGAGTCCTGGGGGCGCTGGTCAAATGCGCAGTTGGGCGATGAGGTTAAAATCGAATATAAAGCGCCGCTGCCGAAAAAGTTTGATCTGGTGATCACCGCCAAAGCCTTCGACGACAACGCGAATCGGCCGATTCCGGTACGCGTAGGCAACGAAGAACAGACGCTGGTGCTGGGTCACGATGTGTCCACTATCACGCTGCATTTCAACAACCCGACGGACGCGAATACCTTAGTCATTGCGCCGCCCACTCCCGTCTCCACCAACGAAGGTAATATTTTGGGCCATTCGCCGCGCAAATTGGGGATTGGCATGGTGGAGATCAAAGTGGTGAATGTTGAGGGTTAAAAGAGAATGTCGTATATGCCGGGTGGCGGCTGCGCCTTACCCGGCCTACACATCATCTTTATCAATAAACTGGCGCACAGGCCTGATAAGCGAAGCGCTATCAGGCACTGTATATGCTACACGCCCCTTTCTGTTAATAATCGAACTGACGGTAGTAGCGACGAATATCCAGACTGTGGCCGGTATATTTCTCAAAGTGCGCCGCCAGTCGGTCAACTAACAATGTCGAAACAACACACGGCGCCATGATCCAGCGGAACTCATCATCAATACCGTCCAGCGCATACGCTTTCGGATCAATCACCACCAGGTTATCGGTAATCTGACTGGCGAAGCGCTCAACGCGTTCATCCAGCGCGCGGCATTTCCCTTCCCCTTTCACCAGAATGAGCGGCACCTCTTTTTCCAGCAGCTCCAGAGCGCCGTGGAAAAATTCCGCAGAGCTGACGGGGCGCGTGCGCTTCCACTGCATCTCTTCCAGGATACACATGGAGAACAGATAGACCTCGCCCCACATCTCCGCGCCGCCGACCCACATCATATAATCGCTGTTATGATAACGGCTGGCGATAGCATCAGCCTGCGGATCAAATTTTTGTTTCGCTTTCAGCAGATTCGCCGGCAGAATTTCCAGTTGGCTGGCGAAGCGATCGTAACTGGCGAATTCGTTATTGCGCGACAGCACGCGGAAAAACAGCCAGTACAGCAGCATATATTCATATTCCACGCCATTTTTGTGACGCATCGGAATATGCCATGTCGCCGCCTGCGCCAGCGGAGAGTCCGCATTTTTGGTAATGGCGACTACGCGTATTCCCTGCACTTTACACCACTCGGCGATCGCCACCGATTCTTTGGTATCACCGGATTTAGACAGCGTAACAACCACAGAGTCTTTATTCAGCCGCTTATTTCCTTTATGAATTAATTCTGCCGCCTGCTCAACATAAACCGGCAACGTTGTTAATTCTTTGGCAAATTCATTAATTGCCATCATTGGCGCCAGTGAACCGCCAACAGAGGCGAAAAATAAAGAACTGAACCCGTCCTGATAAATCTCGTCAGCAACCTGTTCTGCCTTCTGGCGCGCAGCGATGATCTCACGAGCACTCGTCAGGTACTCGTCCTGATTAAAACCCAACATATTTTTCTCCTGATTGTTCAGATTTTACTTTTTAAAACGCGATCGAAATCGTCAAAAATGCGTACCGAAAGGTCGATGCCTTTCAGTGAGGCGATATGAAACGCCATGAGTTGTACCGGCACAATCAACAGCAATGGCGAGAAATGGTGATCAACCGCTACATCCAGCGCAAGCGTCTGGTCATCCTGCGCCGCCTTCGCCAGCGTGAGAGTAAAGGTTTTGGCGACCGCAGGCGTCATATACTCCCGTAGCGCCCTGGAGCGCGCGTCGGGCCGGTCCTCAAAGAAGAACATCACATGTTCCGCATTGGCTTCCAGATACGGGCCGTGCATATAGGCTTCCAGCTCAAACCCGCTTGAGGGAACACGCACCGTCTCGGTAAATTTAGTTTCCAACTCTTTTGCCACCCCAACCAGCGCGCCGTAGCCTATCGCCACAAAACGCGTCCCGTTTCGTAAAACGGACTGGTGCTGGTGAATAAACGCTTCCGTACGCACGATAACCAACGGCAGGGTTGCCGCGATGCGTTGAAGCTGCGCCACATACTCCTCGACCTGCGATTCCGTCAGTCGCTGCTGCTGACGGGCAATTAACAACGCGATAAGCAACAGATTCAGTACCGTCGCGCTAAATCCACGGGTAACAAAGCCGACGGACTCAATCCCGGTCAGAATATCCAGTGGATAATCACTGGCCTTGCCAAGAGGGCTTTGCGGATCGGCGGTCAGAGCGAATACCGGACGTCCCTGCGCCTGAACTTTACGCATCGCCTCCAGGGTAGAAGCGCTTTTCCCGCTCTGGGAAATAGCAATAACCATATCGGCTTGCGGATCGCTATTCTCATACTGGCTAAAGGTGTACGGCTCTTTAATATCGATAGAGATACCGCAGCGCTCAAAGAAATAACGGGCGCAAAAGGCGGCATTCAATGACGATCCGGTGGCTAATATCAGTATTCGTCGTAACGTTTTTTGGCTGGCGAACCGCGATACTTCTTCCAGCGACTGGCGATGGCGGCGAATAATATTCGCCAGGACGTCAGACTCTTCGTTAATATAGGTCAGCATGGTTGGTGACATTGTGTATCCCTCTTAAAATAACCCTATCCAGGAACCGAAAATTCCCACCAGCGCAATACCGCCAATGATGGTTAACGGTTTCACTTTTTTCCCTAACAGCCAGTACACAATGGCGAAGCTAATTAACGGCAGCAGACAAGGCATGATGTCGTTAATAATGTCCTGGACATGGGTTTTCGCCTCTCCCGTACCAAACGTAATGGGAATGGTGATATCAATCATGGAGGCCGTCATCGCGCCAACCACCATCAGACCGATAATCGAGGCGCCATAGGTTAGGCTTTCCATCATTCCGCTTTGCTGAATACGTTGCAGTACGCCGGTTCCCAGCACATAGCCCCAGCGGGTAAAGAACCAGCGGGCCAGAATATGCGGTACGTTAAACACCAGCAGAAATAAAATCGGCCCCAGAATATTGCCTTTCAGCGCCAGGCTGGTACCGATGCCAGTGGCGATAAGACGCAATGTTCCCCAGAAAAAAGAGTCGCCAATACCCGCCAGCGGCCCCATTAACGACGCTTTGACGTTATCGATAGAACTGGCGTCCATCTCTTTTTGCTGGCTATTTTTCTCCTCCATCGCCACGGTAATACCGAGGATCAACGTCACAATGTGCGGCGTGGTATTAAAGAAAGCCAGATGGCGTTTTAGCGCTTCGGCAAGATCTTCTTTTCGGCTATACAGTTTCTTTAATACCGGAATGAGCGTATAGACGAACGCCAGGTTCATTTGTCGTTCATAGTTCCAGGAAAACTCCATCTGGAATGACCGCCAGAAGACGCGGCGTAAATCACGCGCGGTGACCAGACCAGTGGTTTCCGCCTGCTGGCGGTCTTTATCAGAAATCATCTTCATCGTCATGAGACGCTCCTTGCGCAGGTGCCGGTTGCGAGGCCGCAAATTTCGGCATATTGACCATCACGACGGCGACGATCGCGCCGAGAATCGCAATACCCGTCACCGGAATTTTTAAATACGCCATTAAAACAAAACCGAGGAAAAAATAGGGGGCGACCTTTTTATTAATTAATAAGCGCGCCAGCATGGCAAAACCCAGCGCGGGAATAATACCGGTGGCAACGCTTAATCCATGTTTAATAAATTCTGGAATGGCATCCAGAAAACCTTTAACCATATTCACGCCCGCTAAATAAGAGACCGTGACGATAATCCCCAGCGTCAGCGACAGCCCAATGCCGGAGATTAAATGCATACGCTCAATGCCCCGGGTATCCCCCACCTCAGCGTAAGCATCGGCTTTATGACAGAGCAACGGAATAAACATTCCGTTATAGATATTTTTCACAATTAACGCCAGTGTCGCGATAGGCAAACCTAATAACAGCGCGGTTTCCGCCCCAGCGCCGGAATTAATCGCAAAGGCCACACCTAAAATACCGCCAGTGACCACATCCGGCGGCAGCGACGCGCCCACCGAAAAGGAACCGATAAACGCCAACTCCAGCGTCGCGCCCATCACAATTCCGGTTTCCATGTCGCCCAGCACCAGTCCGGTTAAAAGTCCGGTCACGATAGGTCTGGAAATCAGCGACGTCCCTAATGCATATTCAGACTGGGCGATAAACGCCACCAGTCCAAGTAAAAGCGCCTCTACCATAATATGTCCTCAGGAGGGTATCCGCTCAGGCAAAAAGTTGTTTACGATCGTTAGGCACCAGCCGAATTTCTATCTCTACTCCGCCAGCCGCCAGCTCCCGAAGTTGAGTCATTTCATCCGCTAACAGATTGATGGCTTTAGCAATATTCTGGCTCCCTTCACGTACCTTCGTGCCGCCTAAATTAATGCTTTTAATGTCGGGTAATTCGCGCGCCAGCCGGTACGCATCCGCCACGGACTCAACAACAATAAAAAGTTTATATTTATCGGTAACGCCGCTTTTTATCGCTTCAATTGAATCGGCAATATTTTTAATAACCAGCTTCACCGCGGGCGGCTTCGCCATTTTAATGGTGGTTTTACGCAGGTCATCATTAGGTACGCTGTCGTTGGCAATTAAAATACAGTCTGCGCCAACGTACTGCGTCCAGGAAAAGGCGACCTGTCCATGTAATAAACGATGATCCACCCGTAAAAAAACAATCATGACGCTTCCTCCCCTTAAAAATCTTTATCGCTTTGCATGGCGCTGGTGATAGTTTGATTGCAGTACTGAATATTTTCTTTTGAATCCGCTAACGCCGTCATTATGGTATGCGTGGTATTGCCATCGTTTTCCGACATAAAGAGATCGATAACCAGCGGCAGGTTAATCCCTGCCAGCAGATGAAAATTTTCTCGTGATAAATAACGGACAAATTCGTTATTCACGCTGCCGGCAAAAATATCGGTCAGCGCAATAATTTCATCTTCCGGCGGGATCCGGGCAATTAGCGTATCTACCTGCTGGCTTAAATCCACGCTCTCTTCAACGTAAGCGCACAGCGTCCAGACATTTGACCGTTTGCCTAAAATCAGCTCCACGGAGTTTAAAACTCCGCTGGCCAGCGTGCCGTGGCTGGCGAAAATATAATGTCTCTTCATCCTGACCTCTAAAACACATTCCACTGTGATAAAAGAGAGCAAGCGGCGTGCCAGAAAAAGTGGCGCGCCGAAAAAAGATGTGGGTTAACAGAGGGGAATCGTTAAAACTGTTGATCTTGCTCGATAAGTTCTGTTTCGAAGGTCAGGATATTATGGATATAGCCAAGCTCGGCGGTGGGGATTTTGACACTGTAGTTACTCTCAATGACACTAAACGCTTCCCGTAGCCGATTCAGTTCCTGTTCCGGACACTGTTGCCCACTCCAGGCAGTAATGCCCGCATGGCGGATCAGACGCTCAATCAGGCAACTAATATGCACATAGAGCGCCACCTTTCTTTCATTCGAGACGGTAACGCCCGCCAGATGCTCATAGCGCAGCAGAAACTGCTCAACGTGGTTGATGACTTTGCTGGTGTCGAGGATGGTGACGGATTCGATCACTCGTCGGAGCGAGAAGTTTTTCAGCAGCAGGTTGTTGATCTCCGCCACCTGCTCCGGCGTGGTCAGCGAACCAAACAGCCGCATCAGATAGTGGTTCCCCTCGCCGGAGATCAGCGAGTCGAGCGAAATCCACGGCACGCTGGCGATGTGCGGGTCCAGCGTGCCGACTATCGCCAGTACGTCGTAGCGCATAAATACCGGCTCCTGGGTTTTATTGCTCGCCAGCATCGCATAATCGCAGGCGACGACGTCAATCTCCAGCGCCTGCGGAATACTGGAGCTCAGTAATGCGCAAAGATTCGTCGCCACACCGATACCGGTCGCGCAGGTGGTCAGTATGGCGCGCGGTTTGTTGCTTTTCGGCCAGTAGAGCTGATACTCGACCGGCACATCCCGGGCGATATCGCGGGCGATCTCTTCAATAAAATGCCCCTGTAAAATACGCTCCCCTACATACAGGGCCATGCTGGTCGAGACGTTGTTGATAATCGTCACCGGCGTGGAAAGCGCGCGATCAAAATGACGATGAATGGCCTTGAGCGATCCCATATCCACCAGAATCATCAGGCCGGAGGCGAGCGGATGCTCTTCCAGATAGCGCATCACCTGCTGCGCTATCGCCTCCGGCGTGACGTCCAGCGGCATATCGAACGATTCAAAAATCGTATTTTTCAGTAGCCGGTTGGCGACGTTGGCGATACTGCTGGCGGTGGCATAGCCATGCGCCAGAATCACCGCATGCGTCACCTGTTTTTGGTTGTTAGCCCCCTGTTTATGCAGCCAAAGCGCCAGCAGCAGCATATCAATGCGTCTCGGCTCCAGATCCAGCTTCTGGCCCAGCGTCTCCAGAATTTGTAAACAGAAGCTGTACAGCAGCGGATATTTCTGGGCGAGGAAGGCGTCAAGTTGGCGGATCTGCTCGCTGTTGAGACGAGAAGGCGCCAGTGCGGTACGATGGATTAAATAGTGGCTAAGCGCGTAAATACAGTTGCCGTTAAGCTGCATATTGAAGCGCTTCTCCAGACGATAAAACTCTTCCCGCACCTGGCTTGTAATTAACAGCAACCGCTGTGAGTGCACATTATCGTCGCCGGTAAAAATCAGGCGATCGAAGAGAGTTTCAATTTCATCGCCCATTCTTTTTTGTACCGTCTCCCACTCCTCTTTCCCGCTACGTACCAGTTCGTATAGCGCCAGCACATGACACTGCGTATCATGGATCATGCCCTGCATCTCGTCGCGGGCGCGCAGCAGCCAGGTAAGGTTCGTGTCGGGCGAGATGCTCACCGGCGTGTCGTCCGCCAGCGGTTCATTCAGTGACGGCAATGCCGACAGCATGGCATCCGGCAGATCGTGCAGCGACACGGTAACGGTTTCCTGCCCAGGCTTTTTCGCCCATGCCGTCGCCACCGCATACTTCACCACATTTTTCAGCTCGCCGACGTTGCCGCGATAAACATACTGATTGAGGATCTGCAACAAACGCGGTTTGAGGATAAGCGTGGCCGAGAGTTTTTTCGCCTCCGTCCAGAAAAACAGTAAGATCAGCGCCTCTTTTTCCTGACGGCTGCGGTGCTGGAGATCCGGCAGGTTGACCTGAATCGGGATGCGTCGCAAAAATGTCGTCAGAAAGGTACTGTGTATCTCTTCGGTCGTCGCAAATACCAGACGTACCGAAACCGGATGCCCCTGCGCGGTGTCGCCTACCCGATAAATTTCACCACGATCGAGCCAGGTAAAGAGCTTCTCCTGCCCTTCGGCGCTCAGCCGGTGGACTTCATCCAGAAATAACATGCCGCCGTCAGCCGCCTCGAATGCGCCCGGTCTGTCGCTCTGCGCGCCGGTAAACGCGCCCTTCACATAGCCAAAAAGATTCGCCGCCAGCAGTTCGGGATTGCTCGCATACTGGGCGCAATTAAAACTGATAAATGGCGCATCCGGCGACAGAAGCGCCTGGGCGATGGCATATTCGTGCATGAGCTGCGCCAGATAACTTTTCCCGGTGCCGCTTTCGCCGGTCATCAGTAGCGGCAGTCCGCCGTCGGGATAAAACAGCGCGGTTTTCAGTTGCTCAATCGGGCGCTTCAGGCTTTCGTTATGACCAATCAACAGAGAAAAGTGATCGTCCGGCGCGCACTCCTGTTCCCCGTGCGCTAACAGCTCCGCGACGCTGGCGTATTCATTACGCGAAAGGGTAAAAAACTGTTGGCTAAATGCCTGCTTATGCAGGAAATAGACGGGACGGGTATTGATTTTGCAGAGCACGCCCTGCGCCACCAGTTGGTTCAGATAATGGCTGGCGGTATTACGCTGCATATTAAAACGCTGTGCCAGATAGCGCGCGGTAAACACCTCACTGACATTTTCCGGATCAAAAAAATCCGTTTGGTTCATCAGGAAAGCAAGCAGGGCATCTTTGCGCATCGTATCCTCTCACGATTATCACATCAGCAATTATGATGCCGCGAAACAAGGCTCTCCTGTCGTGCGTTCTCTCGCTTTATTCATTTTTTGTGGATCACCGCACACCTTCACTCAACGTTGGATTAACGCGCGACGTCAGAAAAGAGAGGAGGAAGCGGCGCACGGCCTGGCGTATGAATCACGCTGCGCTATGCGCCTGATGCTGGTTTAAAATCGGCCTGCGCGGACTGCCAGGCCTGATAAGCGCTACGCCATCAGGCAAAAGTGTGAACATCTCATTCGGCCTACGGTCATCTGTAGGCCGACTGTTCACCATGCGCCCTTAAAACGTTTCCCAATTATCGCTGCCGTCGGCCACTGCGGCCTTTGGTGACGACACGGCTGCCGGGGTTTTTACCGCAGCCACATCACGCGCACGCTGCTGTTGCTGGTGAATACGGAACACCGCGACGGCCTGGGTCAGACGGCTGGCTTGCTCTTCCAGCGCCGCAGCCGCGGCGGCGGACTCTTCCACCAGCGAGGCGTTCTGCTGCGTTACGCGATCCATCTCCGCTACCGCCAGGCCCACCTGGTCGATGCCACGGCTTTGCTCGTCAGACGCCGAGGCAATCTCGCCCATGATATCGGTTACGCGGGTCACTGCATTGACGATCTCATCCATGGTTTCACCGGCGCTTTCGACCAGCGTCGACCCCACATCAACACGGCTCACGGAATCCTCAATCAGACTCTTGATCTCTCGTGCCGCCTGCGCGCTACGCTGGGCCAGATTACGGACTTCACCGGCTACCACCGCGAACCCGCGCCCCTGCTCGCCTGCGCGCGCCGCTTCTACCGCCGCATTCAGCGCCAGGATATTGGTCTGGAAAGCAATACCGTCGATTACGCTGATAATATCGGCGATTTTCTGCGAACTGGAGGCGATATCGCGCATTGTTTGTACGACGTTATCCACTACTTTGCCGCCTTTTTGCGCTGTTTCAGAGGCGCTCAATGCCAGGTGACTGGCCTGACGGGCGTTTTCGGCGTTCTGTTTCACGGTGGCGGTCAGTTGTTCCATACTGGCGGCGGTCTCTTCCAGAGACGCTGCCTGCTGCTCAGTACGGGAAGAGAGATCGTTGTTGCCCATCGCAATCTCGCTGGCGCCGCTATAGATTGCATTCGCGCCGTTACGTACATCGCCAACGGTACGCATCAGTTCACTTTGCATATGACGCAGGTTTTCAGCCAACTGCCCCATTTCGTTGGAGCCTTCCACGTCGATACGCTTCACCAGATCGCCGCTGGCGATATGACGAATGCTTTCAATCAGACGATTCATCGGGGCGATAAGCGACAGTTTGATGCCGAACCAGACGGCGATAATGACCACCAGAACGGCAATCAGCACACTGACCAGTACCCACATCGCCTGGTTGTAGGAACTGTTGTTATCCTCAACAGCAATATCGTACAGACGATCGTTTTGCTGCATATAGGCCATGTACTGCTTCTCAAAAGCGTCCTGATAGCTTTGAGTCGGTTGATCAAAAAACTCGTTAATCTTACCCGCGCCAAGAAGCTGAATAAGCTCCGCCAACGCGCCGTGGTAGATATCATAGGTTCGTTTGATCTCAAGGAAAGCCGCCTCACTCTGACGTGAATCGCGCGGTAATGACTCATACTGCGCCCAGTTTTTTTCGGTCAGCTTCAGCGCATTGGTCGCCCCCTGCATCAGTTCAGCGACAGTTGCGCCGCTGCCAATATTGCTCTGGTCCATCATCCAGCGGATACCCGCGCGATTCAGGGTATTACGCGTTTGCAACAGTTCCACCCAGGTTGCATTCAGGGCAGACTGCTGCTGACGAATGGTTTGCAATACGGTGAAGTTTTCTTTGTCATTCTTCAGCGAGTTGAAGAACAGCCCGCCGGATGTCAGTTGTAAAAGGCCAAATAGCGCCAATACCAGCAGTAAGCTGGTAACAATTTTAATTCGTTTTAACATGTTTTCTCTTTCCGCTAGACAGATACAGAATTTTCGGCCTGGAAAGGGAAAACTTTATGGGATGCGCGCCATTAATATCACGATTAGCTCAGTTAAGTCGTTATGACGCCCCGCGCAACAAGGATCGTCCCATTTTATATCGTGATCTCAATCACATAAAATAGCCCACGCCCTCCTCCGCGAAACCGCTTACCGGTACGTCCGACCGCTTAAACCGCCATACAACCACTCACTGATTTACCTAACTTTACGCGCGCGATGATCTGGCAAGATCCTCTCAGCATAGCAGTCAATTTACCTCCTCAAACACGAACTCAATGTCCACCCAGCTTCGGCTGATAATTAAACTTACAACCAGGTTTTACTATGGATACGAAAAAGATATTCAAGCACATACCCTGGGTGATTCTCGGAATCATCGGTGCTTTCTGCCTCTCGGTCGTTGCCCTACGTCGGGGTGAACACGTGAGCGCCCTGTGGATCGTGGTCGCTTCCGTTTCCGTCTATCTGGTGGCTTACCGCTACTACAGCCTGTATATCGCCCAGAAGGTCATGAAACTCGACCCGACGCGCGCGACGCCGGCGGTCATCAATAACGACGGCCTGAACTACGTGCCGACTAACCGCTACGTGCTGTTTGGTCACCACTTCGCCGCCATCGCCGGCGCAGGTCCGCTGGTCGGGCCGGTATTGGCCGCGCAGATGGGCTATCTGCCGGGGACACTGTGGCTGCTGGCGGGCGTGGTGCTCGCGGGCGCAGTGCAGGACTTTATGGTGCTGTTCATCTCTTCCCGCCGTAACGGCGCCTCTCTTGGCGAGATGATCAAAGAAGAGATGGGTACCGTTCCAGGCACCATCGCGCTGTTCGGCTGCTTCTTAATTATGATCATCATCCTCGCGGTGCTGGCATTAATTGTGGTTAAAGCGCTGGCCGAAAGCCCGTGGGGCGTCTTCACCGTCTGCTCAACGGTGCCGATTGCGCTGTTTATGGGCATCTACATGCGCTTCCTGCGTCCGGGACGCGTAGGCGAAGTCTCCGTTATTGGTATCGTGCTGCTGGTGGCGTCTATTTACTTCGGCGGCGTGATTGCCCACGACCCTTACTGGGGCCCGGCGCTGACCTTTAAAGACACCACCATTACCTTCGCGCTGATCGGCTACGCCTTTGTTTCCGCGCTGCTGCCGGTATGGCTGATCCTCGCCCCGCGCGACTATCTCGCTACCTTCCTGAAAATCGGTGTGATCGTCGGTCTGGCGCTGGGGATTGTGATCCTCAACCCGGAACTGAAAATGCCGGCATTGACGCAGTACGTCGATGGTACCGGCCCGCTGTGGAAAGGCGCTCTGTTCCCGTTCCTGTTCATCACCATCGCCTGTGGCGCCGTCTCTGGCTTCCACGCGCTCATCTCTTCCGGTACCACGCCGAAACTGCTGGCCTGTGAGACCGATGCGCGTTTTATCGGCTACGGTGCGATGCTGATGGAGTCCTTTGTTGCGGTGATGGCGCTGGTGGCGGCCTCGATCATTGAACCGGGTCTCTACTTCGCGATGAATACCCCGCCGGCAGGTCTGGGCATTACCATGCCAAACCTGCACGAGATGGGCGGCGAGAACGCGCCGCTGATTATGGCGCAGTTGAAAGACGTTACCGCACATGCAGCGGCGACCGTCAGCTCCTGGGGCTTTGTGATTTCCCCGGAACAAATCCTGCAAACTGCGAAAGATATCGGTGAACCGTCAGTATTGAACCGCGCAGGCGGCGCGCCAACGCTGGCAGTAGGTATCGCGCACGTGTTCCACAAAGTCCTGCCGATGGCGGATATGGGCTTCTGGTATCACTTCGGTATTCTGTTCGAAGCACTGTTTATCCTGACCGCACTGGATGCGGGTACCCGTTCCGGCCGCTTTATGTTGCAGGATTTGCTGGGTAACTTCGTCCCGTTCCTGAAAAAAACCGATTCTCTGGTCGCGGGTATCATCGGTACCGCAGGCTGCGTCGGTTTGTGGGGCTATCTGCTGTATCAGGGCGTGGTCGACCCGCTGGGCGGCGTGAAGAGCCTGTGGCCGCTGTTCGGTATCTCTAACCAGATGCTGGCCGCCGTGGCGCTGGTGTTGAGCACCGTGGTACTGATCAAAATGCAGCGCACCAAATACATCTGGGTGACGGTGATCCCGGCGGTATGGCTGCTGATCTGCACCACCTGGGCACTGGGCCTGAAACTGTTCAGCGCCAACCCACAGATGGAAGGTTTCTTCTACATGGCAAACCTGTATAAAGAGAAGATTGCCAACGGCACCAACCTGACCGCGCAGCAAATTGCCAACATGAACCATATCGTGGTGAACAACTACACTAACGCTGGTTTGAGTATTCTGTTCCTGGTGGTGGTGTACAGTATTATCTTCTACGGTTTCACCACCTGGATGAAGGTACGCAACAGCGATAAACGTACCGACAAAGAAACCCCGTATGTGCCCGTGCCGGAAGGCGGCGTGAAGATCTCTTCACACCACTAAAACTGATGCCGGGTAGCGCACAGCGATCCCGGCTAGTGTAGGCCGGATAAGGCGCAAGCCGCCATCCGGCTTTATTCATTAACAGGACGGCAGAATGTTTGATACTTTAGGTCAGGCAAAAAAATATCTCGGCCAGGCGGCAAAAATGTTGATTGGTATTCCGGACTACGACAACTATGTCGAGCACATGAAAACTAATCATCCCGACAAGCCGTACATGACCTATGAAGAGTTCTTCCGCGAACGTCAGCAAGCACGTTACGGCGGCGATGGCAAAGGCGGTATGCGCTGTTGTTAATGGAGAGACTATGACCCCGATTGCAGTTACCCTACTTACCGGTTTTCTTGGTGCCGGCAAAACCACCCTACTACGCCATATCCTCAACGAACAACATGGTTTTAAAATCGCCGTTATCGAAAACGAATTTGGCGAAGTCTCCGTTGACGATCAACTGATTGGCGATCGCGCCACACAGATCAAAACCCTGACTAACGGCTGCATCTGTTGTACCCGCTCCAACGAGCTGGAAGATGCGCTATTAGACCTGCTCGACAGCCGCGACCGCGGCGATATTGCTTTCGACCGTCTGGTGATTGAATGCACCGGCATGGCTGACCCCGGCCCGATTATTCAGACCTTTTTCTCCCATGACGTATTATGCGAACGCTACCTGTTAGACGGCGTGATTGCGCTGGTCGACGCGGTGCACGCTAACGAGCAGATGAACCAGTTCACCATCGCCCAGTCGCAGATAGGCTACGCCGACCGTATCCTGCTGACCAAAACCGACGTGGCAGGCGACAGCGAGAAACTGCGCGAGAGGCTGGCGCGTATCAACGCCCGCGCCCCGGTTTATACCGTGGTACACGGCGATATTGACCTGAGTCAGTTGTTTAATACCAGCGGCTTTATGCTGGAAGAGAACGTGCTGGCAAGCCAACCGCGTTTCCACTTTATTGCCGATAAACAGAACGATGTGTCGTCAATTGTGGTGGAGCTGGATTACCCGGTGGATATCAGCGAGGTGTCGCGGGTGATGGAAAACCTGCTGCTGGAATCAGCGGATAAACTGCTGCGTTACAAAGGGATGCTGTGGATCGACGGCGAACCCAACCGCCTGCTGTTCCAGGGCGTGCAGCGTCTCTACAGCGCCGACTGGGACAGACCGTGGGGCGACGAAACGCCGCACAGCACGCTGGTATTTATCGGGATCCAGTTGCCGGAAGACGAGATCAGAGCGGCGTTTGCGGGGTTAAGGAAGTAACCATTAAGCGCTTATCTGGCCTGGCGGGAATTTGTAGGCCGGATAAGGCGCAGCCGCCATCCGGCATCTTCGGGCTATTTCTTATTTTGCTCGCGCAGCATCGCCTCGCGCAGAATGGCATTGAGCCGCGTCTGGTAGCCTTTTCCTGGCCGTTTCAGCCACTCCATCACATCGGCGTCAATACGCACCGAGGCCTGAGTTTTTAACGGGCGAAAAAACTTACCACGCACTGCTTCAGACCACTGCCCATCCTCCGAAGCGGGAATGTCGCTGTAATCAATCTCATCATCTGATTTTTTCACCAGCGCCTTCAGTTCAGCCTCATGCTGAGCACTCAGCGCGGATGCGTTGCCGCGTTTATGTTTAACCATGCTCATAACGATTCCTCTCTTTTCTGTCCGCCTTGCGGGCGCTGATGATACGGATAACTTCAAAACCACTTTCGAACCGAACGCTATGAGCAACCAGAATGACCACAATGCCATGAACAAGGCCGAGGGTCTGCCAACGATATTCTCCATTCTCATAACGCTCCTGACGTGACAGGTGTCGGGGATCGTCAAACACCAGTACCGCATCCTCAAAGCGGACACCGTGCTTCCTCAGGTTGCTTTTAGCCTTGTTCGCATCCCATTCAAACTCCATCGGCATGTGTTTTTCCTAATTGTACATACAAAAATGTATATACAATTATCTTACGATTATACCTGGATTGTTGGAAATAGCTTCACAATTTGCGTATTCGAGATAAAAGGAAATTGACCAGAAGAGTAGGCCGCAGAAGGCGCAGCCGCTATCCGGCATGGGTTTAGGCTGATACGCAGCCATAGAAAGTCACGTGATTTCTGGGCGAGAGGAAACACTGGTGCCCACAACGTGATCCATCTCAATTACCCGCAATCAGGTTCCAGCGTTACCACTACTCAAAGTAATCCATATCGAGCTTTGGCAACTTGAGTAAACGTGAGGATACGCCAATATCATTATCAATCATCAGATGCACCAGCCTGTCGCCATCCACCAGCACCAGACCTTCAACTTTGTTAGCATAGTCTCTGGCATGCGCCGTAAAGCCTGAGGTGGTAATAAAGACGCCACGTTTCACTTTTTGCTCAGGCAATGCGCCATAAAAGCCCCTGACTTCAGCGCTCCCAACGGTGCCTTTCCAGCGTTTGGCCTGAACGTAGACTTTTTCCAGCCCGAGCTTATCGAGAGAGATAATACCGTCAATGCCGCCATCGCCGGTTCCCCCTACGCGCTGCAAATCACCGCGATGGCCGCCATATCCCAGGCGGTGCAACACATCTAACACAATCACTTCAAAACGCGCCGGCGAAACCTGAAGCAGGTTCTCCAGCAATTCTTCGGCAACAGATTCACGAATCTCATTGAGCGCTTGCTCCAGGCGATCGTCCGGGCTGCTTCTGGCAAGCTCATCATCCTCAATCGATTCTGGCTGTGGATCTAACGCCACCGCATCTGCCGGCTTACTGAGCTTTACGCCGTTAAAATCACAAGCAAAATGACTCACTTCCTGCTCGGTCATCGGCTGCGGATGCGAGGCAACCCAGCTCATTCCCGCTGGTGTTAAACACCATTTTCCCCGGGATAGGCTCTGCGATAACCCGGCGCGTTTGAGACGATCGTGCGCCCAACCGGTGCGGTTCTGGTACGTCAGTTGTCCACTGGTAATCACCTCTGCACGCTGCTGCTCATTTAACCCAAGCATTTCGGCTGCAGCTTCACGCACTTCTCTGACCAAAGCGCCCTCGGGTCGAGTGGCCAGAAAACGCAACACTGGTTCAATAAATTTGTCATATGTTGGAACAGCCATAAATCCATCCCTGCTATTGATATAGATTAGATACCCCGCCGGAGAACGATACTCTTCAGGAAAACATTAGGAAAGAAGCAGTTACTCTCTGATTGTTCGTTGATCACACACAATATGAAGTCTACCATGGGTCTGTTATTTTCCCTTTACGGCACAGGGTAATAACGTCTTCCCGCTCAGGAACCGGATAGATAAAAATGAACAAATCTAACTTCGACTTTCTCAAAGGCGTCAACGACTTCATTTACGCCATCGCCTGCGCGGCGGAAAACAACTATCCGGACGATCCTAATACCACTCTGATAAAAATGCGCATGTTTGGCGAAGCCACCGCGAAACATCTCGGCCAGTTGCTGGATATACCCGCCTGCGAAAACCAACATGACCTGCTGCGCGAACTGGGCAAGATTGCGTTTATTGATGACAGCATCCTTTCTGTTTTCCATAAGCTGCGCCGTATCGGTAACCTGGCCGTCCACGAATTTCATAACGATCTGGACGATGCCCAGATGTGCCTGCGGCTCGGATTCCGCCTCAGCGTCTGGTACTACCGGCTGGTGACCAAAGATTACGATTTCCCGGTGCCAATGTTTGTTCTGCCAGAACACGGCGAGAATCTTTATCACCAGGAAGTGCTGACGCTGAAACAACAGCTGGAACGTCAGGCACAAGAGAAAGTACAAAGCCAGGCCGAACTGGAAGCTCAGCAGCAAAGACTGGTTGCGCTCAACGGCTACATTGCCATCCTTGAGGGCAAACAGCAGGAAACCGAAGCTCAGACCAAAGCACGTCTGGCCGCGCTGGAGGCACAGCTTGCGGCAAAAGATGCCGAACTGGCGAAGCAAACCGAACAGGAACGTAAGGCCTATCACAAAGAGATCACCGATCAGGCGATCAAACGCACGCTGAATCTCAGCGAAGAAGAGAGCCGCTTCCTGATCGACGCCCAGTTGCGTAAAGCGGGCTGGCAGGCCGACAGTAAAACGCTGCGCTTTGCCAAAGGTGCTCGCCCGGAACCCGGCGTCAATAAAGCGATTGCCGAATGGCCAACGGGTACAGATGAAACGGGAAAAACAGGCTTTGCCGATTACGTATTGTTCGTTGGCCTGAAGCCCATCGCTGTCGTTGAAGCGAAACGCAAAAATACCGATGTCTTCAGCAAGCTCAACGAGTCTTACCGTTACAGTAAATACTTCGATAACGGATTTTTACGCGACACGCTGCTGGAGCACTACGCTCCCGACGAAGTGCATGACGCCGTGCCGGAGTATGAAATCAGCTGGCAGGACACCAGCGGTCAGCAGCGCTTTAAAATCCCCTTCTGCTACTCCACCAACGGGCGCGAATACCGCGCAGCGATGAAGACCAAAAGCGGTATCTGGTATCGCGATGTCCGACACACCACCAATATGTCAAAAGCGCTGCCGGAATGGCATCGTCCGGAAGAGCTGGTCGCCATGCTGGGCAGCGATCCGCAGAAACAAAACCAGTGGTTTGCCGAAAACCCCGGAATGAGCGAACTCGGCCTGCGCTATTACCAGGAAGATGCCGTCCGCGCGGTGGAAAAAGCTATCGTTAACGGTCAGCAACACATCCTGCTGGCGATGGCGACCGGTACCGGTAAAACCCGTACCGCCATCGCCCTGATGTTCCGTCTGATCCAGTCGCAGCGTTTCAAGCGCGTCCTGTTCCTGGTCGATCGTCGCTCGCTCGGCGAGCAGGCGCTGGGGGCGTTTGAAGACACGCGCATTAACGGTGATACCTTTAACAGCATTTTTGATATCAAAGGGTTGACCGATAAATTCCCGGAAGACAGTACCAAAATCCACGTCGCCACGGTGCAGTCGCTGGTCAAGCGAACGCTGCAATCCGATGAGCCGATGCCAGTTGGCCGCTACGACTGTATCGTGGTTGATGAAGCGCACCGCGGCTACATTCTCGATAAAGAGCAGACCGAAGGCGAGTTGCAGTTCCGCAGCCAACTGGATTACGTTTCCGCCTATCGCCGCATTCTCGACCACTTCGACGCGGTAAAAATCGCCCTGACCGCCACGCCAGCGCTGCACACGGTGGATATTTTCGGCGAGCCGGTTTACCGCTACACCTACCGTACGGCGGTGATCGACGGTTACCTGATCGATCAGGATCCCCCTATTCAGATCGTCACCCGCAACGCACAGGATGGGGTCTATCTTTCCGAGGGTGAACAGGTGGAACGCCTGAACCCACAGGGCGAGCTGATCAACGACACGCTGGCCGACGATCAGGATTTTGAGGTCGCCGATTTTAACCGTGGCCTGGTGATCCCGGCGTTTAACCGCGCGGTATGCGGCGAGCTCACCAAATATCTGGATCCCACCGGGCAGCAAAAAACGCTGGTGTTCTGCGTCACCAACGCCCATGCCGATATGGTGGTCGACGAACTGCGTACCGCGTTTAAGAAAAAGTATCCGCAGCTTGAGCACGACGCGATCATCAAGATCACCGGCGATGCCGATAAAGACGCGAAGAAAGTGCAAAGCATGATCGTCCGCTTCAACAAAGAGCGACTGCCTAATATCGTGGTCACCGTCGATCTGCTGACCACCGGCGTGGATATTCCGTCCATCTGCAATATTGTGTTTCTGCGCAAAGTCAAAAGCCGCATTCTCTACGAGCAGATGAAGGGCCGCGCCACGCGTCTGTGCCCATCGGTGGGGAAAACCAGCTTTAAGATTTTCGACTGCGTGGATATCTACAGTTCGCTGGAAAGCGTCGACACTATGCGCCCGGTGGTTGTGCGTCCGCAGGTGGAGCTGCAAACGCTGGTCAACGAAATTACCGACTCAGAAACCTACAAAACTATCGAAGCGGATGGCCGCAGTTTTGCTGAACACAGCCATGAACAGCTGGTTGCTAAACTACAGCGGATCATCGGTCTTGCCACCTATAACCGTGACCGCAGCGAAGCGGTGGATAAGCAGGTCCGCCGTCTGGACGAACTGTGTCTGGATGCGACAGGCGTCAACTTCGGCGGTCTGGCCTCGCGCCTGCGGGAAAAAGGGCCGCACTGGAGCGCCGAGATTTTCAATAAGCTTCCCGGCTTTATCGCCCGCCTCGAAAGGCTGAAAACCGATATCAACGCCCTGCGCGATGCCCCCATTTTCCTTGATATTGACGATGAGGTGGTGAGCGTCAAATCGCTGTACGGCGATTACGACACGCCGCAGGATTTCCTCGAAGCGTTTGATGCGCTGGTGCAGCACGCCCCTAACGCCCAGCCGGCGCTGCAGGCGGTGATCAATCGCCCGCGCGACCTCACCCGCAAAGGGCTGGTGGAATTGCAGGAGTGGTTTGACCGCCAGCATTTTGAAGAGTCGTCCCTGCGCAGCGCGTGGAAAGCGACGCGCAACGAAGATATTGCCGCCCGCCTGATCGGCCACATCCGCCGCGCGGCGGTGGGCGATGCGCTCAAACCGTTCGACGAACGTGTCGATCATGCGCTGACGCGTATCAAGGGCGAGAACGACTGGAGCGACGAGCAGCTAAGCTGGCTCGATCGTTTAGCGCAGGCGCTAAAAGAGAAAGTGGTGCTCGACGACGACGTCTTCAAAACCGGCAATTTCCACCGCCGCGGCGGTAAACCCATGTTACAGCGCACCTTTGACGACAACCTCGACAGCGTGCTGGATAAGTTCAGCGATTATATCTGGGACGAGCTGGCTTAACGCGTATACACTTCATCCTTCAAGCTGCCTCCGCGTTGGCTGCGCTCATTCACCCCAGTCACGTACTTATGTACGCTCCTGGGGATTCATTCCCTTGCCGCCTTGATGCAACTTGAATGATTTTGTGTATATTACCCAACAATTTCTTCTTCTGCGGCCCCGATAAGGGCCGCTGTTTTACATGGGATCTTCAATGAACAATAACGATCTGGTCGCCAAACTGTGGAAACTGTGCGACAACCTGCGCGACGGCGGCGTCTCCTATCAAAACTACGTCAATGAACTCGCCTCGCTGCTGTTTTTGAAAATGTGCAAAGAAACCGGCCAGGAAGCGGACTACCTGCCGGAAGGCTACCGCTGGGACGACCTGAAATCGCGCATTGGCCAGGAGCAGTTGCAGTTTTACCGCAACCTGCTGGTGCATCTGGGCGCGGACGAGAAAAAGCTGGTGCAGGCGGTGTTCCAGAACGTCAACACCACCATCACCCAACCGAAGCAGCTGACCGAGCTGGTGAGCAGTATGGATTCACTGGACTGGTACAACGGCGCTCACGGCAAGTCCCGCGATGACTTCGGCGATATGTACGAAGGGCTACTGCAGAAGAACGCCAATGAAACCAAATCCGGCGCGGGCCAGTACTTCACCCCGCGTCCGCTGATCAAAACCATTATTCATCTGCTGAAGCCGCAGCCGCGTGAAGTGGTACAAGACCCGGCCGCCGGAACCGCAGGCTTTTTGATTGAAGCCGACCGCTACGTGAAGTCGCAGACTCACGATCTGGATGACCTTGATGGCGACGCTCAGGATTTCCAGATCCACCGCGCGTTTATCGGCCTCGAACTAGTTCCCGGCACCCGTCGTCTGGCGCTGATGAACTGCCTGCTGCACGATATTGAAGGCAACCTCGACCACGGCGGCGCCATCCGTCTGGGCAACACGCTGGGCAGCGACGGCGAAAACCTGCCGAAGGCGCATATTGTCGCCACCAACCCGCCGTTTGGCAGCGCCGCGGGCACCAACATCACCCGCACCTTCGTGCACCCGACCAGCAACAAACAACTGTGCTTTATGCAGCATATTATTGAAACCCTGCACCCCGGCGGCCGTGCGGCGGTAGTCGTGCCGGATAACGTGCTGTTTGAAGGCGGCAAGGGCACCGATATTCGTCGCGACCTGATGGACAAATGCCATCTGCACACCATCCTGCGTCTGCCGACCGGCATCTTTTACGCCCAGGGCGTCAAAACCAACGTGCTGTTCTTTACCAAAGGCACGGTCGCCAATCCGCATCAGGATAAAAACTGCACCGACGACGTGTGGGTGTATGACCTGCGTACCAATATGCCGAGCTTTGGCAAGCGCACGCCGTTTACCGAACAGCACCTGCAACCGTTTGAAACCGTCTACGGTGAAGATCCGCATGGCTTAGGCCCGCGTGAAGAAGGCGAGTGGAGCTTTAACGCCGAAGAGAGCGAAGTCGCCGACAGCGAAGAGAACAAGAACACCGACCAGCACCAGGCCACCAGCCGCTGGCGCAAGTTCAGCCGCGAGTGGATCCGCAGCGTGAAATCCGATTCGCTGGATATCTCCTGGCTGAAGGATAAAGACAGCATTGACGCCGACAGCCTGCCGGAGCCGGATGTGCTGGCCGCAGAAGCGATGGGCGAGTTGGTACAGGCGCTGGGCGAACTGGATGCGCTGATGCGTGAACTGGGCGCGGGCGATGAGGCGGATGCGCAGCGCCAGTTGCTGGAAGAAGCGTTTGGAGGGGTGAAGGCATGAGTGATTTAATGCCTAAAGAATGGATTTTAGGAAAAGCCAGTGATTTTGTCGTTAGCCCCCAAAATGACATTGTTGATGGCCCTTTTGGGTCGAACCTAAAAGCATCTGAATATCAGCTCAGCGGAACGCCAATAATTCGCTTACAAAATATAAAGCGACTACGCTTTATTAACAAAAACATAAAGTATGTTTCAAATGAAAAAGCCATTGAACTGTCCAGGCATTCATATAAAAAAGGTGATATTGTCATAACAAAGCTGGGGGACCCTTTAGGTTTAGCGTGCATAATTCCGGAAAACTTCCAGGATGGGGTCATTGTAGCTGATCTAGTGCGCTTACGTATTAATGATCTTGCATTTGATAAACAGTATTTAACTTACTTGTTAAATTCACCATTGGTTATTAGTCAACTTAATAAACATATAAAAGGCACTACAAGGCCTAGAATTAATTTAGGAATTATTCGAGATTTAAATCTTCCGATAGCTTCGATTTCCGAACAAAAAATCATCGCCGAAAAACTCGATACGCTGCTGGCGCAGGTAGACAGCACCAAAGCACGTCTTGAGCAAATCCCGCAAATCCTGAAACGTTTTCGTCAGGCGGTATTAGCTGCGGCGGTTAACGGGAATTTAAATAAAAATGCAAAACCAAATACCAAAGTACGTACTCTTCAGGATGTTGGCATAATAATTAAAACAGGCCCATTCGGAAGTGCGTTACATAAAAGTGATTATATTTCAAATGGCATTCCGGTAATCAATCCAATGCACATTAATGATGGGATAATCTCACCATCACTCTCCATGACAATATCTGATAAAAAATATGCAGAACTTAGCTCATGGTCTTTACAAGACGGTGATGTGATTGTGGGTAGGAGAGGAGAGATGGGCAGAGCTGCTGTGGTTAATATTGGTCAATCAAAAATGCTTTGCGGCACTGGGTCAATGATTCTCAGAACTAATAGCAATATCAATTCAAAATATCTTGAATTGATATTAAGATCACCGATTGCCATTAGCTATTTCAATAAAGAAGCTGTCGGCTCAACAATGGTTAATCTCAATCAAAAAGTGATTAATAGCCTTGAGGTTTATTTACCAAATATTGAAGAACAACAAGGAATCGTCCGCCGTGTCGAACAACTCTTCGCCTGGGCCGACACCATTGAAAAGCAGGTCAACAACGCCCTGACCCGCGTCAACAGCCTCACCCAGTCAATCCTGGCGAAAGCCTTCCGCGGCGAGCTTACCGCCCAGTGGCGTGCGGAAAACCCAAGTCTCATCAGCGGTGAAAACAGCGCCTCCGCCCTGTTGGAAAAAATTAAGACCGAACGCGCCGCCAGCGGCGGTAAAAAAAACTCGCGTAAAAAAGCCTGACCTTTATTTGCAAGCGCACCTGAACCGTGCGCTTTTTTACACTTCATCCTTCAAGCTGCCTCGGCGTTGGCTGCGTTCGCTCACCCCAGTCACGTATTTATATACGCTCCTGGGGGCTCGTTCTCTTGCCGCCTTGATGCAACTCGAATGATTTTGTGTATATTATTTTCCGCAATCATAACCGTCAAAAATATATCCAGTTCCTTCCCGAATATTCCTATTGCAGTCTATTTTAAGCTGGACTTTTCTTTTATTTACTGATGATATATCCAGGTATTTAGCGCGGTGCGAGCGTGCGCCAACACGCCCGCACCGCTAATCACAATCCCTATTAAACAGGAATAGAGACCATGACTACCCCGCATTCTATTGCAGAATTCACCGATCCAGAAGTCTCCCCGACAAATAACCGTCACTTGACCGTGAGCTATGCGAGCCGCTACCCAGATTACAGCCGTATTCCCGCTATTACCCTGAAAGGTCAGTGGCTGGAAGACGCCGGGTTTACCACCGGTACGCAGGTCGATGTAAAGGTGATGAACGGCTGTATTGTGCTCACCGCACAGCAACCGCAACCAGAAGAAAGCGAGTTGATGCAGTCGCTGCGTCAGGTGTGCAAGCTATCAGCGCGTAAGCAAAAGCAGGTGCAGGCGTTTATCAGCGTGATGGCAGGTTCTAATTAAACGCATAAAATAAGCTGGCAAAGAACCCTTGCCAGCTTTAATTATAATTCATATCAATGATTGAAGGGAAACCATGCAGCTAAAAGTAAAAGAAAACATTACGCTTTGGAGAAATGAAGGATTAATTTTTTATATCATCCTGGGATTTCTATGTACTTTATTTATGGAGGTCAACGCACTATTACCATACTATCTTCAGCAAAGTATATTTTTCGAAACGCTGATGAATTACATGGTCTTCAATACGTTATTTTCGCTTGCCTTATGTGAGATTTTTTTTGCGATGCTGGTAGTTGTTTGTAATAACACTAAACTAGAGAAGCTTACAAATAATATTTTGCAAGAGTTACATAAAAGAATTATGCAAGGTTCTTTCGTTATATCCTTCTTATCTTTCGGAATATCTCTATTTTGTATGATGGCATTCTGTATTGGTTCGCTGATAATAAATAATAATTACTATGGAAAACATGCCATAAATTTTGCTTACCCATTTGTTTTATTTCTATCCTTCCCTTATCTTATACATAAATGTATAACAATCCTGTGTACTCAATTAAAAGGATTTCCCAAAGGCAAAATTCATGCAGCCATAATAATGTTACTGATAATTGCAGCCGCCATTATCATTCCATGCATATTTAACAAAAAAGAAAAAATGACTATAACCATTGATAAGGAAAAATATCATGCAATTGAGCAAAAAAGTAAGGTAAAACCAGAAAAATATATTGAGAAAAAGATTAATGATATTAATATCAATGATATAAAATAGTGAGCACGCATAACATAAGGGCATAGTAATATATCATAAAATCCTTTAACTACTATTGCCCTTGAATAGATTCACTATTCCACATCCTTCCTTTCCAACCCAATATCCTTTAACTGCTCGTCACTCATTCGTCGCAGCGCCTGACAGGCCCGCTTACGCAGCCACCACCTTTTTAGCGCCCGTCTGAGCTGCACAAAGCCAATGAATGGTTGTCTGGGGCGGTTCTCGTAAAATTCCATACCAGCCTCCGCATAGAACAGAAAATGCGGGCATCATGAATGTCTGTACAAACAATATCGGGATAAAAAGCACGGTTAGTGCAACGTGGATAAATAAGGAGGGCGATTGAAGGTGTTTTGTTCGCTTATTTCGTTCTGATTTAAGATCCGCGTCCTTCGCTGCAAAAAAGCCAGCCCCTCCCGTTTTCAGAGGGGCAACAGGGATTAGCGGCGCACCACTACCAGCTTCTGGTTCACAAACTCCTTAATCCCCAGATCCGATAGCTCGCGTCCGAAGCCCGAACGCTTAACGCCGCCGAACGGCAGCTCCGCTGCGGTGTCGGTCAGCCAGTTGATATAAACCATCCCGGTTTCAATCCGGGAGGCCATGCGTTTAGCACGCTCAATATCCTGACTAAACACCGCGCCGCCAAGGCCGTAGTGGGAATCGTTGGCGAGTTTTACCGCCTCGTCATCGTCTTTCACCACATACATCTGCGCCACCGGGCCGAAGAACTCTTCAAAGTACGCCGGGTTGTCACGCGTAATGTGGGTCAGAATGGTCGGCTCAAAGAAGTTGCCTTTGCTTTCCAGCGGCTTGCCGCCAATGTGCAGCGTCGCGCCATTTTTTACCGCTTCCTCGACCTGTCTGGTCAATGTTTCCAGCGCATCTTTCGACGACAGCGGCCCCAGTTCGGTAGAAGCGTCCATCTGATCCCCCACCTTCACCTTCCTGAACGCCTCGGTGAACTGGCTGAGGAATTGATCGGCGATTTTCTCATGCAGGATAAAGCGCTTCGCCGCCGTACATACCTGCCCCGCATTAGTGAGCCGTGCCTGCACGCCAATTTTCACCGCTTTCTCAAGATCGGCATCGTCCAGCACGACGAACACATCGTTCCCGCCCAGTTCCAGCGTCGATTTTTTAATGTGCTTCGCCGCCTGTGCCGCCACGGCGCTCCCCGCTTTTTCAGATCCGGTCAGCGCCGCGCCCTGCACGCGCGGGTCGGCGATGATATTCGCCACCTGATCGGAGGAAATAAACAGGTTGGTCCATGCGCCTTCCGGCGCGCCGGCTTCACGCACCAGATGGGCAAATGTCTCGGCGCAGTGCGGTACGATGCTGGCATGTTTCGCCAGCACCGGGTTACCAGCGGCCAGGTTCGGCGCCAGCACACGCATCAACTGATAGTACGGGAAGTTCCACGGCTCAACAGCCATGATGACGCCAATCGGATGATGTTCTACCCACGCGTCGCCAAACTCGGTTTTATAAGGCACCGGGGCAAGAAACTGCTTCGCGTTATCCGCATAATAGCGAGCGATCTGCGCACACAGTTTGACTTCGCCACGGCTCTGCTCGATGAGCTTGCCCATCTCCTGGCTGGCGATTTTTGCCAGTTCTTCAACACGGCTGTCGATCAAGTCAGCCAGCTTATGCAGTACCGGCAAACGTTGGTCAATCTCTCCTTTGGACCAATCGGAGTGATAGAGCGCGTCAGCTTTTTGCAGCGCGGCTTCAATATCCGCGTCCGTGTGCGGGGGGTACTCTTTAATGAGCTGATTATTGGCAGGATTCACTGTCTGGTAAGCCATATCACATGTCTCCTTGTTATCGTCATTAAGGCAGCCGTAAATGCCGCTCAGAACAATAAGGGTAGTAGAGATGGCTGGCGCTATCGGTAAAGTTCGGTATATTCGTGCGGTTATCAGCGATAATTATAGAGAGCGTTGCCCGGCGGGCACCGGGCCTGCAACATTCAGACTGGAACCGCGTTAGTGGCTAACATCCTGAAGCTCTTCAGCCGTAAGGCCGGTGAACCGCTGGACAGTCTCGCGGTCAAGTCCGTCCGCCAGCATCTGTCTGGCGATACGCAATGCGGCAACACGCTGACCTTTTTCCAGCCCTTTTTCCAGTCCTTCCTCCAGACCAACCTGTCTTCCTTGCCGTTCCCCTTTTCTGCGATCCGCTGCGCGGATCCTCTCTATCAGCGTCATCAGTCTCTCCTTAGTGTGCGGGACATGCCCTACCACATCACGAATAAACGTGGTGAAACGAGGCGTATGTCCGTGCTGAATCATAAGATAATTAAACAGCGCTTTAAGCTGCCTGTCATTAGCGCAACCAGTAACTAACAGCGAAGCAATCCGTTCAACCAGTCCCAGCAGGTCCCGCTGGCGGATATGTTTTTGAATGAGCTCCAGCAGCGCAATGCGGCGGTGCTGCATAATGTCATCATCCGATACCACCGTAATATCGACCAGCGGAAAGGCAGCGGCATAGAGTCTTCTTGCCACTTCCGGGTTCGCAAACTCATCCAGCCAGCACAGCGAAAAAGGATACGGGCTATCAACACCGTGATAAAACAGCATCGGCACCACCAGCGGAAGATGCTTATGCCCCCCATCCAGATGCTGTTGCATTGCCGCCATCGCATACCGCATCAGCCGAAACGCCATATGCGCATCCGGCGTACTCTGATGTTCAATCACGACATAGATATAACCGTCGCCCTCGCGCGTTTTCAGCGACCAAAGCACATCGGAATAATAGGCTCGCAGATTTTTTTCAATAAAACTGCCGGGCTCCAGCTTTAGCGTCCGCAGGTCGCAAAGCTGGCGTAACGACACCGGCAGATGAATCTCCATAAAATCGCGGGCGGTTTCCGGGTGGCGCAAAAAGGTTTTAAACACCGCATCATGCGGTGTTGAGGTCGTCGATTTTTTCATGGCGCTCCGTCACCCCAAACCAGGATGCTGCGACTCTACCTCCTGAAAATTCCTTTCTCATCCGTACCTTTTCAGCATTGCGAGGCGCGACGAAAGATAAATCCTGTTATCTGTAATGCACATGCATTTTCGGAACTGAACACGCAAAATACCAGCCTGCGCGCCCTGCCTTTATCTTTATTAACCAGACAAACTCTTTTGATTAACATCAAAATTTAATTACACTTAATGTGTATATTTTCCGTGCAACGTAAATTTCCCGAGGTGTGATGTGCTGATTGTTATCTGTAATCGCCACACGTTCTGACGAGATTCAGAACGCGTCTCTTCCTGTCTGTGTTTTCACCGGCAGCGTTTTTGATTACATGAAATTCAGTACATCCGCAGCCGCTGTTTCCATCGCCTGCCTGACGTCACGATGACGGTATTGAGTTTCGCTATCCCATCATGGGGTTCTCCGACATGGAGCGCATTTTTTATGCAACGGATTATTCAGTTTTTCTCCCAACGCGCCACAACGTTATTTTTCCCGATGGCGCTGATTTTGTACGATTTTGCCGCCTATCTGACGACGGATCTGATTCAGCCTGGCATCATTAACGTCGTGCGCGATTTTAATGCTGACGTCAGTCTTGCGCCGGCCTCGGTCAGTCTCTATCTGGCGGGCGGAATGGCGTTGCAATGGCTTCTGGGGCCGCTATCCGACAGGATTGGCCGCCGGCCAGTGCTGATCGCAGGCGCATTAATTTTTACTCTCGCCTGCGCGGCAACGCTGTTGACGACCTCAATGACGCAGTTTCTGGTTGCCCGTTTTGTGCAGGGCACCAGCATTTGCTTTATCGCAACGGTCGGCTACGTCACGGTACAGGAGGCCTTCGGTCAAACCAAAGCCATTAAGCTGATGGCGATTATTACCTCCATTGTGCTGGTCGCTCCGGTTATCGGCCCGCTCTCCGGCGCCGCGCTGATGCACTTCGTTCACTGGAAGGTACTGTTCGGTATTATTGCGGTGATGGGACTGTTGGCGTTGTGCGGCCTGCTGCTGGCGATGCCAGAAACGGTGCAACGCGGCGCGGTGCCGTTCAGCGCGGTGAGCGTACTGCGCGATTTTCGCAATGTGTTTCGCAACCCGATTTTTCTCACCGGGGCGGCGACGCTGTCGTTGAGCTACATCCCGATGATGAGCTGGGTGGCGGTGTCGCCGGTGATCCTGATCGATGCCGGCGGGATGAGTACTTCGCAATTCGCCTGGGCGCAGGTGCCCGTATTCGGTGCGGTGATCGTGGCCAATATGATCGTTGTGCGCCTGGTGAAAGATCCAACCCGACCGCGTTTTATCTGGCGCGCCGTACCAATCCAGTTAAGCGGGCTGGCGACATTACTCCTCGGTAATCTTCTTCTGCCGCACGTCTGGCTTTGGTCTGTGCTGGGCACCAGCCTGTACGCGTTCGGCATTGGAATGATTTTCCCGACGCTATTTCGCTTCACGCTTTTCTCCAACAACTTGCCAAAAGGGACGGTTTCAGCCTCGCTGAACATGGTGATTCTGACGGTAATGGCGGTGTCGGTCGAAGTTGGCCGCTGGCTGTGGTTTCACGGCGGGAGACTGCCGTTTCACCTGCTGGCAGCGGTGGCCGGGGTGATTGTGGTCTTCACCCTGGCGACATTATTACAGCGCGTGCGCCAGCATGAGGCGGCAGAACTGGCCGCTGAGAAGTAAACACTCTGCCGGATAGAGGCTTATCCGGCACAGGATCATCTGATGTTTTTTGCACGTTCCTGCCGTCTGGCTCTATCCTTAACCCTATGAATAAAATCGCCGAACTCAAACGCGCCAAACGCCTGGCGCTCTCACTGTTGCTGATAGCCGCCGCGACGTTTGTGACCACGCTTTTCCTACCGCCCAGTTTTTGGGTGCTGGGCGTAAAAGCTATTGCCGAAGCGGCGATGGTTGGCGCGCTGGCGGACTGGTTTGCCGTGGTGGCGCTATTTCGCCGCATTCCCATTCCGTTTATTTCACGACATACGGCGATTATTCCCCGTAACAAAGACCGAATCGGCGAAAATCTTGGGCAATTTGTGCAGGAGAAGTTCCTTGATACGCAGTCGCTGATCGCGCTAATCCGCCGCCATGAACCCGCGCTGCTTATCGGAAACTGGTTCAGCCAGCCGGACAACGCCAGCCGGGTCGGGCAGCATCTGCTGCAAATTATGAGCGGCTTTCTGGAACTGACCGATGACGCCCGTATTCAGCGGCTGCTCAAGCGAGCGGTACATAAGGCGGTTGATAAAGTGGATCTTTCCGGCACCAGCGCCCTGATGCTGGAAAGCATGACCAAAAACGATCGTCACCAGGTGTTACTCGATACGCTGATCGCCCAGCTTATCGCCCTGTTACAGCGTGACAGCTCCCGAACATTTATCGCCAGACAGATCATACGCTGGCTGGAAACCGAGCATCCGTTAAAAGCGAAGATTCTGCCGACCGAATGGCTGGGAGAACACAGCGCTGAACTGGTCTCCGACGCGGTGAATTCTCTGCTGGATGATATCAGTCACGACCGCGCGCATCAGATTCGTCATGCCTTCGATCGTGCGACGTATAAGCTGATCGATAAACTTAAACATGATCCGGAAATGGCTGCCCGGGCAGAAAACATTAAAAGTTACCTGAAGGAAGATGAGGCGTTTAACCGTTATCTCGGCGAGATCTGGGCGGATCTGCGCCAGTGGTTAAAAACAGATATCAACGCCGAAGACTCGAAGGTGAAGCAGCGCATCGCTCATGCCGGACAATGGTTTGGCGAGACGCTGATCGCCGACGACGCATTACGCGCCTCGCTTAACGGTCATCTGGAACAGGCCGCGCACCGCGTCGCGCCGGAATTCGCCGCCTTCCTGACGCGCCACATCAGCGATACCGTAAAAGGCTGGGATGCGCGCGATATGTCGCAGCAGATTGAGCTTAATATCGGTAAAGATTTGCAGTTTATCCGCGTGAACGGCACGCTGGTCGGCGGCGCTATCGGTCTGGTGTTATATTTACTGTCGCAAATACCGGCACTGCTCAGTATCTAAGAAGGGGAAGGCGCAATTCTCGTTCAGATTAACTGCCAAACCCCGCACGTGGGAGGCATTAATTTAATGCCATTTCCCACCGATGCCCCTCTTCTCAATCCGTTATTCGCCTGCGCTTCACTTTCTTTTCTTGCAAATTTGAAACATTAATTTTACTTTTTATTATCATTTACAACAACAATCCGGCATTCTTGCCTTACTTTAGCAAAGAGAAAAACCATGGTTGATGCTCAGAGCGCTTCACCTCGCCATCCCATTTTTACGGCGCTTTTCGGTATGATGGTATTGACGCTGGGGATGGGAGTTGGCCGCTTTCTGTATACGCCCATGCTGCCGGTAATGCTGGCGGAAAAGCAGCTAACGTTTAATCAGCTCTCCTGGATTGCCAGCGCCAATTATGCAGGGTACCTGGCGGGAAGCTTACTGTTTTCCTTTGGCCTTTTTCATCTCCCCTCTCGTCTACGCCCCATGCTGCTGGCTTCGGCGGTCGCCACCGGTATTCTTATTCTGTCTATGGCGATATTTACTCAGCCCGCGGTCGTCATGTTGGTACGCTTCCTGGCAGGCGTCGCGAGCGCGGGAATGATGATTTTTGGATCAATGATTGTGTTGCATCATACCCGCCATCCGTTTGTTATCGCCGCGCTCTTTTCCGGCGTCGGGGCCGGGATTGCACTGGGTAACGAATATGTCATTGGCGGTTTACATTATGCGCTTTCGGCCCATTCGCTATGGCTGGGGGCCGGAGCACTCGCCGGTATATTGCTATTAATCGTGGCAATGTTGATTCCCCCCCGCGATCATGCGCTGCCGCCTGCGCCCTTAGCAAGAATCGAAAATCAGCCTATGCCCTGGTGGCAACTGGCGCTGTTGTATGGTTTCGCCGGATTCGGCTACATCATTGTCGCTACCTATTTGCCGCTGATGGCGAAAAGCGCGGGCTCTCCGCTACTCACGGCGCACCTTTGGTCGTTGGTCGGCCTGGCGATCATTCCCGGCTGCTTCGGCTGGCTGTGGGCGGCAAAACATTGGGGCGTCCTGCCATGTCTGACCGCGAATCTGTTGATCCAGAGCGCCTGCGTGCTACTGTCTCTCGCCAGCGACTCGTTGTTGCTGTTAATACTGAGCAGTATTGGTTTTGGCGCCACGTTTATGGGCACAACCTCGCTGGTGATGCCGCTTGCCCGACAGCTCAGCGCGCCGGGCAATATTAATTTATTAGGCCTGGTGACGCTAACGTATGGTATTGGGCAAATTCTCGGTCCGCTCGCCGCCAGTCTGTCAGGCAATGGCGCGTCGGCAATTATCAACGCCACGCTTTGCGGTGCCGCGGCGCTCTTTTTTGCCGCGCTGATCAGCGCCGCGCAGCAGATAAAACAAAAACGGTTTGTGATACGTGAATAAGCGGTAGAGTAAACCCACGCTATCCGCACCGGGTTGTATCTTTAACGCTATTCGCGGCACAATGCGGATCTGTTTTTAATAGCACATCCTCAACACGTTATTTCAAGGTAAAGATGCCACTAAAAACTATACTTATTCTATGGTTTTTAGTGCTATCAATCTGCCTATTATTTTATATACCCTTCATACTTCAAGTGGATTATGTGTTGGCTACGGATTACCCGGCCCATCCATGGGCCTCGCCCTGACGGGCCGTTGCTCACCCCAGTTACATAGTTATCTATGCTCCTGGGGACTCACTCCCTTGCCGCCTTTAAGCAACTCGAATTATTTTGGCTATATATTCCATTATGATGATTATCGCTGCCTCTCAAATCATCACAATTATAAATAAATCACATCACGAAATTAATTCGATTATTCGTTTTTTATTACCTGTCCGTAGGATTCTTAGGGCGCAAGCTGACCTATCAGCGGCTACTGACTTGACCGTGACAATTCCTCTTAAGGCGTGAAAAATTACAGTAAAAAAGTAAAATTTAGGTTAAAAAATCCTATTTTTTAACAACGATAATTAAGTGGCGTGAAATTGACTAACGTCAAATTTATTTCCCCTTTTTCCTGCTCCCGGCTCCGGCCTGCGCCAACACCTGTTTCTTTGCTTTTTTACCTCGCGTTATACCGTCCAAGGTTCCCCGCGCCTCCGGCAGTAGCGAGGATGGTGATTTTTCGCGCTGCTATGCAAGAAACGCATAGCACGATACATACTTGCATTTTGTCCTTACCCTTATGGCTGATAAGGTCTTTCTGTTTCGGGCTTTTTGGCCTGTGGCTACAACCAACACATCATCAAAAAAAATTCGGGGATCGCTATGGCGCAACAAGTGGACGAGGCGGCCATGCCGCTTGATACAGAAAAGGTCGGGATAAAGGGATATCTGGCGTTTTTTCTCACCATCATTTTCTTTTCCGGCGTATTTTCCGGAAGCGAAGGCTGGTGGCGCGTTTTTGATTTTACCGTACTCAACGGGTCATTCGGTCATGTGACCGATACGCAGACCTTTCGCGGCGCGGGCGGAACGGGCGCGAAAGATGGCTTCCTTTTTGCGCTGGAGCTGGCGCCGTCGGTTATCCTTTCTCTGGGTATCATCGCGATTACGGATGGGCTTGGCGGTCTGCGGGCGGCACAGCAATTGATGACGCCCATCCTGAAACCATTGCTTGGCATTCCCGGCATTTGCTCACTGGCGCTGATCGCCAACCTGCAAAATACCGACGCCGCGGCGGGTATGACCAAAGAGCTGGCGCAGGAAGGCGAAATCACCGAACGCGATAAAGTGATTTTTGCCGCCTGGCAGACCAGCGGCAGCGCTATTATCACCAACTATTTCTCCTCCGGCGTTGCGGTATTCGCCTTTCTGGGGACGTCAGTCATCATTCCGCTGGTGGTCATTCTGCTATTCAAATTTATCGGCGCAAACCTTTTGCGCGTCTGGATTAACATCGAAGAACGCCGTCACCCTGCGCAAGGAGCCCAATCATGACGACTCAGGTACGTAAGAATGTCATGGATATGTTTATCGATGGCGCACGCCGCGGTTTTACCATCGCCACGACTAACCTGTTACCCAATGTGGTCATGGCATTTGTCATTATTCAGGCGCTGAAAATTACCGGTCTGCTCGACTGGGTAGGCCATATCTGCCAGCCCGTGATGGCGTTGTGGGGGCTTCCCGGCGAAGCGGCTACGGTGCTTCTGGCTTCGCTGATGAGTATGGGTGGCGCCGTTGGCGTGGCGGCCAGTCTGGCTACCGCCGGCGCGCTAAGCGGCCACGATGTTACCGTACTACTGCCAGCCATTTACCTGATGGGAAACCCGGTACAGAATGTCGGCCGCTGTCTCGGTACTGCCGAAGTCAACGCCAAATATTACCCGCATATTATCGCAGTCTGCGCCATCAATGCGCTGCTGTCGATCTGGGTCATGCAGCTTATTGTTTAATAAGGAGTTATCATGCCTGATTTATCCGCCGCGGAGTTTACCTTATTACAGGGTGCGCACCTGTTTGCGCCAGAAGACCGGGGCATCTGCGATGTTCTACTCGCGAATGGCAAAATTATTGCCGTCGGCGCTGACATCCCCGGCGATATCGTACCGGACTGTACGGTGATTAATCTTAGCGGTCGTATGCTGTGCCCGGGCTTTATCGACCAACACGTTCATCTGATCGGCGGCGGCGGCGAAGCGGGGCCGACGACGCGGACGCCGGAAGTCTCCCTGAGCCGCCTGACGGAAGCCGGGATAACAACGGTCGTCGGCCTGCTTGGCACCGACTCCGTCAGCCGTCATCCCGCGTCGCTGTTAGCCAAAACGCGAGCGCTAAATGAGGAGGGGATCACCGCCTGGATGCTCACGGGCGCTTATCACGTTCCGTCGCCGACCATTACTGGCTCGGTAGAAAAAGACGTCGCGCTGATCGATCGCGTCATTGGCGTGAAATGCGCAGTCTCCGACCACCGTTCCGCCGCGCCCGGCGGGAATCAACTCGCCAGCATGGCCGCCGAATCACGCGTTGGCGGCCTGCTGGGGGGCAAACCTGGTGTCAGCGTTTTTCATATGGGCAGCAGCAAAAAAGGGTTACAGCCGCTGTATGACATCCTGGAAAACAGCGACGTGCCGATCGGTAAACTGCTGCCTACCCACGTCAACCGTAGCGAATCGCTTTTCGAGCAGGCGCTGGCGTTTGCGCTTAAAGGCGGCGTAATCGACATTACCACCAGTATCCCGGATCCCGTCGCGCCGGCGGAGGGCATTGCCAGAGCGGTAAAAGCCGGCGTCCCGCTTTCCCGAGTGACGCTCAGTTCAGACGGCAACGGCAGCCAGCCGCTATTTGATGCTGCCGGAAATCTGACGGGTATCGGCGTCGCGGGCTTCGAAAGTTTGCTGGAGACGTTGCAGACGCTGGTTAATCACTACGGATTCAGCCTGACCGATGCTCTGCGTCCGCTGACGACCAGCGTAGCCGCCTTCCTCAGTCTGGACGGCAAAGGCGAAATCCGTCCCGGTAACGATGCGGATCTGCTTGTCTTTAGCGAAGATTTACGCATTGAGCAGGTGTATGCGCGCGGCAAACGCATGGTCAATGAGGGGAAAGCCTGCGTAAAAGGTACCTTTGAACCGGCGTAATTCCTGCTAGTTTCAGGCTGCCCCATCGCGGCATTCTGAAAGAGGACGGGATAAGCGGTTGTCAGCCGCCCGAATGGACGTAGAATGCCCCTTCGGGCGGCTGACAGGATAACGGTAAATGGATGTAACTGGAGCAGGTTTGCACAATATTGAGACAAAATGGCTATATGATTTTCTGACGCTGGAAAAGTGCCGCAATTTCTCTCAGGCCGCCATTATCCGCAACGTATCGCAACCCGCTTTTAGCCGGCGGATTCGCGCCCTGGAACATGCCGTGGGCGTTGAACTGTTTAACCGACAGGTCTCGCCGCTACAGCTTTCCGAACAGGGTAAAATCTTTCACTCCCAGGTTCGCCACCTGTTACAGCAGCTGGAAAGTAATCTGACCGAACTGCGCGGCGGCAGCGATTATACGCTGCGTAAAATCAAGATTGCCGCCGCCCACTCGCTCTCCCTCGGCCTGTTGCCGACCATCGTTAAGCAGATGTCGACGCAGTTTACCTACGCCGTTGAGGCGATAGATGTCGACCAGGCGGTGGATATGTTACGTGAGGGGCAAAGCGATTTTATCTTTTCTTATCACGATGAAAATCTGCAACAAGCGCCGTTTGATAACATCCGCCTGTTTGAGTCGAGACTGTTTCCGGTTTGCGCCAACAATGGCCGGGGCGAGCCGCGCTATACGCTTGAGCAGCCGCACTTTCCCCTGCTTAATTACAGTCAGAACTCCTATATGGGCCGGCTGATAAATCGTACCCTGACTCGCCATGCTGAACTGAGTTTCAGTACATTTTTCGTCTCTTCGATGAGTGAATTGTTAAAACAGGTTGCGATGGACGGCTGCGGAATCGCCTGGTTGCCCGAGTATGCTATCCGTCAGGAGATTACCGACGGACGCCTGATAGTGCTTGATGCCGACGAACTGGTTATCCCGATCCAGGCTTATGCTTATCGCATGAATACCCGCATGAGTCAGGTAGCCGAAACATTTTGGCGCGACCTGCGTGGGCTTCAGGCCGCGCTGTAAACACCTCAGGCGGTAAGGCGTTGTTCCCCGGTCAAAGAGGCGCGGGTGTCTGGCCAGGACTCATACCAACGAATCGCCGCGCGCACCAGCGACGCTGTGGAATCAATCATCGGGCACGCTATCGCGCGTTCATGTCCGGCCACAATAAGCGGAATTTCGGTACACCCCATAATAATTGCCTGAGCGCCACGGGCAATAAGGCTATCGATTTGCGGCAGCAGCAGCGCTTGCGCCGCAGTTTTATCGCCACGTTTAAGCGTATAAATAGCCTGCATTACCAACGCCTGCCCCGCGTCTTCTGGCTGAATTAACGTCAGCCCCCGCGCCAGCGCTTTCTTTTGATATAACCCGGTCGCCAGCGTCGCATTGGTCGCCAGCAGACCAACGTGCCGCGCCGATGGCGGAATATCCCCCAGGGTAGCGTCCAGGATACTGATCATTCGCGCTTTCGCGACGTTCTGTAAATCATCAAACCAATAATGCGCAGTGTTGCATGGGATAACGATACACTCCGCCCCGGCGTCTTCCAGCATATGCAGATAACGCTCCAGATAACGGTATGGCGAAGGCCCGCCGGATAACAGACATGCTGTACGATCGGGAATATCAGGGATAGAGCTGACAATGAGCGGGATGTGTTGTTGATCACAACTGGCATGTCGCAATTCAACAAATTTTTCCAACATATCCGCCGTTGCCGCAGGTCCCATCCCCCCCAGTATCCCAATGGTGTGTTTCATCGCTTTTCCCGCTTATTTACGTCAAGGTCAGAAACACACTATCAACTTGATGTGTATATAAAAAATGCCGTTTTATTAGCGGCTATGCGTAAAAATCATAACGGGTGTAAGGGCCATGCGTTATCGCCTTTTCAGGCAATCGATTGGTTACATGAGCGCTCATCAGCCTTCGCAAGCCGCTAAATGCCATTTCGCTATACAGCATCGCCCACTGCGAGTCCGCAAGCTTGTTTTATCCTCATCGCCACAGCGCCTGTCGGTGAAGGGGCCGCCGTGTTTTGCTTTTCGACGCTAATGCGGGAATATCCCAGCGAATATGGCTATAAACCAAATCCACGGTCTCCGTGGCGCTGCCTTCGGCGTCGCCATGATTGCTCATGCGTGAAATTCGCACATTGGTGAGCGTATAAATAATAAATGGCAGCATTGCGCCCTTATCACGACGGCATAATGTCAGCACGCCTTCTTTCACCGTTTTCCCGTTACAATAGTGCTCATAGAGGCCAGGCGTAGCAAGATCGACAGGCTTTGTCAGCGTCAACCCTCCAATATATGTCCCTCTCGCTTCGCCGGACTCCCGTTTTGTCGGGTTGTGGTTGTAAGCAATAAGTTTTATTTGGTTTTCAAAACCTTTGATCCGGCTTTCGCCTTCAATACCGTCCAGTTTTAAATAGATGGCGTCCATCCCCCCTCCGTGATTATCATGCGGCAAAGCAGGCTGACAAGGACGGAACGCCAACAATGAAAGAACGTTCCATTTTCCAGCCATTTCGTTGGTGTCTCTGTATACCAGATTAAATACCGACAATCTGCTATAACTGGATTCTTGCTAAATACCTTCTGCCATCAACAATCCATTTTACAATAGCGCTACTGACCTGAAATCTATTACGCCAGGCATTCAAGCATCGTTTCCTGAATAACCATAGCCGCTATAAGAACCATATCAAAAAAGAAATATCAATATCATTTCTTATTTTTATCCGAGAAATTACTTAATTCCACAGAATCGGAATATAGACAATTCTTATTCCTTTTCACATCAATGGGTTTTTAGACTTTTGTCATATCGAAAACAACCATTCCAATAGAACATATTTACTATGTGAATATATTTAATGTTTTTATCGCGCGCAGTGTTATCACAGTAATAAATGATTTGCATCAAAAATGCGCCTTTCAGCGCCACGTATTTTTGGGCAGCAAATTATAAAATCGCGTTTCAAAGTCAGTAACATGTTCTCTGTTCAGGCGATATGACTTTATGCCCGGACGACACGCCAGCCGCTTTACCCTTACGTTTAGTCGTGATACGTTAGATCACATGAACACGAAACGATCCAACGCTACGCAACGTCATCTCCGCTGGTGGCTGCCTTCCTGAAGGCGGCACGGATCACTATCCCTTTTTAAGTAGCCGCCGAAAGGCGGCTACTGCGTTTCGGGACGTCTTTCGGCTTTACAGTAAGCATAAAGGAGTCCTTAATGAACACCCTTCCCATCATTCTGACTGGCGATCGCCCCACCGGCTCGCTGCACCTCGGCCATTATGTCGGTTCACTGCGCCAGCGCGTCGCGCTACAGCAGGATCACCAACAGTATGTCCTGATTGCCGACCTGCAGGGACTCACCGATAACGGCAGTAATCCGCAAAAAATCCGCGATAATATTCCGCAAGTGTTAGCTGACTATCTGGCCGTCGGCATCGATCCCGCGCTAACGACGATCTGCCTGCAATCCGCATTACCCGCCCTCGCTGAATTAACGGTGCTGTATATGAATATTGTTACCGTCGCCCGAGTGGAGCGTAATCCTACGGTAAAAAATGAGATTGCCCAAAAAGGCTTTACCCGTTCCCTGCCGGTCGGGTTCATGGCGTATCCCATTAGCCAGGCGGCAGATATCACCGCCTTTAAGGCCGAAATGGTACCGGTTGGCGACGACCAATTGCCCATGATTGAGCAAACGAATGAGATCGTTCATAAGATGAATAGTCTTTTCTCCTCGCCGGTATTGCGACCCTGTCAGGCGCTCCTGAGCGATACGGGTCGTCTGCCCGGCATTGACGGCAGCGCCAAGATGTCGAAATCGCTCGGCAATACCCTGCTTCTTTCCGCCAGCGAAGAGACCATCCACCGTGCGGTCAGCGCGATGTACACCGATCCCAATCATTTAAAAATTAGCGATCCGGGAAAAATAGAAGGTAACGTCGTCTTTACGTGGCTGGATGCGTTCCATCCGGATAAAGCCAAAGTCGCGGCGATGAAAGCACATTATCAACAAGGCGGATTAGGCGACCGTGTCTGTAAAAATGAGCTGGAGACCTGCCTGCAAGAACTGATCGCGCCCATACGCGAACGACGGGCAACCTTTATTGCAGATAAGGGAATGCTAATGGAATTGCTGAAAAAAGGTAGCGAGCGGGCCCATGAGGTCACTCAAAAGACGTTACAGGAAGTAAAACGTGGACTGGGCCTGCCCACGCTATTCCAGGTATAATCAGGCATCAACGTTGTCCAGCGGCCATGACTCAAACAGATAGCCATCAAAGTAGATGTCATCAACATTGGAAAACTCCAGCAGACGCTGCTTCACGTTTTCCAGGTGCTGCCACATCGCCAGCTTCGCTGCGCGGGCGTCTTTCTTAATTAACGCCGCGAGGATCTGCTTATGATCGACCAGCCACTCCTTACGGTAAAGCGTATCGCCCAGATGGCTATGAAGCTGGAGCCACATCGGATTATTTTCACGCCATTGCCAGGACTGACGGAAGAGCTCTACCAACATACTGTTATGGGTCGCTTCGGCAATGGCCAGATGAAACTGCATATCGCCGCTTTCTGAGCCGCCCGGCGCGCTGGAGGCGAGCTCTCGCTCTTCCAGTTGTAACGCCTGGCGCATTTTAATGATGTCCTCGCGGGTGGCCTGCAGAGCGGCAAATTCAGCGATATTGCTTTCCAGCAACTGACGCGCCTGTAACAGTTCAAACGGCCCGGCGTCATTACAGTGATTGACGTCAGCGCCTTCCATCTCGTTATTATCCGCGCTGTCGAGCACGTAGATCCCGGCGCCGCGGCGGACTTCAACCAGACCTTTAATTTCCAGCATGATCAGCGCTTCACGCACGACGGTACGCGTCACATTGAGCCTCTCAGCGATCTCTCTTTCCGGCGGCAAGCGCTCCCCGGGGCGGTACGGCGTCTGAACAATCAGATCCCGTATCATTGCGCCCACTTCCTGGTAAGGTCTTTGCTGAGAAGTGTTTGATTTCATATTGGTCGTGCCCGTCCGATGCGATTTCCCGGTATCAGACTATAGCATTTGTAAAGAGGGATAGCACGCGTAGCACACCAAAAACGCGAAACTGGTCAACCAACAAAATAATAATGCGCCCCGTTTCGCTAGTGAGGCCAGATGAAAGGAAAGGCAGTAGACAATACACGACTGATGTTCCACCTTTAGCCCTGATGCCTGAATATGAACAGCACATTGGTTTACCAATATAAAATTTATCAACCAAAAATCAGGCCATAAAATGTGTCTGTACATTGACAGGAACAATGTCTCTGACATAGCGTGATCGGCGAAAATCCAGCCGCTCTCTTTGTATCAAGAACGCGTTATGATAAAAGACACCGTGTTTTTCGCCCCAGGCGTATCCGGGGGAAGCAACGCCTCCAGTTTGTCGAGCCGCCATCGCCGGGCAGCGATTATTCTGCATGAAATTTATGGTATTAACGCTCATATCCAACGCGCAGGCCATGAATGGATGACGCGCGGATTCGACATCTATATTCCCGCGCTGTTTCCTCACCATACCCCCTTTCGCTATGAACAGCAGGAGGAGGCTTACCGTCACTTTTCAGCAAATGTCGGCTTTGATCCCGCCGTCGTTACCACATTACTCCACGAGCTCAGAACGCAGTACGAGACGTTAATCGTCGTAGGATATAGCGTCGGCGCAACGCTCGCATGGCTAAGTGCAGCCAGTGGGTTATGCGATGGCGTCATTTGCTATTACGGTTCCCGTATACGCCAGTACCTTCATCTTGCGCCTCTCTGTCCGGCACTGGTTATTATCGCGCGTTATGAGCCGGCGTTTGATCCCCTCGCCATGCGACAGACGCTGGAAAAGCGCCCCCGGGTGCAGTGTAAAATGTACGATGCGCGGCACGGGTTCTGTGATGCTGATAGCGCCACGTTCGAGGCCGCCTTATCGCATCAGGTAATGGACGATGTGACCGCATTTATTCGCGACATCACTTGTGCAAACACATCGCCCGATTGAAGCCAGATTTTCCGCTTCAGTGGAGACTTTTTTCAACGACCTGTTCCAGTTTTTTCAAAGTCTGTATGGCTGCGGCATCAAGACCATAACGTTGCAGCGTTTCGGCGGGATGATAACTGACCAACGTTCGCCCATCGGCTTGCTGGCTAATGAGCACCCGAAACGGTAAATCCAGCGCCAGTTCGGGATGCGCCAGCATGAGAGGCGTTCCGCCTTTAGGATTGCCAAAGACCAGAACCGTTGTCGGCGGCATTTTCAGGTTAACATTCTGTGCCGCTCTGGCATGATCAAATTCCCCAAATAACACCAGACCGTGATCGGCGACAGCGTGCATCAACCGCGCTCGGGTCTGCAAATAGTCATAAGCGCTGTAGGTTTTAACCATGGTTATCGCTCCATCCTCTGTTGCAAAGCCAGGCCTTATTAAGATTAACATCAGGGTTACCGCCAATAAAAAAGGCTTTAAAATAGTACTCATTCTTCTCTCTCCCTGACCCAATACCCATGAGTAAATGCGACACAGATGATATTCAGTTTAAAAATCAGTCATCGTACTGTACCCCTTATTATTGCACTGAACAGCTCATCACTAAAAAAACAGACGGCAGAACAAAAAATTCCGACGTCTGAACAAATTTAAATAACGATGATCCAGTCTGACTGAGCGACAGCGCGATCATTATTATGGCGCGACACCATCTTCTTCAGCCCGCTGGGTAAGAAAGAATATACTCCGCTCAGTAAGATAATAAATACTACAGGCCAACTCTTCAGAGATACGGAGCATCATTGCGTAGTGATGATGCGATTTTTCTGGCGCCATCGGCAGAAATATTTCTGACTCCAGCACGTTACTTAAAAAATGAAATTTATGTACATATTCAGCAGATATAACGCCTCTCGCCATCAGATTAGACATTAAGGTATTTAAACTATCTTGTTCATGATATACGATACCTTTTCTCTCATGAATTCTGAGAAGAACGCTTCTGAAGGCTGCATGACATTCCCTTACGACACAGGCAAAATCATTAAGCATCAGGCGATTATACGCTTCCATAAGATCATATTCGACAAAGCCATACTCTCCAGGAGAATACAGATAATAACATATGTTTTTAAGCCGTTTTATTCTGCGCAACCTTACAATTCTACCATTTTCATATCGATATTTTAAACTATGCTCATGAAATATATTATTTAATTCACTAATCGCCTTATCCGGTTCTAACCCAAGCGTAACTTCATAGGTTCGAAGGTAGGTATCTATATAGTTAAAAGCAAGCTCAATGGTATCAATATGCTTTCTTTTATCATCTGTTTTTAATAACAGATTACTCATTTCATCCAGATATGACGTTGAATGCGCATATAAGGTGAATAAGCCATACTCTTTGCGCAACGTTTTACATATTCTTCGATAAACTTCGTCAGAATGACTATTATGATAGCAGTATAATGTCATATCATAAAAAGAGGAGCAATTTCCTAGCGTATTGATAATCAATAAGATTATTTGCTCGCGTATTTCTAACGGAATATCTTCATATAACAGATCGCTATGCCTTAGTGAGTATGGTCTAAAGGTGTGCATTCCTCCTCCTGTAACCGCAACAGAAAAAAATACGCTATGAATAGCGTCACATTACTCTAATTCAGTGGTTCAGGTATTAATATCAGCTCAACAGTGAGCCATTTTTTCTTATTTTTTAATGGTGTTGAGTGAATATTTACATTAAATATAAATGATAAGCAAAGTAAAGAGGCTTGCGTAATTATGACGCTACTGACAAAGAGACCAGGGTCTTCGTATCGGATGAAACGTGAGATCCCATTAATGAATGGGATCTATTTTATTATTACTTCCTGTCAACCCACTTTTTCAACTACAAAATTATCCTGACGAACAAAATCAATAAGCAATTCTATAGTCCCTAACCCCCATTGATTCGATATAGCAATACGCTCACCGGACGGCAACTCAATCAACGCATCTTCCTGCATATGATATCTGTTTTTCCTTTTTTCAGGGATCTGCTCAACCAGTGCTACTGTTCTTTTCTGTAAGTCTTCACTCAATTTATTCTTGAGATCATCTATATTCGCAGGATTATGTTTATTAATCCAGTCAGTGAAAAGTTCAAGTGCAAGCTTCCGTTTATTGAAGGTTTTTCCTTTATATTTATATAAGGAATAATCCCTCTCCAACTTTTGACTGCTAATAATTTGTTCCGTGCGTTTCTCTCTGAATCTGACCTGATATTCTTCCAGTTCAGGGACTGGTATTATTTGTTCAGCATTAATCAGCACTTCACCCTTAAAGTTGTAAGGCGTTAAGCGAACACAGCGAATATCGACACCTTTATCTCTTAGCCATATTGCGGTTGTCGTTAATTCTTTACTGAAATCCGCTGATGCCAGAACGATGCGAATATCTTTACCAAAATCAGCGAGTTCGTTTTCTTCTAACTCCACAAAATCCAGTAACTTCTCTTTTGCATTCTCATCGATCCCATGCTTCCAAAGATATGCCTGATAATATTCGCATGCTTTCGCAAAACTCATCGTTGAAATCATTGCCGCATACCTTAGCGCCTGCAGTTCCATATGCGCGCCGATTTCATCACGTTTCAGTTCAATGACAACCAAATTGGCCTGCTTGTCAATCGCTAATAAATCAATCCTCCGCCGACTATCCTCCCAATCAGAGAATTCTTCGGATATGACAAGGCAGCCCGGCGCGACAATATCAATATTCTTCTTGATAGCCTCCTGAAGATCATAGCGTTCCTGCAGCCTTTCGATGGTGAAAGATGTTTTTTCAAGGGTAGTCAGTATTTTCTCAGAGATATTGTATAGCGCCACATTATATTCCTTTTGTTTACTCTACAGATAATTGTAACCCATCGCCCTTTGTCATTCTGCTGGCTTGCGCAAAGAATCCATACAATATCATCACTGGTGCGAAAATCTGGATTATCCATGGCATTCAGCCTTCACTGAATGCCACAGACAAGGGTTATTCAACTAAAGCTCACCTGTCCCTTAGTCCTTCTTTCATTCCGTTGCGTCGTTGCCATACCAGCACACTTAAACGTAAGGTGAGCTTATTGTTTTTATCGACGGGTCAGAACAATCCTTCGCCGGTCATACAGTGTTTCAACTGAGAGCTGCAAATCATATTTTGCATTCTTCAGTTTTCGCGATTTAAGCATTTTCACCGTGACGCCACTTATTTGCCCTGTTTCAATCCGTCTCTTGATTTCGGCTGCGCTTAACAGGAGTTGCTTCTTCAAAATCGACAGCAGGCTGACCTGAAAAGAACGGGAAATCCTGACGCTAACACTGACCTGCTTGTGGGAGGCGATACTGACCAGCCACCGTTCCTGAATGTGAAAATCAGGCTGCCCCGATAATTCAGCATTGTTTCGCTTCAGGATCGCGTTGTCATAAGCAAAATATTGCACCGTGGCAGCATCATTCGCCATCAGTCGGCCATAAAGATCGCGGTTAATTTTGCTGACTGGCAGACGCGAGAACAGGGAGATATTCCAGGTGTAATCGCAGTGTGTGCATTTATAGATACTCCAGACATCGAGTACCTTCTTTTGCGAATTAACCCGAAATGCCCCAGAAGGCGTGAAGTCCCGTTTTACGCTGCATGAAGGGCAACGTTTCGCTATGCGCTGATACCCCACAGGAGTGACAGTCCATATGACTTTCATAACGTACCTTTTTTAACCCATACAAAACCGGATCCGAACTCAGCGGACCATAAATGTTTATGTATGAAAAATATTTAAGTGATATTTTTCAGTGGGTTAAAAAAAAGATTTCCAACGCAACAACCCTGTCAATGGCTAAAAAGATACGTCGAGACTATCAAAGCGGCCATTATCGGGTATATGAGTTTAATCAATATTCATTATGGTAATTGTGTGATCTATCCAACTGACTTACTAAACGCATGATCCTCCCTTTGAGATCACACTTTTCACTCCCGGTTATTCACTTACAGAAATCAGGTGTTATCATTCACGACGTAAATACCTTTCAACTCAACCCGAGGCTTTGATGCTGGAGAATGTCATCATCTGATAATCAGTTCCCCGACCTTTTCAGGCCGGACTGATTATCAATGTGCCGAAATCGAATGCGGACACCGCAGTGTGTTTGCACGTTTTGCCTATGATGATTAAACAGGTTCTTCAGTATGAATTTATCCCGTCAGGAACAACGTACCTTACACGTTCTCGCCAAAGGCGGACGCATTACGCACATCCGCGATGCGTCAGGCCGCGTCACCGCCGTTGAGTGCTATAGCCGCGAAGGGCTGTTGCTCGCCGATTGCACGCTCGCTGTATTCAAAAAACTCAAAACCAAAAAGCTGATCAAATCCGTTAACGGTCAGCCCTACCGCATTAATACAACCGGACTGAACAACGTTCGCGCCCAGCCTGACAATCGCTAAGGAGATGATGATGGATATCAGCGCCGTTATTTTTGCAACGCATCGCATTCGGCTATTACCCGATGAAGGCAAAATCCCCTGGGACGAGCCAGCCTTCAGCCAACGCATGCTGGAAAATCATCTGTCACAGGACCACGACTGGGCCAGCCGCCGGCTAACTGTGATTGAGCAACAGGTAACATGGATTACCCGTCAGTTACCCGCTGGCGCCCGCATTCTGGATCTCGGCTGTGGACCCGGTTTTTATACCCGCCTGTTAGCGGAGCGTGGGTTTCACTGCACAGGCGTAGATTTCTCTCCGGCATCCATCACATGGGCTCGCCAGCAGGCGCAAGCCGCAAACCTGAGTATTGACTACATTCAGCAGGATATTCGTACATACCACCCCACGGAACCTTTCGATTTCATTATGATGACGTTTGGGGAGCTGAATGTCTTTAGCGCTGCGGATGCGCAAAGCCTCATCAGTCATTGCGCTCAGTGGTTGAAACCGGACGGCAAACTGCTTGTTGAAGTACATACCTTCGATGAAGTTAAACGCCAGGGCATGGCGCAGCCAGGCTGGCAGCGTTGTCCGCACGGCCTGTTTCTTGCCGTGCCTCATCTGCTGTTAACGGAAAATGCCTGGGATGAAGAGGCTCAAACCAGCTCAACGCAGTTCTGGGCGATAGCGGAAAACGGCTGTACCACCCGTTTCGGCAGTCAAATGAAGGCCTGGCGCGATAATGAATATATCAGCCTGCTTGGTGATGCTGGCTTCACTGTGTTGCAGCGCCCGGACAGTCACACCTGGCCGGTCGGCGAGACTTTTGCAGGCAAGCTGTTTGCGCTGCTGGCTGAAAAAGCATCCACTTCTGAGGGAATCGCCCTCAGTAAAAGGAATAACCCAATGGATATCCCACGTATTTTTACCATTAGCGAAAGCGAACACCGTATCCATAATCCGTTTACAGCGGAAAAGTACGCCACGCTGGGCCATGCGTTACGCATGAAGCCAGGCACGCGGATTCTCGATCTCGGTAGCGGTTCGGGTGAGATGCTCTGCACCTGGGCTCGCGATTACGGTGTTACAGGTACTGGCATTGACATAAGCCCGCTCTTCACCACACAGGCAAAACAACGTGCAGAAGAGCTCGGCGTCAGTGAATACGTACATTTTATTCATAACGACGCGGCCGGTTATATCGACGAGGAAAAATATGACGTGGCGGCCTGCGTAGGCGCTACCTGGATTGCGGGCGGTGTCGCCGGGACAATAGATCTGCTGGCCAAAAGCCTCAAACCTGGCGGGATCATTCTCATCGGTGAACCGTACTGGCGTCGGATCCCCGCAACGGAAGAGATCGCCCACGCCTGTGGCGTCTCATCCGTCGCCGATTTTCGCCCCCTGCCCGAGCTGGTCGCCTTTTTCGACCAACTCGGCTATGACGTAGTGGAAATGGTGCTGGCGGACCCGCAAGGCTGGGACAGATATGAAGCCGCGAAGTGGATGACCATGCGCCGCTGGCTGGAGGAAAACCCTGACGATGAGTTTGCGCAAGAGGTTCGAACAGAACTGACGGCAGCCCCCAAACGTCACGTCACCTGGACGCGAGAATACTTTGGCTGGGGCGTATTTGCGTTAATCGCGCGATAACGTGAAGCAGGAGGTATAGCCTACAAGAGGTATACCTCCGTTTAAAAGTATGCAACAAATTAACACGGCTCAAGGCGGGAATATATCGTCTTAGAGACTATCCCACCAGGCGTTATTGGCGCAGCCAGTTTGGACACGGACAGCGCACAAAAACCGGAGCGTACACGTAGTACGTGAGGATTTTGAGCACTGCCCAGGTCCAAAATGGCAAGTAAAATAGCCCTAATGGGATAGGCTCTTAATTTCGCCATTAAGTTTCTGCCACAATATGTCGCAAGACGTGCAAGCGTTCCACCTCACCTGATGAACGAAACCACCATCAATAAGACGTTATTGCTGCGATTCAATTATTAAGAATAAAAAAAGAACCAGAAGAAAATTAAAAAATGACTTACCCACCATATTAGCTATTGTTAAAATCAAAGTAATCCTCCGTAAAAGCTGGAACTTTTTATTTCTCATAGACGAGAATTTATATATTATGATATAATACGGCAGAAAAACATGCAGGTTATTAACCTGCCGTTAATGTAAATAATTCTTTGAGGAGATGTTTCCAGTGGGACGTAAATGGGCAAATATTGTTGCTAAAAAAACAGCTAAAGACGGTGCAACGTCCAAAGTATATGCAAAATTTGGTGTAGAAATCTATGCTGCGGCTAAACAAGGTGAACCAGACCCGGAATCAAACTCAGCTTTAAAATTCGTTATTGAACGTGCGAAACAAGCACAGGTTCCAAAACATGTTATTGATAAAGCCATTGATAAAGCCAAAGGTGGCGGAGATGAAACGTTCGTGCAAGGGCGTTATGAAGGCTTTGGACCAAATGGTTCAATGGTTATCGCTGAAACGTTGACGTCTAATGTTAACCGTACGATTGCTAATATCCGCACAATTTTTAATAAAAAAGGCGGGAATATCGGAGCGGCAGGTGCTGTCAGCTATATGTTTGACAATACTGGAGTGATTGTATTTAAAGGAACAGACCCTGACCATATTTTTGAAATTTTGCTTGATGCTGAAGTTGATGTTCGTGATGTAACCGAAGAAGAAGGAAACATCGTTATTTATACTGAAGCGACAGACCTGCATAAAGGAATCGCAGCGCTAAAAGCCGCTGGAATTACTGAATTTTCAACAACAGAATTAGAAATGATTGCTCAATCAGAAGTTGAACTTTCACCAGAAGATTTAGAAATCTTTGAAGGACTTGTTGATGCCCTTGAAGATGATGATGATGTGCAAAAAGTATATCATAACGTTGCAAACCTCTAATTATAAATTAAACAAATCTGTCTCTATGGCAGATTTGTTTAATTTATAAAGCTGTTATAAAAAAGTCTATCTGGCCAGATATATAGATCTTTAAATTTATGTGTCTTATCACGACCTGATCTGACACATAGCTTTGAAAGATTGAGAGTTACCGGTTTTGATATAGTGTCGAATCCTTATATAAAACATGAGGTAATTTTCATGTTTCATACGACGAATCCCGTCAGCAAGATAAGCAAAAGCCAGCAATATCGGGCTACTTACAATCTCCCTGTGCTCTTTAAGGCACCGCCCTTATAAATTCCGCTTGCGCTCGTGATGGCTCATCTGGCGCTCTACGCGTCGATTGACCACAGGTGTGACTCCACCAGCGCGCTACAGACCATAGTGCGAGAACCGTGGCCGATTACTTTGATGCCTTTGATGTGGAGCTATTTTTAACAGATAACGTATACCACACTCAAAATACTCCCTCAGATCAATGCCCTCCTCTGAACACCTCTTTCCTATGCCATTCCACAAACCGCTCGCCCGGATAATTTTCTTTAACCGGGGGCAACGCGATCTCTTTCCCCGCAAAATCCCAGAACAACCACTGTACCACCCCGCCACCATTCACCGCGTCGGAAACCACCACGCGCATATCTTCATCCAGGCCAATCGAACCACGATCGAACGCTTTATGATGAATTGCGCACAACGCCAGGCCATTAGGTACTTCACAAGGACCATGATGCTGCTTCCATCTGATATGGGCTGCTTCAAGGGCTATAGGGGCGTTGTCGTGGCGCATATTGAAGCCGCAGACCGCACATTGATAATTGTAAGCTCGTAGCACCGCCTGGCGGAACTTCGGATCGCGTTGCTTGAGAGAGGTGCGAATATCAAACCCCATCTCGTCAGCGATGTCTTCCTGAATACTGGTCGGAAAATGCGCCTCAAGGATCTGCTGCGCCAGCGTGTCGATTAGCTTACGTTTTTTTGTTACCAGCGCGAAATTGACGGCATCAAACCCACCAGCAACATTATATTCAATGAGTTCACGTTTAGGTGGCTGGCGGCTACCGCTGGTTGAGCAGAATTCCGCGTTTTGCAATTCCCAGAAACCATCGCCCTTCAGACGCCAGAACGGCATATCCGGGCGCTGTTCACGGCGCTGTGGCCCATAGCGCTCCAGCAAATCCAGCAATTGCTCATGAATTTCAGAACCATAATCAAACAGGCGATCGTGACCCTGCCGATAGTGCGAGAGGACATATAACAGCAATAACGGCTTATGCGGCGCTCGCTGTTCGCCTTTGCGCCAAATAGTAATATTTGATATCGCTTGCTTGAGGGTTTTGTCAGAGGTCATTACGTTGAAGAATCCATGAGCACATAGTTGCGATGATTCTCTCCCAGTGGATCATGGTGCGGGCGGCGAGCTGTGCATCACCCTTTCGCGTCCTCAAGATAACGGGCGGCAAGCATTTCAGCGGATTCGATGCCTGCGATACCACTGACTGCTTTGTCGTAGAGCCAACCGATGATGGACTGGAAAGAGCGCGGGCGGTGGGATGGAGGGAGGTCGTCAGCGCTTTCGTCGTCCTCGTCTTCGTAGTTTTGGTATTCGTTATTCAGCTCCATATCACCCCTTTGTAGGCAGGCAGATAAAAAGAAGGCCTTAACCATCGTAAAGACGGTTCTGGCCGGAGGTTCAATGGGATGATATGGGGTTGAAAAGATTTGGAGCTACAAATCATCTCCTTACAGATTAAAACAAATGGCGAGTAGCCCTCCGTATAATAAACTTAGCTTATTGATTAAAATCAAACTAATATCAATTTCAAATTTAATTAAATTCATAATTCAATTATTGTTATCTGTTTTTTTTTCAAAATAACAAAATGTTATAATAACTTTCAGCCATTCACTGTTCTAATGCAAGGAGCTTGCTTTGAGTCAGTCCGAATACACATCCATTCTAAAGTGTACCCCATGGCTAGCTAAATTCCTCACCCGCAGAGGATTGAAGCAACCAGACCATCGTCCGTTATATGAATACCACGCAACGAGTGAAGAATATGATGAATTGAAATGGCTGCTGCGATCTATAGGGGTACCCGATGGTTATAAAAGTGATAAAGGGTACGCAGCCTGTTTCACATTGTTCTGCTCAGAGTGGTATCGAAGAGATTATGAAAGGGAGTATGGATGGGCATGGGAGCCAATTTACAAGACGATAGGTATCTCAGCATCTTCCTCGGAGATGGGGAAAATTATCCCTAAAGGCCTGGATGGTTACTGGGGGCGTCCAGTGCGGTTTTATGACACAGAAAGGCGGAATTTCTTAGGTTCCTTATTCAGTGAAGGCGGCCTACCTTTCAGGTTGCTAAAGGAATCTAATAGCCGTTTTCAGTCGATGTTTTCTCTCATTCTAAATCAATACGATCAGGCTAAATATTCTAACATTTCCACGTTCGCGTTAGTCCATGCAGCGGTAGAAAAATCATCCCTGCCAGTCGTTTTCAAAGAGGATACTTCAGTTGAGCTTATTAGTCGGATGGCTGAACAGTTAGTATCTCTTGTTCAAATTTATGATTTGAGTAATCATACCGAACCCGTAAAAGAACTTGAACGTGTTCATCCTAAGTGGCGTGACAGTTTCCCTGTTCCTCTCGATGATGATACGGGTACCAGTTTCCTTAATGGACTTTTACGAACAGCTTCTACTGAATCAAAACCCCGCCTTCAAAAGAATAAAACCACTCTCTGTCAGTTTTTATGGTCAGAAAATCATCCTGAAGCCGTCCAGGCCCTCATTTCTCTGCCTGAAGAGCTGAGTTTTTCAATTGATATTGAGCCTTCAACAACGCGCTTCGAGCTTGCTATCTATGAAGATGGTAACGAAATCGCAAGTCTGGGACCTGCCTATGCAACGCTAAGTAACTCCCAGGCAAAAATAAAAGTTCGTAAGCGCGAGATTAAATTTTACCGAAGAAATCCTACGGTCAGTTTGTTTATTGTGGCGAGAGCTGGGGGTATGTTTGTCGGCTCCAATCTTTTAGAAGGCAGTGAAGTTGCGGTTGGCGATGTTCCATTGGTTTTTGTTTCTGATAAAAATGAATGGCTGTTACAGGGACAAGCCTCTTGCAGCGTACGTGGCAGCCATGTACTTATTGTGCTGCCAAAGGATGGTTGTCTGGCTTCAGAACATGAGGATTGTGACTCTGGCTTTTCGGCTTTGGGATGCCGTGCTCTGACCATCAAAGGTCGCCAGGATATCATTATTGAAGGCGACGAAACGTACCGCATAAAGACTGGAAGGGATCAGATTATCCATGCTGGATTCTCTTTCCAGGGGAAGCGGTTAAATTGGACAAGTTACCCGGATGAACTCTTCCTCGGTGTTCCTGGGATTACTCAACATTCTGAGAATCTATCAACGCACCATTACAAGCGTTTTTTCAACGGAACATTTATAGATAATTGTGATGTACAAGAAAAAATGGGAGCACAGTTTATTTCGGTGCGTAACGAAAATAATGAAACGTTACTGCGTAAGAAAATTGGCATTCTCCCCAATGATTTTAGTCTGGAAATAAAAAATGGACAACAGGCGAACGAAGGCTCTGTCATTATTACTACTCAGCACCCTTGTTTGTATAGCTTGAAGGAAAAAACACTTGAAGTTGGACGGAAGCGGTTGCCCGGTAGTACAGAAATAATGATGAAGGCGGAGGGCATTCCTCCTGCATCAATTTCATTACAAATAACACCAAACCTCACTGCAAACCCGATTGTTATTTGGTTACCATTTCCTGCACGAGGCTGTCTTGCGTTCGATAAAGATGAGAAGCCTCTCCCGAAAAATTTAACGATTAACGATCTTCTGGGTGCCAGAGCATATCTTTTCGGAAAAAATGGTGAGCCTACGCGATACCAGCTTGAACTACGTTTACGTTCGCGTAGTGGAATGCAGGCCTGGTATGAGTGGCACTACAGTGCGGGAGAATGTCCGGTAGAGCTTACTTTATATAGCTTAAGGGAACATATTGATAATTTACTCTCCCTAGAGGAAGGAATTGATCAAACAGTTGATATGCGCATAAAAGGAGGTGGTAGTTCTTTTACCTGGCAGATCCGACGTTATAAATATAGTCTGGACTATGATCGTGGCAGGCAGATTCTTCTCGCAAACTCAATAAGTAATCGTACAGGCCAGATCCCTTCGCCCGTCATTATGTTACTCAGCGAACCGGAGAGAAAAGTTGTACCGCTGACGTCAAGAATGAGCGAAGGTGTACCAGTTGGTGAATTTGAACTAAGTTCGATAATACAAAAGAATGGCCCATGGCTGGTGCTGCCGAAACCAGGTGAAGAAGCCTCATTTCGACCTTGCTTTATTGCAGGTGAGCCGGTAATTCAAAGCAACGCGACAGCAATACAGTCTTTACAAAAAGCAACGCAGCTTTTTAATCCTCGTTCAGATGTCAATACCATTATGTTAGTTCTGGAACAAATGGCGAGCGACCCGGCACACTCGGGCTGGCAGTTCTTACGCAATTTATACGATCAGTTCGGGTATTTACCTTTGGCTACCTTTGAAGTATGGCGGGCACTTGTTCAGCATCCACAAGCGTTGGCGATGTCGCTGTTCAAATTTGAAATGTCCATTGATTATCTCAGCCGTATTGAAAGTGAGTTTCCCGTTTTCTGGGAGTTTTTACCCATTACAGAAGTTAAACGTTCCGCCACACGTTTTCGTGCTTTTTTGGCTCATAAAGGTGCACCGGAGGAAATGCAGATAAGGTTGCTGGACAGAATGTATCAGCAGCTGGGCACAACATTCCCGACTTATGCCAGTGAGGTGCAATTATGGTTGAGTCAAGGGAAATTACCACCGGTTTTTCCTGAGTTGACGATGAAAGGTATTATCCTTGAGTGGTATCAGGAACTTCTACGCGAACATGGTGAATCTCGCTGGCCAGAATTTGGTGGCCCGGGCCTTTTACGTTGGTATATGTCACAACAAAATCCTGTTATCGATATTTCCCCTGATGCCAGCTACCGCTATTCCGTCACCTTGCTCCCCGTATTTGCTGCTGCTGTTGCCAGCGGTAAAACAACATTTGACAGTGTTTTTGAGAATAAGCCCGGCGCCGTATTTTTTTTGAGACAGGTTAGAGACTTTGACTCGCGATGGTTTAACGCCATTTTCCAGTACTGTCTATTGCGTAATGTTACTGAAAAATAAAAAGGAATAAGAATGACTACACGCTATTTTTCTTCGCTGATTGAACAATCACTGTCGCGTTCTACGGAGGCGACGCTGAGTATTATGGGGGTGACCAACCCGAATCTTCGCGAGCATCTCACGCAACAAATGGCGGCCGATTGCGGGAAAGAAGGATCGTTTCTTGCCTCACCCGTATTTGAACAGACATTTGGCTGGAAAGAGTCCAACAGCACAATGAAAGACCTTGCAACAAAACAAACGTTGCTAAGCAAGGAGGTGGTGGACTCGCTGGATAGTGAGGAAAATGGTCGTTATCGTTTTGGCTCTGACTGGAAACCTTTCACGCATCAGTTAGCCAGCTGGCAATCATTACTTGAGAAAAAACATTCGGTCGTGGTGACCAGCGGGACAGGCTCTGGCAAAACGGAATGCTTTATGGTTCCGGTGCTGGAAGACCTCTATCGTGAGCTTCAGGTTAAGAACAAAAAACCGTTGATAGGTGTGAGAGCACTTTTTCTTTACCCACTGAATGCCCTGATTAATTCCCAGCGCGAGCGTTTAGATGCGTGGACCCGGAGTTTTGGTTCCGGAATTCGGTACTGTCTGTATAACGGTAACACGGAAGAATTGCATGCTTTGGTCAAAAGTGAGCAGGCAAACAGGCCTAATGAGGTTTTGTCACGAGAGAAGATGCGTGAAGAGCCCGCTCCCATTTTAGTGACCAACGGTACCATGCTGGAATACATGATGGTTCGTCAGGTTGATGCGCCGATTATTCAGAAATCAAAAGCGGAAAAATCATTACGCTGGATAGTTCTGGATGAAGCCCATACCTACGTTGGTTCTCAGGCCGCTGAGTTGGCTCTACAGCTCCGTCGCGTCATGACGGCATTTGGCGTCACGCCTGATGATGTTCGCTTTGTGGCGACGTCGGCCACCATGGCCGGAAGTGATGCTGAAAAGCAGCTGAAAAAATTCTTGTCTGAGCTGTCAGGAGTGCCACAGGAACGTATTGATGTTCTGGGGGGAAGCCGCGTTATTCCTGAGCTCGAACCCTGCAAACAATATTCTCTGTCACTGGATGAGATTGAGCATATCCCTGATTCGGAGAGTGAAGGGATCAGCCCGGAGCGTTATAGTGCGTTGACCCACTCTCCGGAAGCGCGCTGTTTACGCGAAATGCTGGTTAGCCAACCCCGACCAATGAAACTTGATACGCTGACCCAGCGTTTGAACGAACTGACCAAACATCAGTACACGCAGCAGGATGTTTTACGCTGGATCGATCTTTGCTCTGGCACACTCCCTAATGCAAAGGATCCTGCATTTCTGAAAGTCAGAGCACATATTTTCCAGCGAAACACCCAGGGCATCTGGGCCTGTGTGGATAAGAACTGTGCAGCTAAAAAAAATACCGCGCTGGAAAAAAACTGGTCTTTTGGCAATGTGTATGTAAATCAGCGGCAAAACTGCGAGTGCGGCAGTCCCGTTTTTGAACTGGCATTCTGCAATGAGTGTAATGAACCGCATCTTCTTGCACGGGATAAAAAAGGCAAACTCGTACAGTGGGATAATAAAGGTGGAGATGAATTCTCCCTGCAGGATGAAATTTCTGACGATTTTGAAACATCCGGAGAAAAGGTTCAGAAGGATTTTGTATTCCAGTCGCCACAAATTATTGCTGCGGAATGTAATACGGAAGCTGGCTATATTATGCAGCGGCTCGATCGTCAGACCCGCAGTATCGGCGTGGTGAACCCGGACAGTATTCCGCTGGCAATTAATGATATCGAACAAATCTGTAGTGCCAGCAATTGTGGCTATAAAGGCGGAAAGGGTAAACAGCCCTTCCGACGGGCGTTACTGGGCGGGCCTTTTTATGTCACCAATATTGTGCCTACGGTGCTGGAGTATTGCCAGGACTTCACTAGCGATGAAGGTAAAGATGGCGTCGGCCCGCTCTCTTTGCCTGGTCGAGGTCGTCGCCTGATTACCTTTACCGACAGTCGTCAGGGGACGGCGCGAATGGCAGTACGTATGCAGCAGGAAGCAGAGCGCAGCCGATTACGTGGTAGCGTAGTAGAAATTCTTGGCTGGCACCAACGAAAACAACCAACGAGTGCTCCGAACGACCAGGCTGACGTGATGAAACTGGTTGCAAGGGTGACACAATACCGTGAAGAAGCCCGGGAGTATCGCGAGTGGGGAATGCCCGAGGAAGCAAAACTTTCTGAAGCTCAGGCCGAACGCCTTGAACAGGCAATCCAGACGGCGACGGGGGGAAAGGCTGCAACCATTTTAGTTTGCCGAACCTGGACGGAAATGGTCAATGAGCTGAAAGAGAAAGCCGATATACAGGGACCAATTTTACAATATAACCATTATCTAAAGCCTGAAATTTTCACCGAAAATGGTGGCCCTTTGAAACTCGCCGAAATGCTGCTTTTCCGTGAGTTTATGCGACGCCCGAAACGAACCAACAGCCTGGAAACCCAGGGGCTGGTTCAGGTTGGCTATCAGGGGCTGGAGAAGGCGCACAGTGTTCCTGCTCACTGGCAGGCTAAAGGCTTAACCCTTGATGACTGGCGCGATTTTCTGAAGGTGACGCTGGATTTCTATGTCAGAGAAAGTAACTACATCCAACTGGATGACGATCTAAGAAACTGGATCGGTAGCCGTTTCTCTTCCAAATTTGTCCGCAACCCGGATTCGAAAGAGCCAGATGACAACCAGGTTAAACGCTGGCCGCAAATTCGCCACGGTAATGTGACTCAGCGCCTGGTCAAACTGTTGATTTTAGGAGCCAAATTTAACACCGTAAATACGGTAACTATTGATATTGTTAACGCCTGGCTGAAAGAAGCCTGGCTCCAGCTAACAGGATCTCTGGCGGTATTGAAGCCTGATGGAAACCGTTTTTATTTACCGAAAGAGCATCTAACATTCTCTCTGGTTCAAAAAGCACGCATTTGTCCAGTGACCAATAAATTACTGGCGACAACCTTCAAAGGTTTGACCCCCTATTTGCCCATGCATATCCAGTTCGAGCGACTGACGAGTGCACAGTACGACGCGTTTTTGGCTCAGGAAGTCACGCTGCCAGCGATCTGGGAACACGATCGCTCTCAGGATGATTATGTCGACGGGTTAACAAAAGTGCGTGACTGGGTAAGCCTGGATCCGCAAGTGCTATCATTACGCTCGCAAAACCTCTGGACGGACATTAACGATCGCGTGGTAGAAGGTGGATTTTACTACCGCACCGCAGAACACTCGGCACAGCAATCGTCGGAGCGCCTGCAAAGCTACGAAAGAATGTTTAAAAACGGGCAGCTTAACGTCCTTAACTGCTCAACCACAATGGAAATGGGTGTGGATATTGGCGGTATTTCTGCAGTGGTGATGAACAACGTTCCTCCGCATCCGGCCAACTATTTACAGCGAGCCGGGCGTGCCGGGCGTAGTAAAGAGTCACGCGCTATTTCGTACACCTTGTGCAAAGGGAACCCGCACGATCAGCAGGTTTTTGCTAATCCCCTCTGGCCATTTGAGACGGTGATCCCGGCTCCAATGGTGGCAATGAACTCAGAGCGTCTGGTGCAGCGTCACGTCAATTCCCTGCTGCTGTCAGAATATTTATGCCATGTGGTCGGGGAAACCGAAAAAGAGCGTACCAGCCTTAATAGCCAGTGGTTCTTTGGCGAAGAGCTCGACCAGTCGGTATGCAATCGTTTTAAAGCCTGGCTCGAACGTCCGACGCTGAGCATTGATAACGCGCTGGAGCGTCTGGTTAAAGGGACTGCATTGCACGGCGTTACTGCAGAAAAACTGCGTGATAAAACGCAGGAGGCTATTGCCGTCTTACAGACACGCTGGCTGGGGATCTTCCGCGATCTCGTGAAACAGGAAAGTGAATCGCAGCCCAATACGCCGTACCGCAGGCGACTGGAGCTGGAGAAAAAACGGCATTGTGGTGAATACCTGTTACGCGATCTGGCGGCCCGAACTTTCCTGCCCGGATATGGCTTCCCAACGGATGTTGTCACTTTTGATAACTTCACCATGGAAGATTATATCCGCGAGAAAACGCACAAAGGCCGTGATAAGAACGACCGGGAGGATAACGTTTCTCGTTATAAGGGGCTGCCTTCGCGCAATCTTTCCGTTGCGATCCGTGAATATGCGCCGGGTGCAGAGATTATCCTTGATGGTCGGGTATTCCGCTCGGCCGGCGTTTCGCTGCACTGGCATAACCTTAACGCCGATACTAACGAAGCCCAGCGTCTGGACAGCGCCTGGCGTTGCCACAAATGCGGTACCTTAGGTTATGAGGAAGGTATTGGTGGCCCGGGGGATTTATTCTGTACCAATAGCGCGTGCGGGGAGCGGATCACGCTGGATAACCGACGTCAGGTATTACAGCCCGCCGGTTTTGTCACCGATGCCCATACTCCCGTTACGAACAACATTGAAACAATGAAATTCATCCCGGTGGTGCCTGCCTGGGTATTTGTGAAGGCAGAACGCGTGCCACTGCCAAACCCGCTGATGGGCTTTATGGCTTCAGGCGCGGATGGCCATGTTTTCCAGCAGAGCATGGGCGAAGGTGGGCACGGTTATGCGCTGTGCCTGAGCTGCGGCCGGGCGGAGTCAATGCTCAGTGCTACCGATGCGCCGAAATCGATGGAAGCGCATTATCCTCCGCGCCCCGGTAAATCTGATCGCGACAGCCAGAATCAGCGGATTATCTGCCCTGGATCCACAGCACTGAATAAGAATGTCACGCTGGGTGCGCTGGCCCGCACCGATGTGTTTGAGCTCATTTTGCGCCGTCCGCAAAACGGGGAGTATATCCCCGATAATTCTGATGAAGGCCGTATTGTGGCTATGACGCTGGTGGTTGCGCTACGTCGGGCGCTGGCCAGCGTGCTGGGGGTATCGGCGGCAGAATTGGGCTATGCGGTGCGTCCGGTCAGGCTAGAGAATGAGCAATCGGTCCTGGCGGTGCAACTTTACGACATTATCAGCGGCGGTGCGGGGTTTGCTTCCAGTGCGCCATTGCATATTGAAGCAGTCCTCAAAGGGATGGTGAAACAGCTGGGATGCCGCCACTGTGATACCGCCTGTAGCGAATGTCTGCTCGATTCGCAGACCCGCCACGATCACGATCAGCTGGATCGTAAAGCCGCGCAGGCCTGGCTGGGGGAGGATTTCAGTCACTATATCGGTTTGCCGGAGGCGGAAAAATTCTCCCTGGCCGACGCGCAGTATTGCCCAGGCAGCATTGAGGATGCTATCCGTCGTGCCATTAACGACGGGGCGCGCAAACTCACGTTGTGGATGAATGGGCCGCTTAACGAGTGGGATTTGTATACCCGCCAGTTCCGAGCGGCGATCCAGAACTATCGGCTGAAAGATGAGGTTGAGGTTACGCTGGTTGTGCCCGGTCATATTGAAGATCCGGAGCTTTTACAGGAGATTGCGCAGTTTGCCGCCATTGGTGTGCAGCTTTGCCAGTCTGAGCTGAATACGGATACGCCGGTTGTCGCACAGGTAGCATTCAACGATCGCCTGATGACGTTGATTTCTCGCAGCCCAGAGGCCACCATCCCCGGCCCGAACTGGCATCTGAATAGCCAGATGGTTATTCGTAGCCATGCGTTTGAGCCGATAACGCTTAGTAAAGCTGAGCTATTATCCGATGCCGCAGGTAACAGAGGCCTGGTCAACGATATTGAGATCCATAAGCAGCTTAATGGCCCGGTTTCTCAGTTTGGTCAGCGTTTCTGGGGCGTGTTAACCGGGGCACAGGAAGATATTCAGACGCTGCTGAAGGAAAACCAGGTGACGCGCATTCACTACAGCGATCGTTATCTGCAAAACCCGGTGGCGCTGGCGTTATTAGGCGGGCTGTTAAAACCGCTGAAATCGATCCTGGCGCAGGATGCGCAAGTGACGATTGATACGCTGTTTAAGAGTAAAGAGCGGCCAGGCAACAAGCCGTTCCATGACTGGATGAGTGAAGCGGATTTTCAGGATTTTGCCGACCAGTGGTTTGCGGCATCTATGGGCAGAGCCGTCGTGGTTAACACCTTTGGCTCGCCGCGTGATATTCCACACCATCGTAAACTGATGGTGACCTTCAGTAATGGTCAGGCGCTGAAGATCCGTTTTGACCAAGGGATGGGATACTGGCGCATCGTCTTTGCGCGAGCGTATCGCGATTTTGATTTTAACGATGATGTGGCTTTCCAGCTCGGGAATATGGCAAAAGCCTGCGTTGAAGGTCAGGTGGTCAACAGCGAGGAAAGTTGGGCAACCGATGTGCTGGTGCAGGTGATAGTCCCTTAATGCGAAACCGCTCCCGATTAAACATCGGGAGCGGCTAACATCAGGCGGTGGTGCGCTTGCCGGTAATCATGTCGATAATGACCTTCCCCCTGTAAACAGTGCCAGTCTAAACTGAAGTTTCCGGTCTTTCTTCCATCTCACAGAGAGGCGCATTGTCATGAAAAAGACCCGTTATACCGAAGAACAGATTGCATTTGCCCTGAAACAGGCTGAAACCGGCACCCGCGTCGGGGAAGTCTGCAGAAAGATGGGAATTTCTGAGGCCACATTTTACAACTATGGACTACCTCCGCTTTGCAAGCACTGAATCTGGTTTTGGGTTGTTGCTTACATCTATCCGGCATCAGGAAAATCTGTGCCCAAATGGGTAATCCGCACACAATCGCCTCAACAACTGGACGGCCTCTGAGGCCAGTATAAAAATCAGGTTCCGATTGTGCAGGTGCAACCTGTCATCATTTCTCAGTACGCTGCAACTTTTGCTGGCAGGGGATTAATTTCACACTACCTGATACCCGGTCTCATTTCTCAGCATCGACCAGATTATTCTCGCGTTTTTGTTAGCGACCGCCACGGTCGTTTTATTAAATCCGCGCCGTTCCTTTAACTGGTTAACCCACTGATTCATATGGCCATCATTGTTATTCGTGGCAACCCTGACGACAGCGCGGGCACCATGAATAAAAAGTGTCCGCAGATGCCTGTCGCCTTTTTTCGTCATATTCATCAGCACCTGCCTGTCGCCACTCGAATGCTGGCGTGGAACCAGACCTGGCCATGCAGCAAAGTGGCGACCATTCTTAAATTCAGTTCCTTTGCCAATAGCAGCAACGGCCGTGGCCGTTTCAGGACCAATGCCTTTAACTTTGGCGATACGCTGACAGGCTTCTGATTGCCTGAATACTGTTTCAATTTCCTTATCAAAAAAATGGATCCGACGCCCGGGATCGTTAAAGAGATCATAGAGTTCGGCAATTGTTCTGCGCATACGGGAACTTAGACCGTTTTCTGCATCTTCAAGGATAAGAGGAATAGCACGGCGAGCTCTGGAGACAGCACTGCCAATGGGGATCCCCCGGTCAAGTAACAGCCCCCTTATTTGACAGACTGTAGCAGTGCGGTGATTGACAATACGCTGCCTTGCCCGGTGTAAAGCCTGGATATCCTGCTGTTCGGGGCTTTTTGGCGGCACGAACTGCATTGTCGGTTGCATCAGAGCCACTGCGATGGCCTGTGCATCATTACCATCATTTTTTTGCCCGCGGACAAAGGGTTTTACATACTGAGGACTGATGACCTTTACTTTGTGCCCCAGTTTCTCAAACTCACGCTGCCAGTAAAATGCCCCGGTGGACGCTTCGATCCCAATCAGACATGCAGGAATATTTGCCAGCGTCTGGAGCAATTCTTTTCGGCCAGTGCGTTTCGTATAAACCGGTTTGCCGGCCTGGTTTAACCCGCAGAGCTGAAAAAAAATTTTTAGCCAGATCAATACCCAGAAATACGATATTCATGGTGATTCTCCTGGTGAGCATATTTCGTACAGTTAACCGCAGCGGGAGGAGGTAGTCCATCCCATTAACTGGAAGAAAAAATTTGCCGGGCCGGGCGTGACGGAACTGCGGCGTCTGCGGCAACTGGAGGATGAGAATCAGCGGCTGAAGAAGCTGGTCGCTGAGCTGAGTCTCGACAAGGAGATGCTGCAGGAGGTACTGAAGCAAACGTTCTGAGGCCGGCTCAGAAGCGCCAGGCGGTGACATTTTTGCTGGAGGCTTACCGTATCAGCGTCCGGCGGGGATGCGGGTTGCTGATGCAGAGCAGAACCGTTTACCACTGGCAGATCCGGCGTGACGATCGGGCGATAACCCTGTGTATCCGGGAAATAGCGGAAACCCGGATACGCTACGGTTGCCCGCGTATTCATATTCAGTTGCGCCGGGAGGGATGGCCTGTTAACCACAAGAAAACCCACCGGATTTATTGTCCGGAAGGCCTGAACCTGCGCAGAAAACGCCCCCGCAGACATGTCAGTGCAGCACGCCGTCAGCAGCGGCCGATCCTGACGCATGTCGATCAGTGCCGGAGTATGGATTTTGTATCAGATAATCTGTTTAACGGGCGGCGTTTTCGGGCGCTGACTGTAGTGGATAATTTTAGTCGGGAATGCCTGCCGATCCATGCCGGAAAATCGTTAAAAGGCGAGGATGTGGTCAGAATAATGGAGGCACTGCGGGTGCCGGATAAGCGGCTGCCGGTACGTATCCAGACGGATAACGGTAGCGAGTTTATCTCAAAAAGTCTGGATAAATGGGCGTATGAACACGGCGTCACAATGGATTTCTCGCGCCCCGGAAAGCCGACAGATAACCCGTTTATTGAATCATTTAACGGCAGCCTGCGGGATGAATGCCTGAACATTCACTGGTTCCTGTCACTGGAAGATGCGCAGGAAAAACTCGACAACTGGCGCAGGGAATACAATCATGAGAGAACGCATTCATCATTAAATGACATGACCCCGGCTGAATTTATCCGAAGTCTCCGGAAAGACGAAGATCTCTGATTTAGCACTGTACTGAATTTGGGCCAGGGTCATTAAAATCACGCCTCATCTTCTTCCACAGGTTCAAGCGCGTCAAGTCCCCTCCAGAACGGTGAACAACTCTCCATTTGACCTGCAAGCCATTCAGAACCCGTCAAAGATAAAATCGAGAGCATTTTTGATGGTTTGCCTGTGAGAACGAACGTCCATCACCTCATCACCAATCTGCGAAAGCCTGATACTCGCCATTTCGTGAGTCATCACCAGATAGTCATTACCTTCCACATTCAGAGTGGGCGTGAGGCGCTTAACTGGGTTATTTACCAACCTGCTCACAGGAAACAATGGGATAACCATGCGAGTATGCAGTTCATCAATAATATCGCTTTGCACATCAAGTAAATAAGGATAAGCCTTGCTGTTTCCTTTATTGCGATAAACCATGTATTGCATGATTAAAACGTCCTGTAATCGTCCGATAAAAGGCCGTGCTCATCAGTAATACGATTGAGCTCCTGCAAACCCGCTCTATTTTCTGCTTTCCAGCGTTCAACGCCTGTGGCACTGATTTCCTCTTTCAGCGCGGCGGTAAGCACCGCAGACAGATTAATACCTGCATCACGGGCTTGCTGAAGCAATGCAGGTTCCAGCGTGACACTGACTGTTTTTTTATGTCGTACACTCATACCCGACATAGAGCCTCCTGAAATTACACGTGTAATAAACACATGTATCTAGTATGGGGAGTATTTAAGCAAATGGCAATGAGAGGCGACTATCTCGGATAGCAATATCTTTGCCTGTCAGGTTTCCTTTAAACGGTTAGCGAAATCCACCATGTCCGAATGACTCACCACACGACCGGCATCCACATCGGCAAGACCGGCCTGGATGCTCTGATGACGTCGCTCTCTTTCAGCCAGCATGGAGAGTAATGCTTCCTTTATGACCCAGCTCTTTGAACGATCCAGCTCTACAGCCAGATTCTCAACGGCAAGAGCCAACTCAACTGGAATCTGAGCGCTGATGGTCTGTTTAGCAGAAGAAACCATAGGGATCACCTCATTTAATAACACTTAATAACTACTATTAAGATTAGCATAGCGGTGCCTATAAAAACATCACATCTTATTTCGCAGGCAACATCCCCGGATAGTGTTTCGCCACGATATCATTCATCTTCTCCACCAGATCCAGACGCTTGAACGTGATATGTCCGCTGCCCTTCTGGAAGTAGCGAATAGAGAATAAATCATCCTCAAAAATCTGCTGATGCGGATTGTCGCGCACAAAGCCCATAAACCGGATAGAGACATCATGCCGGTTGTCGGGAATGGTCTTCCCGTCAAGCAGGTACAGCATCCGTTCCAGATCGGCGAGCTGATCGCGTCGCCAGCCCCAGTTCAGGCTGTAGCCCCATCGGTCGTGCCTTACCAGGCCGTTAACGATGATCCGCTTACCGAAGCAGCAGGGATTATTGGTTTTATAGTCCCAGCTTAGCCCTTTAAATACATTGATAATCCCACGTTCGAAAACATCCTGTTTATTGTGGTGGAGTTGTTCAAAGGTGCTCAGGATGTTGGCTTCGTTGATGGCCGGAAGATCTCCTCCTTCGAGATTTTTAGCCCACTGGCTGCGGGCTTCAGCGTCCATTAAGGTCAACATCCCGGACTTCAGCATCAGATCGCGCCAAATGCTGCGGTCAATATTACGGGTGATCACCGGCATCGCTTTATCAACCGGTTGCATCAACCAGCAGTCAAAGGAATGGCCCTGTCGCATCGCCCAATGCTCCGCTACATCACCACCGATGCTGGAGGTAAGCCGCGAGATGTCATCAAGCTTATGAATCAGAATTTCTATCAGGCTCAGCGCAGCGTCGCGCCCTGTGACGATACGTTCAATACTAGTTGAGCAAATTAGCTCATTATGGTCAGTTAAAACTTCAGCTTCTGTTTGCATATTTTTGGTCCATATAAAAGCAAACGCGCCTGCCGGGAGTGGCAGGCGCATTATGCGGTGAAATAAAGGTGAATAAATATTGAGGGTGTAAATCAGGAAGGCGGCTCGCAATAAATCATGCTGCCGCCCTGAATCTCGAATGGGATGGTGCTGTTACATCAATTCGGGAGCGTAATCCTGTAATACCTGCTCTGCTTCTTGCTGAAAGAACTGGCGTGTAAAGCTGAAGAACTCATGCAGTTTATGGTCTGGTGTCGGAACCAGATCAAGCTGGAGTAATTGTTGCAGATCCCAGACTTTCTCAATATGTTCATCGAAAAGCTGTTCCAGCTCTTCCCAATGATTACGACGTTCCGTTTGAAGGAATCCGCTGTTCAGGTTCAGATGATCAATGGTGTACTGTGCGTACTCAGCTTCCTGCTCAGTTAAATCTATTGAAGGAACCACATGCCCATTAGATAAATAGGCAAAATAACGAGAACAGTCAGGGAGGTGGCAATGAATAAACTTTGCCATATCCACAGATTTATTCTTTCCCTGTGCATGACCACCGAACGCGTTGATGCCAAGCTGGGGCAAACCATTCTCAGAGTCTAACGCGCTGGCGGCGAGATTTTGATAATCGAAGGTTCGCCCTGGCTGCTGACTTTTATTTTCGACGTGTTCAATGTGATAGCCGAGGCCACGCAAATCAGCACGGATTTCACTGTAACAGCAAAGATGATATTGCTCATTGAGAAGCAGAGTCATTAAGGCTGCTTTATTCTCACGACCAAAGCGCTGCCAGCGACGGGTTGATTGTTCAGAGTTCTGTGGTGGTTGCTCATGCGCAGTGAGTAAGGCATCTGTTCCACGTCGGGTTTTGATCACATGCCTCATTGCGCTTTCCCTTTCAGCAGCTTCTGCCGGGCAATACTGCGCTGCAAGCGCTGGAGCTGAGGATGCTTTTCACCCAATGAAGTTATCAATGAAGCCATAAGTTGCTGTGCTTCTGGCTCGTCATATTTCCCCTGATCCACCCATGCCGTCAGCTTTTGCAGATCTGCCTTCTCCTTAACCGGAGGTTGCGGATCGACGCCCATCACGCTGTGCAGTACATCATTACTTGGCTCGCCGTAGGTCGCCCCCGGTGGTATTGACGCCAGACCATTACCTTTCTCGTCCTGTTCAAGTAGGCGAACAGACTCACGTTTTACCGTGCTGATAACCTGCGGGCTATGGGTCGTAACAATAAACTGGATCAGTGGAAATGCGCTGCGTAAAGACTGGATAATTTGCTGCTGCCAGGCCGGGTGCAGGAACATATCGACTTCATCGATCAGCACAATCCCCTGTGTTTTTAAGGCGGCTTCATCGCGTAAATGCGGGTTGAGTTTGACGCAGCGGAACGCGATATCAGCCACCATCGCAACGGCATTACGTAAGCCGTCGCTGAGCTGGGCTAAGGGGATCTTGCCGTGCTGTGGATGGCTCATTACCAGTTGCTGGTTATGGCTGGAGCTGTATTCCAGATCATGCCAGCCAGTCACTTCCTGCGTCAGACAGTTAATGGCCTGCAGGATAGCTTGAATGGCTTCTCTCATACTGTCGTCGCGCAAGCCTTCGACCAAATCCACACTTTTATTTTGCCTGCCCGCCTCAATCAGTTTGTATTGAAACTCAAGGTGACTGCGCCACAACCAGCTATACCACTGCTCAAACTGCTTATAATTCGATGTAGCAGAAAGGCAATCATCGTAACCGGACAGGCGTGAAAATGCGCTGTTATCCAGGCGTTGTTCTGCCATCTGTGGTTCGTAGCGCTCCTGATACCATAATCTTGCCGTGCCAAGATAAAGCATGAGCGGAAGATCAACTGGCTGTTTATGCTCCTCATCTCGAACCAGTTTCTGAAGCTCTTCACCCCAACGGGTAAGCTGCGCCGCCGTCTTATCTTCATGCGGCGGCTGTTCTCCCCGCTTATCGAGCATCCATGTTGCCGTCTTTCCGTTTTCCCATTCTCCGGTAGCTGTAATCATGGCTGGAGACGACATTTCCATGTTCAACGCTTCAGGGCGGAAAACCAGACGGACATCTTCTATACGGATCGCCAGCGATTTATCTTTTACGTAGAGGCCGGCATCAAAGCCACGAATAAAGGGGAACAGCGCCAGGCGTACCGCATCCAGTACTGTCGTCTTGCCCGCGCCGTTCGGTGCAACCAGAATCGTAATGTGCTCATCAAAAGTAATATCGAGCTGCCTGAAGCAACGAAAGTTAAGCAGTGAAAGTTTGTCGATTCTCATTACACCAGCCTCACCTGTTTTTATGTTTTAGTATAATAACATCTCTTATCTGCAATATTGCCCGCTTTAAGCGGGCAAAGGTTACGCCTTTTATCATAGAGTGAATCTGCCATCAGGCTGATTACCATTGTGTTTTTTGCAACGCGTTAACAAACACGTTTCTTTCCGCGCCCGCAAAATGTCTATAGCCCGAAGATAAGGTGGTGGTTCCTGCCAACTAAACCCTCGGTGATCGATACGAACCAGTTCGTATTTCTCCACAATAAAGTTCACGGCATCAGCAAGCGTAACGCCTGCGTTGATATGTTCCTGAATAACAATGTCGTCACAGAATGGCGTGTCGTTAAGTTCAAGGCCGTAGTGGCGTTACAGTAAATACGACAGCAGTTTTCGCCAGGCTTCGACGGGCGACAGGCGTGACGGGGCCGCTGCCGGTGAAGGCAGTGATAAAACGTTTTGCATGGGAATGTCCTTGTTTATTCGGCTGGGTAGATAGTGAGGTAAACGTAGCCGTAGCTACCGTTGGTGTCGGCTTCGCAGGTCAGGCCATTGAGGATGGTGCAGTAGCGGCGCGACTGGCGCGGATCGAGCGCCCCGCTTTTTAGCGCCGATTTGGGTGATTTGCCCGGTGCGACGCAGGCGCAGCATGTGTTTTGTATACTCGCGGCGTTCCGGGTCGCGCACGCGGGCCTGACATGCGAAAAACGGCTCGAAGCCCTCGCGTTGCAGGCTTTCCAGAGCGGTGATGGTCGGGATATACGTATAACGCGCACTGCGCGAGGTGTGCTTGTCGTCGCCAAAGACTCCCATCGATGGGCGAAAACCGAGGATCTGACCGTTATCACCAATGGTTAAGCTTTCATTGTAAGCATTGCCAATTGTACCATCTGACTATAAACGATATCGCCCATGCCCATACTGCGACCGCTGGCTCGCCAGATTGCACATTGACCGACTTTGCTTAAAGTTGTTACGTCAGCTTATTCATAGCCACCATATGCCATCAGGCTCACTTCGTCAGCCGAATTAGTGTGATATTCTTTCCAGAATTCCTGTTGTATCCACGACATAAGGCGATGATTGATGGAACAGTCTCTCAATTTTGAAATGTTGCGCAGCCAGTGGCCGGAACTGGCAGAACTCGCGTGTATGGCGGAACGCTATGTTCACTCTGACCCGGAAAGCTGTCTGGTGAAGCTGCGTAACTACACTGAATTGATGGTGCGCTGGTTGTATCGTCAGGAGCTGTTGCCGGAAGGCATCAAGGCGAATCTGTACGATTTGATGAACGCAGATGTGTTTACCAGCATGATGCCGGAAGCCATCACCATGAAAATGGATGCGTTGCGTATCCACGGCAACCGTGCCGCGCATGGTGGGCGAATCAAAGCCAAGGATACCTACTGGCTACTCAAGGAAGCATACCTGTTAGGCATCTGGCTATACGTCCGCTATGCCAACGGTAACGTTGACGATTGCCCTAAATTTACCCTTCCTCCTCTGACGCCATCTTCTGCGAGTTCCGATAAAAAACACCTGGAAGAAGCAATACAGGCGCAAATCGAAAGCCGTGATCGTGAACTGGCGCTTCAACGCGCGCTACAGCAGGAGCAGGAAAAGGCCGAACTGCTCACCCAGCGCCTGGATGAAGCCAGAGCACGCAACCAGCATGTTGCCGACATCCTCTCTATTGATGAAGCGGAAACCCGCCGCCGCCTGATTGACTCCCGCCTGCTTGCTGCTGACTGGAGTGTAGGCGAAGAACTTAAAAATACCGATCAGGTTACGCAGGAACATCCTGTTAAAGAGCAGCCTACCGCAACCGGTGACGGTTATGCGGATTATGTCTTGTGGGATGAGGCGCATAAACCGCTGGCGGTGGTGGAAGCAAAAAAAACCAGCGTCAATGCCGAGCAGGGGCGAATTCAGGCCCGACTGTATGCCGACTGGCTGGAAAAAGAATATGGTCAGCGCCCGGTCATCTTCTACACCAACGGTTATGATATCTGGCTGTGGGACGACCATAAAACTCATGGTTATCCTCCGCGTCGGGTATTTGGCTTCTACAGCAAGGAAAGCCTGCAATACCTTATTCAGCAGCGTGAAACTCGTCTGCCGCTGAACAGTGTGCCGCACGTTAAGGATAACGAAGGTAAGGCCGTTGCCGGACGTTTGTATCAGCTTGAAACCATCGCCCGCGTCAGCGAACGGTTTACCAACAAGTACCGACAATCGTTAATTGTTCAGGCGACAGGTACAGGCAAAACCCGCGTGGCAATTGCGCTAAGCAAACTAATGATTGATGCCCGCTGGGTAAAACGTGTCCTGTTTCTTTGTGACCGCAAAGAGCTACGTAAACAGGCTGCAAATGCGTTCAATCAGTTCACCAATGAACCGCTGTATGTGGTCGGGAAATCGAAGAAAGCAGACAGGCAGAATGCCAGGATCTACATCGCCACCTATCCCGGCATGATGAAAATCATGGACCATTTTGATGTCGGTTATTTTGATTTGATCATCGCCGATGAATCCCATCGTTCGATCTATAACGTTTACGGCGATCTGTTTAAGTATTTTGATGCCCTCCAGATTGGCCTGACAGCCACGCCGATCGACATGGTGAGTAAAACCACTTTCGGCCTGTTTGGTTGTGAAGGACGTATCCCTACCGCCAACTACAGCCTGGAAGATGCTATCGCCGATAACAATCTGGTGCCTTATGAGGTCGTCACGCACACCACGGAATTCCTGCGCGAAGGCATCAAACGGGAGAAATTAAGCGACGCACAAATCCGCGAGCTGGAAGAGCAGGGTATCGATCCCAATACCCTGGAATTTGATGGCAAGGCGCTGGATGAGGCGATCTACAACAAAGACACCAACCGCTATATCCTGCGTAACCTGATGGAAAATGGCCTGAAAGATCGGGACGGCCAGCTTCCCGGTAAGACCATCATTTTCGCCCGTAACCACAAACACGCGCTGTTGTTGAATGAATTGTTCGACGACATGTACCCGCAGTTTGCCGGACGCTTCTGCCAGGTCATCGACAACTACGATCCCCGTGCCGAGCAACTGATTGATGATTTTAAAGGGCTGGATGAAAGCACCAACAAAGAGCTGACCATCGCTATCTCTGTTGATATGCTCGATACCGGTATTGATGTCCCGGAAATCGTGAATCTGGTCTTTGCCAAGCCGGTCAAATCGAAAGTGAAGTTCTGGCAGATGATTGGCCGTGGTACGCGTCTTTGCTCAGGACTGTACGGCAACGATGAAAACGGCAAACCGCTGGATAAACAGAAATTCCGCATCTTCGATCACTGGGGTAATTTTGAGTATCACGAGCTGCATACCGAAGAGGCCGAAGTCACAGCTACTAAATCGTTGGCGCAAAAACGCTTCGAAGCGTGGGTTATGCTGGGGGCTGCTGCGCAGCGTAAGTTCGACAAACAGGCGGTGGATTTAGTCGCTCACCAGCTCCGCGAGCAGATCAACGCGCTGGATGAAAAGTCGATTGCCGTACAGGAAAAGTGGCAGCAAAAAGCGCAGTACAGCGATGAAAAAGTGCTGCGCCAGCTTTCCCCGAAAACGCAGCAGGATTTGCTATCTGTCCTGGCCCCGCTGATGCAGTGGCTGGACGTGCGCGGGCAAAGTGATGCCATGCGCTTCGATATGGATATTCTGGCGGCGCAAACTGCCCGTTATACTAACCCGGAAGAACTGGATGTGCTCTGGCCGGTCATCATCGAGAAAGTGGAACGTCTGCCTCCGCATCTGGCGCAGGTGCAACAGCAGGGGCAGCGAATTAATCAGCTTCGTGATTTAGGCTGGTGGAAGCAGGCAAGCCTGGAAGAACTGGAAGATATCCGCATTCATCTGCGTGGCATCATGCACCTGATGGAAAAAGACGCGACGCCGAAATTTGGTTCGATACAGGTGGATATTACCGAAGATGCGAACCTGATCCAGACGGAAACCCGTAAAACCAATATCCGCTCGATTGATTTCAAACTCTATCGCCAGCAGGTTCAGGGAGCGCTGGAGCCGCTGTTCCAGCAAAATCCGGTGCTGAAGAAAATCCGCAACGGCGAGCCAGTCACGCAAAACGAGCTGGATGAACTGGCGAAGCTGGTGCTGATCCAGAATCCTAACGTTGATATCCGGGCGCTGAAAGAGTTCTACCCGCAGGCGACTGCCAGCCTGGATAAACTTTTGCGTACAATCATCGGGATGGACAGCGACGCGGTGGAAGTACGTTTTGCCCGGTTCGCCGCTGACAACAGCCTGACCAGCCAGCAACTGCGCTTCCTGTCATTGCTGAAAAACCACATCCGCGATTACGGCACCATTGAAATGCGGCAGCTCTTTGAACAACCGTTTACGCATATCCACAACGAAGGCGTTACCGGTGTGTTCCCGGATATAGAGCAGATCGTCCGGTTGCAAAAGATAGTCGAAGAGCTGGGTGTTGTGACCGACGCAGCGACGGTATAATACGCACATGACAAGCCCCGGCAGCGGGGCTTTTGTATTTATAACAGGGTATACGTAACAATGATCACCGGTGACTTGAAAAGTAAAATCGACGGGCTGTGGGAAGATTTCTGGGTGGGGGGGATCACTAACCCGCTGACCGTTATCGAACAGATCACCTACCTGATGTACTCCAGGATGCTGGATACCCAGGAACAACGCGATGAGAAGCGTAAGCAAATCGCGGGCGTTGATTTTAAACCGCGTTTTGCGCCAGAACAGCAGGAGTTCCGCTTCAGCCACTATAGCAACCTCGGTTCGGATGAAATGATGGAAGTAGTGCGCGACGGCGTATTCCAGCATTTCCGTCAGCTCGGCCAGGCCGATGCGTCGAAGGTGACGCTGCTGGGCAACTTTATGAAAGATGCCCGGCTGGAGATCGTTAAGCCGTCATTGCTGACTAAAGCCGTGGAGGTGATCAAAAACCTTCCGCTGGATCGCGGCGATACCAAAGGCGATCTCTACGAATACCTGTTAAGCAAGTTGACCACTGCCGGGATCAACGGCCAGTTCCGCACGCCACGCCACATTATCCGCACGATGGTTGAGATGATGGAACCGAACCCCGCACGCGGCGAGACGATTTGCGATCCCGCCTGTGGCACCGGTGGTTTTCTGGCAACCAGTTATGAGTACCTGCTGGAGAAATATAGTTCACTGGAGTCCATTCATACCGAGATTGGCACCAACGAACGCGGCGAACTGGAAGAGCAAAAAATCTTTACTGGCGATCTGTTGACGCCGTGGCGTGACCATGTGGATAACAATATGTTCCATGGCTACGACTTTGATACCACCATGCTGCGTATCGCCGCCATGAACCTGATTATGCACGGCGTGGAATCGCCGGATATTCACTATCAGGACACCATGAGTCAGAGTTTCAGCGCCAACTTCCCGCAGGCCAGCAAAAACGCTTTCAACCTGATTCTGGCGAACCCGCCGTTTACCGGTTCACTGGACGAGGAAGATATCGACTCCACGCTGTCGGCAATGGTGAAAACCAAAAAAACCGAACTGCTGTTCCTGGCGCGTATTCTGCAAATGCTGAAAGTGGGCGGGCGCAGTGCCACTATCGTGCCGCAGGGCGTGCTGTTTGGCTCCAGTAAGGCACACCAGTCGCTGCGTAAAACGCTGGTGGAAGATAACCAACTGGAAGCGGTGATTAACCTGCCTTCCGGCGTATTTAAGCCTTATGCTGGCGTGGCGACAGCGATCCTAATTTTCACCAAAGGTGGTCAGACGGATGAGGTCTGGTTCTACGATCTACAAAATGATGGCTACAGCCTGGATGACAAGCGCAACCCGATAAAAGACAACGACCTGCCGCATTTGCTGGCAAGCTGGAAGCATTACCGTGCTTTACGTGGTTTGCCGGTAGATAACTTCATGGGCGAGAAGTTAGCCGCGTTGCTGAAACAGCAGCACCCGGAAGGAATTGATTCTGGCGTTGATTTTAAAGATCGCACGCAGGCGGCGTTTGTGGTGCCAAAAGGGGATATTGCAGCGCAGAAATACGATCTCTCCATCAACCGTTATAAAGAGGTGGTGTATCAGGCGGAGGAGTATGAAGATCCGAAGGTGATATTGAAGCGGTTAAAGGAGCTGGAGAAAGAAATTTTGGCGGATCTGGATGAGCTGGAGGGGATGCTGTGAGTTGGCCGATGGTGAAGTTAGGGGATTTGGTTACTATTAAAACAGGTCGATTAGACGCAAATGCGGCTGAGGATGAGGGGATATACCCCTTTTTTACATGCTCTCGAGAATCGTTAAATATCAATTCTTATGCTTTTGACTGCGATGCAATACTGATAGCAGGTAATGGAGATTTAAATGTCAAACATTACAATGGAAAATTTAACGCTTACCAAAGAACATACGTAATTACAGTGAACTCAAGTGATATTTTGAATACTCGATATCTCTTCTACTTTATGGATAAATACATCGAACGCCTTAGAACCATGAGCGTTGGTGGAGTGATTAAATACATCAAAATAGGAATGCTTACTGATGTAGAGATCCCTTTGCCGTCAATAATTGAACAAAAGCGTATCACTGCTATTTTCAATAAAGCCGATTATATACGCAAAAAACGCGAGCAAGCCGCCAAACTGGCTGATGATTTTTTGCGTACTAAATTCCTAGAAATGTTTTCCAATGAGAAAATGAAAAAATATTCAATTACTAAAATTGATGATATTTTAGCTCATGAGAAAAATAGCATACGGACAGGACCGTTTGGTAGCCAATTATTGCACAGTGAATTCACAGAATCGGGAATAGCTGTTTTAGGTATAGACAACGCAGTCAAAAATGAGTTCCAGTGGGGAAAACCTCGTTTCATATCCCAGAGCAAATATGAAACACTCAAACGCTACACCGTATTCCCTGGGGATGTAATTATTACAATCATGGGAACTTGTGGCCGATGTGCAATCGTACCTGATAATATTCCAACAGCAATAAATACGAAACACTTATGTTGTATTTCTTTGGATAAGAGTAAATGTATCCCCGAGTTTTTACATTCTTATTTCCTTACACATCCATTGGCGAAAGAATATTTAGCAAAGCACTCTAAAGGTGCGATAATGGATGGACTTAATATGGGAGTTATCAAACATATGCCATTCCCTGAATTCTCTCTTGAGCAGCAATGCGAGTTTGTAAACATCAAGAAAAAAATAAATCAATTAAAAAGTAAGCTCAATTCATCGAAAATTGATTGTGAGTATAATTTCACAACTCTGTGTAATGATATATTCAATATGCAAGGGTAATTTCATATGGATAATTTGGATCGGCTTAATGCAGAATGGATTACTCTTAGTGCCTTCCGTGGATTGATGAAAATCGCCACGAAAGGTGATATGAATAAATCAAAGTATGATAATGTTCTTGCCTTTTGTGGTGATCTGTACCCTGAGTTGCTTGGAAATGATGTCAGTCTGTTAAAAGCTGAACGGGAAAGCCAAACTACAAGAGAATATAGACAGAAAGCAAGATTGAAGTCAAAGAAAGAAGGTCGAAAAATAGACACATTAGAGTTAGTTAAGACAGATCTGGACGAATTTGAATCACTTTTTAGGATTGCAAAAAGAGAAAAAGAAGAGCAGAAAAAAGTCGATCAGTTAAAGAGAAGACTTAATCAGCTTACTATTGCTTACGATGAACTTAGTTTTCAAGAACATAGTGAAAATCAGATATTGAACCGGGATGTATATAAGGTACATAGACCACTACCGAGTTTAATAGATGGAATTGATTATAAGGATTTTTGGCTTCCGGATAAAAATACTCTACGCTTAAGAATTCTTCATCCTGAAAAGACGGAGCATATTACTGGTGCTGATCTGATATATGAAAAACATTCAAGTAATGATGAGGCATCAATAATAGCAATTCAGTATAAGATTTGGGAAAATAAAAAATTATACTTAAATGACACAAGGATGAATGAGCAAATTGATAAACTAAAGACATTCTTCTGTAAGAAAAGTATTTGTGATAGTTATAATAGCCAAATGCAATATCGTTTTCCATGTTGTTCGGCATTTATCCGTCCTACGGATAAACTGCAAAGTGCTGACCAAAAGTTAATGTCAACGGGAGAGCATTTACCGATATGTAAGATTGATGAATGTACTAGTACAGGAAAACGAGGTGCCAGACTCCTGGAGTATGACAACATTAAAGATATTTCGCTTTCTAACGAATCATTTGAGTTTTTATTTAACACAGGGAAAATCGGTTCAAGAAATTTAACTTATGATGAATTGACTCAGTTGTATAGTAATTTTTTACAGGAATCATCTTTATCTCGGGTGATGATTTATGCACAAGAATTTGATTGATTCACTCTACAGTATATTTATCCCGATTGATAGCCATCTTCCAGATGGCTGAAGTATTTTCCTTAGGCTAGAATGTCAGGATTCCGTAATCTTACAATTCTCTCTTTGGAAAGTACCATGCCTTTAGATTTAAGTAACACTTTAGTGATTGGCATCAGCGCGACTGCGCTTTTTGATATGAGTGAATCCGATCGCATGTTTCGCGAAACCTTTGCGACCGATCCTGATAGCGCCATTGAAAAATACCGCGCCTATATGCTGGAGCACGAAAACCAACCTTTACAGCCCGGAACAGGCTACCCCTTAGTCAAAGCGTTGCTGGGTCTGAACCAGTACCGTCAACCGGATGATAAATCACCGTTGGTTGAAGTCGTTGTGATGTCGCGTAACAGCCCTGATACAGGTATCCGCGTTCTGAATACTATTCGCCATGACAGGCTCGATATCACGCGCTCTGCCTTTACAGCAGGCGAAACCGTTGCTGATTACCTTGATGCCTTTGATGTGGATCTGTTTTTAACAACTAACGTTGAAGATGCGCAAAAGGTGATTGATTCCCGATTCTGCGCCGCTGCAATCCTGAAAGATCCACCTTCTGACGCATCTGATATCCCGGAAGGGCAAGTGCGCATTGCTTTTGACGGCGACGCGGTACTTTTTTCCGATCAAAGCGAACTGGTTTATAAGACCCAAGGAATGGCTGCCTTTCATGCTCAGGAAGACGCGCAGCAGGATATCCCTATGGAAGAGGGACCTTATGCCACTTTGCTAAAAAAAATAGCCAAGCTTCAGGAACGATTGCCGACCCGCGTTGAGTATTCTCCTGTTCGTATTGCATTGGTGACAGCCAGAAATAGCCCTTCGGAAATGCGCGTTATTAAAACGCTAAGAAGCTGGGGGGTATATGTCGATGAAGCTTTTTTTCTTGGCGGTGTAGAGAAAACAAAAGTTCTGAAGGCGTTTAAACCGCATATTTTCTTCGACGATCAGGATGTACATTTGATCGCAGCGGCCAAGGTTGTACCTTCTGGAAAAGTCCCTTATGCCAGTAACTCCGAACTTGCAGAACGTGAAGCATCGTAATTATCGCTGACAAACCATTTCGTCATCAAGGCTGAATGGTTTGTATGCCACACGCAAAATAACTGCCCTACCCCAGCTCAATGTTCCCCTCTAAACACCTCTTTCCTATGCCATTCCACAAACCGCTCGCCCGGATAATTTTCTTTAACCGGGGGCAACGCAATCGCCTTTCCCGCAAAATCCCAGAACAGCCGCTGTACCACCCCACCACCATTTACCGCGTCGGAAACTATCACACGCATATTTTCATCCAAACCAATCGAACCACGATCAAACGCTTTATGATGGATTGCGCACAATGCCAGGCCATTAGGTACTTCACAAGGGCCATGGTTCTGCTTCCATCTGATATGGGCAGCTTCCAGAGCAATTGGCGCATTGTCGTGGCGCATGTTGAAGCCGCAGATCGCGCACTGATAATTGTAAGCACGTAGCACCATCTGGCGGAACTTCGGATCGCGTTGACGGAGAGAGGTGCGAATATCAAAACCCATCTCGTCAGCGATGTCTTCCTGAATACTGACCGGGAAATGCGCCTCCAGGAGCTGCTGCGCCAGTGTATCAATTAACCTGTGATTTTTTGCCACCAACGCAAAATTATCGGCATCAAATCCACCCGCGACATTATATTCGATGAGTTCACGTCGGGGCGGCTGGCGGCTACCCTTGGTTGAGCACAGTTCCGCGTTTTGTAGTTCCCAGAAACCATCGCCCTTCAGACGCCAGAACGGCATGTCCGGGCGCTGGTCACGGCGCTGCGGTCCATAACGTTCCAGGAGATCCAACAGGGACTCGTAGATTTCAGAGCCATAGTTAAACAGGCGATCATGACCCTGCCGATAGTGTGAGAGGACGTGCAGCAGCAATAATGGCTTATGTGGCGCACGCTGTTCGCCTTTGCGCCAGATGGTGATATTGGCTATCGCCTGCCGGAGAGTTTTATCGGAAACCATGATATTGGATCGCCCATGTATATATATTCGCGATCATGCTCGCAAAATTTTGTGCGATCAAGGCGCTATTGCAGCTTATCCAGAATACTTACAGGCTCAATATTCATCAGACGGCAGAAACGAACAAACTCGACAACATCCAGGCGTCTTTCACCGCTTTCAACCTTCGCGATGAATGACTGAGGTTTCCCCAATGCTTTCGCCAGTTGAGCCTGCGTCATCCCTTTATCAAGCCTTGCAGCTCGCAGCGATTTTATAACCAACTGATACTCTTCAGAATAAATTGATGACATTCGTGATATCCGATTTTAATCCCAAAATCGAATATCAGTGATTTACAAAAATATCCCAAAACAGGATAATCAACTAACCAATAACATACCGGAGTAAAAGAAATGACAAAAACCGACTGGCATCCCGCTGACATTATTGCCGCGCTGCACAAACGTGGCACCAGCCTGGCGGCTGTCTCACGGGAAGCGGGGTTGTCCTCTTCCACGCTGGCGAACGCGCTGACAAGACCGTGGCCGAAAGGCGAGTTGTTGATCGCCCACGCCATCGGTGTGGATGCCGCTGATATCTGGCCGGGGCGCTATTACGACAGCAATGGCAGGCGGATTGACCGCGAATCTCTGTTGCGCTGCCATTCACAGCCTGCAACAGAAACAGCCTGATCATACCTGCCACCACGCGCCGCTCTGTTCAGCCCTCAACAACGCAATTGACAACCTGCGGCGCGGCATCCGTTCTACCTTCTGTAAAAATCCCTACTGCTGACTGCTACCCGATAAACACCATAGTTTGCGCTAAATAGAGCCGAACAAAACGACAGCTCCACTCAGGCTGGTTGGTCATTTCAATTTAAACATTAATCGAGAAATCACTCACCATGCCCCTGGTTGATCTTCGCATAGTCAAACGGCGTAATCCCTTTCTCCCGATTCGCATCCAGGAAATCAGCCCACCATTGCAGCATCAGTTTACGTTCGTCGATAAACTCCGCCTTATGGATATACGCTGCCCTCACTGAGTTACGTTCCATATGACTCATCTGCCGTTCTACCGCATCCTTTGACCATAACCCTGACTCAATCAATGAGCTACAGGCCATCGTGCGGAAACCGTGGCCGCAAACTTCAACCTTAGTGTCGAACCCCATCACCCGTAGCGCACTGTTCACCGTGTTTTCACTCATCGGCTTACGCGGATCGTGATCGCCAATAAAAATCAGTTCATGCTTGCCACAGAACTGCTTTATCTGTTTCAGGATCGCCAGTGCTTGCTTAGAAAGCGGCACCAAATGCGGTGTATGCATCTTTGATCCCCGGTGAGAATGCTTAACGTCAGGGATAGGTTCTCTCTCTGGTGGAATCGTCCACATTGACGTTTCAAAATCAATCTCCGACCAACGAGCAAAACGTAGTTCACTGGATCGAATAAAAATCAGTAGGGTAAGTTCGGTTGCCCAGCGGGTTAATGGTCTTCCGGTATAGCCATCTATTTTCTGAAGCAGTTCTGGAATACGCTTTAAGGCCAGCGCAGGACGATGCTTTCGATTGCCAGAAGCAACCGCTCCTGCCATCTCCTGAGCCGGATTGTAATCAATTAAACCGCTTTGTACTGCATAACGCATGATGGCCGTAGTACGTTGTTGGAGACGGGAAGCCACCTCAAGACGTCCAGACTTCTCTACGGCCTTAATGGGAAGTAACAAATCGCGGGTGCTCAATTCAGCAATATTGCGCGTCCCAATCGCCGGAAAAACATTATCCTCCAGACTCTTTTTCACTCGCTCAGCGTGATCTTCCGACCATTTCTGGTTGGTCGCGAGCCAATCTCGGGCGACCTTCTCGAAAGTAATAATCTCTTTCGCCTGTTCTTCTTTCACAGCACGTTTATGTGCTCGAGGATCGATACCAGCAGCAACCAGCTTCCTGGCCTCCTCCCTTTTCTTCCTGGCATCCGCCAGTGAAACTTCGGGATAAACGCCAAACGCCATCACATGCTGCTTGCCACCAAAGCGAAAACGAAATCGCCAATATTTGGAGCCATTAGCATGTACCAGTAAAAACAGGCCGTCACCATCAGATAGCGGGTTTGCATTATCTTCAGGTTTTGCCGAACGGACTTTAGTATCAGTCAGAGCCATGATGGTTCTCCTTCCATGTACCGCCGTGAGTATACAAACATTATCGAATCAGCATATATACTCAGTTATATACTCACAAGCGACTTGATGTGGGTTGACCCGAGTTGACTTCAATTAAGGGGAAAATCGTGAAAAGCCTTGTGTGGCGCGGATTTCAGGCATAAAAAAAGACCTCAGTTGAGGTCCATTTACATGCTTTTGGTGCCGAAGGCCGGACTCGAACCGGCACGTATTTCTACGGTTGATTTTGAATCAACTGCGTCTACCGATTTCGCCACTTCGGCACTGAAGAGGTATGCGGAAAACGTTGTGGATTATACCTGTCATACGCCGCCATGCAAGCACGAGCGTACACCTGTTTCGCTAAGTGCTGAAAATTTCAGCAGCGTTGAGTATTAAATAGAATAATCAGGCTACTTCCCGCCTTCTCCAGCAGATTAACGCCGGGCGTCCCTTGCCTCCATGCTCTACACTTTTCAGTTCAACACCACATTAAGGGAAACACAATGACGATAATAAAAAGCTACGCCGCCAAAGAGGCGGGCGGCGAGCTCGAACTCTATGAATATGATGCGGGAGAACTCCAACCGGAAGATGTCGAGGTACGGGTCGACTACTGCGGGATCTGCCATTCCGATCTGTCGATGATCGACAATGAATGGGGGTTCTCTCAATACCCTCTGGTTGCCGGACATGAGGTCATTGGTCGGGTGGCCGCACTCGGCAGCGCGGCACAGGATAAGGGGCTAAAAGTCGGCCAGCGCGTTGGAATCGGCTGGACGGCGCGCAGCTGCGGACACTGCGATGCCTGTATCAGCGGCAATCAAATTAACTGCCAGGAAGGCGCAGTGCCCACTATCCTCAATCGTGGCGGTTTTGCCGAGAAGCTTCGCGCGGGCTGGCAGTGGGTAATTCCTCTTCCGGAGAATATAGATATGGCGTCCGCAGGCCCGCTGTTATGTGGCGGCATTACGGTCTTTAAACCGCTATTGATGCACCATATTACTGCTACCAGCCGCGTTGGCGTCATCGGTATCGGCGGGCTGGGGCATATCGCCATAAAGCTGTTACATGCAATGGGCTGCGAAGTCACCGCGTTCAGCTCCAATCCATCGAAAGAGCAGGAAGTGCTGGCGATGGGGGCCAATAACGTGGTGAACAGCCGCGATCCGGAAGCGTTAAAAGCACTGGCGGGCCAGTTCGATCTCATTATTAACACGGTCAACGTCGATCTCGACTGGCAGCCCTACTTCGAAGCGCTGACGTATGGCGGCAACTTCCATACCGTTGGGGCGGTATTGAAGCCGCTGCCCGTACCGGCGTTTACATTGATTGCCGGCGATCGCAGTATCTCAGGCTCGGCAACCGGAACGCCATATGAACTTCGCAAACTGATGAAATTCGCCGGACGCAGCAAAGTCGCGCCCACCACGGAACTGTTCGCAATGTCACAAATCAACGAGGCTATCCAGCACGTTCGCGACGGCAAAGCCCGCTATCGTGTAGTGCTAAAAGCTGACTTCTGACCGCCTGACTCAGCGCTTTGATAATGATCAGGAAGCGCTGAGTGCCTGACGAAAAGCCTGTACAGCCAGTCGGCACTGCTCCGTCACGTGCTCGATGTCATGATTAACATCGATACGCGCAATATCATGTTCATCGGCACAGGGTCGCTCCAGCGCGTCAAACTGACTTTGCAGCAGGTCTGGCGGCATAAAATGCCCGGCACGACGCTGCATTCGCTGCAGAATGGTAGCGTAATCGCCATCCAGCCACAGGAAATGTACGTTAGGGCTGCTCTTACGTAAAATATCGCGGTACTGTTTTTTTAATGACGAGCAGACAATAAATCCCGTCTCATTTTTTTTATAAAGACTGTATGAAGCGTCATTTAATCGTTCCAGCCAGGGTAAGCGGTCTTCATCAGTTAACGGTATTCCCTGAGACATTTTATCAATGTTTTTCGCCGGATGGAGATCATCGCCGTCAATAAACTTCGCAGAAAATAATGTTGCAATTTTGCTGCCTATTAAAGACTTACCACTACCTGAAACACCCATTAAAATATAGCTTTCCCCGGCCATTTAAATACCTCTGAGTCATATTCCACTCCACAATATTACGCCTCTACGTTCGACAATTTCACGTTTTTTAATTTCCATAGAGAAGAACTCTAAGGCACATCACGTTATGCGTAACATTGTAGTGTAACAATTTTCCAGCGTGACATAAGTCACAAATAGTGACAAATAAAACCGCTTAAATGCGTTCAGGGTAACTACCTGACCAGTGAGGAATTTATGGAAGTAAAAACTCAATCCTGCGTTGTTGCGGGTAAGCGTGCTGTTGCCGTTACGGAACAAAATATTGAATGGAATAATAAAGGAACACTCATACAAATTACCCGTGGCGGCATTTGTGGGTCTGACTTACATTATTATCAGGAAGGCAAAGTCGGCAATTTTACAGTAAAAGCGCCAATGATTTTAGGGCATGAAGTGATTGGCAAAATCGTTCATAGCGACTCAGATTTATTACGTGAAGGACAACCGGTAGCGATTAATCCATCGAAGCCTTGCGGTCATTGCAAATACTGTCTGCAGCATGAAGAAAACCACTGTACTGAAATGCGTTTCTTTGGCAGCGCCATGTATTTTCCGCATGTCGATGGCGGTTTTACCCGATTTAAAGCTGTCGATACCGCTCAGTGCATTCCCTGGCCGGAACAGGCGGACGAAAAAGCCATGGCCTTTGCCGAACCGCTGGCGGTTGCCATTCATGCGGCTCATGAGGCGGGCGATCTGCAGGGCAAACGCGTCTTTATCTCCGGCGTTGGCCCTATCGGCTGCCTGATTGTTAGCGCGGTAAAAACGCTGGGCGCGGCGGAAGTGGTATGTGCCGATATCAGTACCCGTTCTCTCTCGCTGGCCCGGCAGATGGGCGCGGATACGCTGGTGAACCCACAGCATGACTCTCTTGATGGCTGGAAAGCAGAAAAAGGGTATTTCGATATCAGTTTTGAAGTCTCTGGGCATCCTTCCTCTATCTCAACGTGTCTGGAAGTCACACGGGCCAAAGGCGTGATGGTGCAGGTTGGCATGGGCGGCGCAGTCCCCAACTTCCCGATGATGATGCTAATAAGCAAAGAGATCTCGCTGAAAGGCTCTTTCCGTTTTACTACCGAATTTAATACTGCGGTTTCCTGGCTTGCCAACCGCGTTATCAATCCGCTGCCGTTACTGAGCGCGGAATATCCATTTACCGACCTGGAAGCGGCGCTGATCTTTGCCGGAGACAAAACACAGGCGGCAAAAGTTCAGCTCGTTTTCTGAGAAAGTAAAATAAGGGACACTATCATGAACGATCTTTTTTCACTGGCAGGTAAAAATATCCTTATCACCGGAGCCGCTCAGGGAATTGGTTATTTGCTGGCGACCGGTCTTGGTCGCTATGGCGCGCGCATTATTGTTAACGATATCACCCCGGAGCGCGCCGAAACAGCCGTGACGAAACTTCAGCAGGAAGGAATAAAGGCTATTGCCGCTCCCTTTAATGTCACCCATAAACAGGATATTGAAGCTGCGGTTGAACATATCGAAAAAGATATCGGCGTCATTGACGTCCTGATAAATAACGCCGGTATCCAGCGCCGTCATCCGTTTACTGAGTTTCCCGAGCAGGAGTGGAATGACGTCATCGCCGTAAATCAGACCGCGGTTTTTCTCGTCTCTCAGGCCGTTACGCGCCGTATGGTGGCGCGTCAGGCAGGAAAAGTGATCAACATCTGTTCGATGCAAAGCGAGCTGGGCCGCGACACGATTACGCCATACGCCGCGTCGAAAGGTGCCGTGAAGATGCTGACTCGCGGCATGTGCGTGGAGCTGGCGCGTCATAATATCCAGGTCAACGGTATTGCGCCGGGATACTTCAAAACGGAGATGACCAAAGCGCTGGTTGAAGATGAAGCCTTCACCTCCTGGCTATGCAAACGTACGCCTGCCGCACGCTGGGGCGATCCACAGGAGCTTATTGGCGCAGCGGTGTTTCTCTCGTCAAAAGCCTCCGACTTTGTTAACGGACATCTGCTGTTTGTCGATGGCGGTATGCTGGTTGCCGTCTGACCAGGGAAATGCGACGCAGCGCGTAAGCGCTGCTATTTTGGCGCTAATAAGAGAGACGAATATGCCATTAATAATTATTGCGGCAGGCGTTGCGCTGCTGTTGGTCTTAATGATTGGCTTTAAAGTTAACGGCTTTATCGCCCTTGTTCTGGTTGCCGCCGTGGTGGGATTTGCCGAAGGGATGGGCGCGCAAGACGTCCTGCACTCCATACAAAACGGAATTGGCGGTACTCTGGGCGGACTCGCCATGATCCTCGGTTTTGGCGCGATGCTGGGAAGATTAATTTCCGATACCGGCGCAGCGCAGCGCATTGCGACGACGCTCATTAATACGTTCGGCAAAAAACGCGTGCAATGGGCGCTGGTGATCACCGGGCTTATCGTCGGCCTGGCAATGTTTTTTGAAGTCGGATTCGTACTGCTGTTGCCGCTCGTTTTTACGATTGTGGCCTCATCGGGACTGCCCTTGCTGTATGTCGGGGGTCCAATGGTCGCCGCCTTATCCGTTACGCACTGCTTCCTGCCGCCGCATCCCGGCCCTACCGCTATTGCGACAATTTTTGAGGCAAATCTCGGTACGACCCTGCTGTATGGGTTAATCATTACCATACCGACCGTGATTGTTGCCGGCCCTCTGTTTTCAAAATTGCTGGCGCGCTTTGAGAAAGCGCCGCCTGAAGGATTATTTAATCCTCACCTATTCAGTGAAGAAGAGATGCCGTCATTCTGGAACAGTATTTTTGCCGCCGTGATCCCGGTCATTCTGATGGCCATCGCAGCGGTATGTGAAATCACGCTGCCAAAAACGAATGCCGTGCGGGTTTTCTTCGAATTTATCGGTAACCCAGCAGTGGCGTTGTTTATTGCCATTATCATCGCCATTTTTACGCTGGGCCGACGCAACGGACGTACGGTTGAGCAGGTGATGGATATCGTCGGCGAGTCCATTGGCGCTATTGCGATGATTGTTTTTATCATCGCGGGCGGCGGCGCGTTTAAGCAAGTGCTGGTGGATAGCGGCGTGGGCCAATATATCTCGCAATTAATGACCGGCACCTCGCTATCTCCGTTATTAATGTGCTGGACGGTAGCCGCCGTGCTGCGTATTGCGTTAGGTTCCGCGACCGTGGCCGCGATAACCACAGCGGGCGTCGTATTGCCGATTATTAACGTAACCCACGCCGATCCGGCGTTAATGGTACTGGCGACAGGCGCGGGAAGCGTTATTGCATCACATGTTAACGATCCCGGTTTTTGGCTGTTTAAAGGGTATTTTAATCTTAGCGTCGGGGAAACCCTACGCACCTGGACCGTTATGGAAACATTGATTTCTGTCATGGGGTTGCTGGGCGTACTGGCGCTGAATGCGGTTCTGCATTAATTCATCATCCGCAGCCCAATTAACCATGGGGGCGACGTTCCCGCCCCCGGTACTGGAGAAAACATGAGGAATCACAGAATTTCTTTGCAGGATATCGCTACGCTTGCAGGCGTGACAAAAATGACGGTGAGCCGTTACATCCGCTCGCCGAAAAAAGTCGCCAGGGAAACCGGCGAGCGTATTGCGCAGATCATGGAGGAAATTAACTACATACCAAATCGCGCGCCAGCTATGCTGTTAAACGCGCAAAGTTACACTCTGGGCGTGCTGATCCCCTCTTTTCAGAACCAGTTGTTTGCCGACATTCTTGCCGGGATTGAATCCGTAACGTCGGGTCATAACTACCAAACTCTCATTGCGAATTACAATTACAATCGCGATTCGGAAGAAGAGTCCGTTATCAATTTACTGTCTTACAATATTGACGGCATTATTCTTTCAGAAAAATATCATACCCTCAGAACCGTCAAATTCCTGCGCTCAGCTACCCTTCCGATTGTAGAACTCATGGATATCCAGGGTGATCGCTTAGATATGGAGGTGGGGTTTGATAACCGTCAGGCCGCCTTTGATATGGTCAGCACCATGCTGGATAAACGCCAGCGGCGGAAAATCCTCTATCTGGGTTCAAAAGACGATATCCGTGATGAGCAGCGTTATCACGGCTACTGCGATGCGATGACGCGCCGGGGGCTGGCGCCGTTGCGCATCAATCCCCGCGCTATCTCCTCTATCCATCTGGGGATACAGCTAATGCGTGATGCGCTTGCTGCGCACCCGGACGTGGATGGCGTCTTTTGTACAAATGACGATATCGCAATGGGCGCTCTACTGTGGTGCCGCGAGCGTCAACTGGCCGTACCGGAGCAGATCTCCATCGCCGGCTTCCACGGTCTGGAGATGGGCAGGCAAATGATACCGAGCCTCGCCAGCGTAATTACCCCTCGTTTTGAGATCGGGCGCAGAGCCGCGCAGATGTTGCTCAACAAAATTAAAAATAACGATCTCAACCATAATACGATTGATTTGGGTTATCAGATTTATCACGGCAGCACGTTATAAATTTTTTGATCTACTTTTTCCCGCAGCTTGCCTGAGCTTAACGCGTAGCCAAAAGCGCCACGCGTCAGGTTACGCACTACATCATTCGAGTAATACCAGGCGGTCTGCCGGATGGCGGCGGAAAGGACTTATCAGGCCTACGGGTTCTGGTAGGCCGGATAAGCGCAGCGCCATCAGGCACTGCGCTTTACTGCATTGCCGGATGGCGGCCTGTGATTACGACTTACGCAGCATTAGCCACAGGCTAATCAGGAAGAAAGACGCGCTCGGCAGCAGCGCGCCGACAATCGGCGGAATGCCGTATACCAGCGTCAGCGGGCCAAAAATCTGGTCGAGAACGTAAAAGACGAAGCCGAAGCTAATCCCCGTTACCACGCGCACGCCCATCGGCACACTACGCAGCGGTCCAAAGATAAACGACAGCGCCATCAGCATCATCACCGCCACGGAGAGCGGCTGGAAGATTTTACTCCACATATTGAGCTGATAACGTCCGGCGTCCTGTCCGCTCGACTTCAGATATTTAACGTAGTTATGCAGACCGCTGATGGAAAGCGCATCCGGGTCCAGCGCCACCACGCCTAACTTATCCGGCGTCAGATTCGTTTTCCAGGTGCCGCTCACCGTCTGCGAACCGGTGATCTGTTTCGGGTTTTGCAGATCGGACTCATCCACCTGCGACAAACGCCAGACCTTATGCTCCGGATCGAATTTTGCCGAAGCGGCGTAACGCACCGACTGCAAACGACGCTGATCGTTGAAAGCGTAAATACTAATGCCGGCCAGTTCCTCGTCGCCCTTCACCCGTTCAATATAGACAAAGTTATTCCCGTCTTTCGCCCACAGACCTTGCTGGGTGGAAAGCAGCGAACCGCCATACATCGCCTGCGCACGATAGTTACGCGCCATCTGCTCGCCCTGCGGGGCGACCCATTCGCCGATCGCCATGGTTAACAGCACCAGGGGGATAGCCGTTTTCATCACCGACAGCGCCACCTGCATACGGGTGAAACCCGATGCCTGCATCACCACCAGTTCGCTACGCTGCGCCAGCATCCCCAGTCCCAGCAGCGCGCCAAGCAGCGCCGCCATAGGAAAGAAGATCTGGATATCCTTAGGTACGCTGAGCAGGGTGTACATACCCGCGCCCAGCGCGTCGTAGTTACCCTGCCCCGCTTTTTTCAGCTGATCGACAAACTTGATGATCCCGGAGAGCGACACCAGCATGAACAACGTCATCATGATGGTGGTAAAAATGGTTTTACCGATATAGCGGTCAAGTACACCAAATGGCTGCATTATACCGCTCCTTTACGCAGAAAACGGGCACGCAGGCGGCGGACCGGCACCGTATCCCACAGGTTTAAACCAATCGCCAACGCCAGATAGATCAGGTTGACCGCCCACATCCAGATAACCGGGTCCAGTTTGCCTTTACCGCCATTCGATTTAATGGAGGTCTGGATCAGGAAGAACAGCAGATAAAGCAGCATGGCGGGCAACATAGACAAGACGCGCCCCTGACGTGGATTCACCACGCTGAGCGGCACGACCATCAGCGCCATCATAAATACGGTAAAGACTAACGTGATACGCCAGTGCAGCTCGGCGCGAGCACGATCGTTGTCGGTATTCCACAGCGTGCGCATGTCCATCTGGTCGGTATCGTTCGGGTCCAGCGCCACGGCCTGATGGCCAATAATCGCCTGATAGTTCTGGAAGTCGGTGATGCGAAAATCGCGTAGCAACGCCGTCCCTTCAAAACGCGTCCCTTTGTTTAAGGTGACAACCTGAGAACCATCGCGCAACTGAGTAAGGTGTCCGGAATCGGCCACGACCACAGAAGGACGAGCATTGCCCTTAGGGCGAATTTGCGCCAGGAAAACATCGTGGAAGTCGCTGCCGTCAACGCTTTCGATAAACAGCACCGAGCTGCCGTTGGTCGCCTGCTGGAATTGCCCCTGCGCCAACGCCGCCATACCGGGGTTCGCTTTCGCCTCCGCCAGCACTTCATCCTGGTGTTTTGACGACCAGGGGCCGGCCCACATCACGTTAACCGCCGCAAGGATACCGGTAAATAACGCCAGTACCATGGCGGCCTTTACCAGTACGGCTTTGCTCAACCCACAGGCGTGCATGACCGTAATTTCACTTTCGGTATACAGTTTGCCCAGCGTCATCAGCAGCCCCAGGAACAGGCTTAAAGGCAGGATGAGCTGCGCCATTTCCGGTACGCCCAGCCCCAGAAGCGAGAGCACCAGATTTGCGGGAATATCGCCGTCAACCGCCGCGCCGAGAATCCTCACTAACTTTTGACAAAAGAAGATCAAAAGTAAGATGAAGAGTATCGCCAGCTGGCTTTTGAGCGTCTCCCGCACCAGATATCTTATGATTATCACTTTAAATACGCCCGTAAAAACCCATTTTTTTGCTGGAATTTAGCTTGTTTCATGGCTTAAACGTCATTTATTCTCTTGAGTCGTCGAAATCATCGCTAAGATCATTATACTCAGCGGATTCACCTCTCAGAACTTGTTCTGACGTGCCAATGCCGTAATAACGTTAAGATTAACACGAAGTCACCGCAACAGCGGACATGAGTTACGAAAGCTTTCAATTTCTATACTCTAATGGATTTCGAGTTGCAGGCAGGCGGCAAGACTGTGAAGCCCCGGAGCTTACATCAGGTAAGTGACAGGGGTGAGCAGGCGCAGCCAACGCATCTGCAACTTGAAAGACGACGAGTATAGCTGTAGCCACCACTGTTGTCTTTAAGATTCAGGAGCATAGTGCATGGAGTTCAGTGTAAAAAGCGGTAGCCCGGAGAAACAGCGGAGTGCCTGCATTGTCGTGGGCGTCTTTGAACCGCGTCGCCTTTCTCCGATTGCAGAACAGCTCGACAAAATTAGCGACGGATACATCAGCGCATTGCTGCGTCGCGGCGAACTGGAAGGAAAACCGGGGCAGACTCTGTTGCTGCACCATGTTCCTAACGTTCTTTCCGAGCGAATCCTCCTCATTGGTTGCGGCAAAGAGCGCGAGCTTGATGAACGTCAGTATAAGCAGGTTATTCAGAAAACGATAAATACTCTGAATGATACCGGTTCGATGGAAGCCGTCTGTTTCCTGACCGAACTGCACGTCAAAGGCCGCAACAACTACTGGAAAGTGCGTCAGGCCGTCGAAACGGCCAAAGAGACGCTTTATAGTTTTGATCAACTCAAGACCAACAAGAGCGAGCCGCGCCGCCCGCTACGTAAGATGGTCTTTAATGTGCCGACCCGCCGTGAGCTCACCAGCGGCGAACGCGCCATTCAGCACGGTCTGGCCATCGCCGCCGGGATTAAGGCAGCGAAAGATCTCGGCAACATGCCGCCCAATATCTGTAACGCCGCCTACCTGGCGTCACAGGCGCGCCAGTTGGCTGACAGCTACAGCAAAAATGTCATCACCCGCGTCATCGGCGAACAGCAAATGCGCGAACTGGGTATGAACGCTTATCTGGCGGTCGGCCACGGTTCGCAGAATGAATCGCTGATGTCGGTGATTGAGTACAAGGGCAATCCATCCGAAGACGCGCGCCCGATCGTGCTGGTGGGTAAAGGCCTGACCTTCGACTCCGGCGGCATCTCCATCAAGCCATCTGAAGGGATGGACGAGATGAAGTACGACATGTGCGGCGCGGCGGCGGTTTACGGCGTGATGCGTATGGTCGCCGAGCTTCAGCTTCCGATTAACGTTATCGGCGTACTGGCGGGCTGTGAAAACATGCCGGGCGGACGCGCGTATCGTCCGGGCGACGTGCTGACCACCATGTCTGGTCAAACCGTTGAAGTGCTGAACACCGACGCCGAAGGCCGTCTGGTACTGTGCGACGTGCTGACCTACGTTGAACGCTTCGAACCGGAAGCCGTCATTGACGTGGCGACGCTAACCGGAGCCTGCGTGATTGCGCTGGGTCATCACATCACCGGTCTGATGTCGAACCATAACCCGCTGGCGCATGAACTGATCGGCGCGTCCGAGCAAGCGGGCGACCGCGCGTGGCGTCTGCCGCTGGGCGATGAGTTCCAGGAACAACTGGAGTCCAACTTTGCGGATATGGCGAATATTGGTGGTCGTCCTGGCGGCGCTATCACCGCGGGCTGCTTCCTGTCGCGCTTTACCCGTAAGTATAACTGGGCGCACCTGGATATCGCCGGTACCGCCTGGCGCTCCGGCAAAGCGAAAGGCGCGACGGGTCGTCCGGTAGCGCTACTGTCGCAGTTCCTGCTCAATCGTGCGGGCTTTAACGGCGAAGAGTAAGTTTGAGATTACCCCGTAGGCCTGATAAGACGCATTAGCGCCGCCATCAGGCGTTTTGCCGGATGGCGCTGCGCTTATCCGGCCTACGGGAGGCATCATGGCAACGCATTTAAATCCACCACAAGAAGCCCCATATATGAAGAATGCGACGTTCTATCTTCTGGATAATGACACTACCGTCAACGGTTTAAGCGCCGTTGAACAACTGGTGTGTGAAATTGCCGCAGAACGTTGGCGCGCCGGCAAGCGCGTGCTGATCGCCTGCGAAGATGAGAAGCAGGCCATTCGGCTGGATGAAGCGCTGTGGGCAAGACCGGCGGAAAGTTTTGTCCCGCACAATCTGGCAGGCGAAGGCCCACGCGGCGGCGCGCCGGTTGAAATCGCCTGGCCGGAAAAACGCAACAGCAGCCCACGCGATATTTTAATCAGCCTGCGTACAAGCTTTGCAGATTTTGCCACCGCTTTCACAGAAGTGGTAGACTTCGTCCCTTACGAAGAAACTTTGAAACAACTGGCGCGCGAACGCTACAAAGCCTACCGCGTGGCTGGTTTTAACCTGAATACGGCAACCTGGAAATAATGGAAAAGACATATAACCCCCAAGATATCGAACAGCCGCTTTACGAGCACTGGGAAAAGCAGGGCTATTTCAAGCCTAACGGCGACGAAAGCAAAGAGTCCTTCTGCATCATGATCCCGCCGCCGAACGTCACCGGCAGTTTGCATATGGGACATGCTTTCCAGCAAACCATCATGGATACCATGATCCGTTACCAGCGTATGCAGGGTAAAAACACCCTGTGGCAGGTCGGCACCGACCACGCCGGGATCGCGACCCAGATGGTGGTTGAGCGCAAGATTGCCGCTGAAGAAGGTAAAACCCGTCACGACTACGGCCGCGATGCGTTTATCGACAAAATCTGGCAATGGAAAGCGGAATCCGGCGGCACCATTACCCGTCAGATGCGCCGTCTCGGCAACTCCGTTGACTGGGAGCGCGAGCGCTTCACCATGGACGAAGGTCTTTCCAATGCCGTGAAAGAAGTCTTTGTCCGCCTGTACAAAGAAGACCTGATTTACCGTGGCAAACGCCTGGTGAACTGGGATCCGAAGCTGCGCACCGCCATCTCTGACCTGGAAGTGGAAAACCGCGAGTCCAAAGGCTCCATGTGGCACATCCGCTATCCGCTTGCCGACGGCGCGAAAACCGCAGACGGTAAAGATTACCTGGTCGTCGCCACCACCCGTCCGGAAACCGTACTGGGCGATACCGGCGTGGCCGTGAACCCGGAAGATCCGCGTTATAAAGATCTGATTGGCAAATTCGTTATTCTGCCGCTGGTTAACCGCCGCATTCCAATCGTTGGCGACGAACATGCCGATATGGAAAAAGGCACCGGCTGCGTGAAGATCACCCCGGCGCACGACTTTAACGACTATGAAGTCGGGAAACGTCACGCCCTGCCGATGATCAACATCCTGACCTTTGACGGCGACATTCGCGAAAGCGCGGAAGTGTTCGATACCAAAGGTGAAGAGTCTGACGTTTATTCCAGCGAGATTCCGGCTGAGTTCCAGAAGCTGGAACGCTTTGCTGCCCGTAAGGCCATCGTTGCTGCCGTTGACGCGCTGGGCCTGCTGGAAGAAATTAAACCGCACGATCTGACCGTTCCTTACGGCGACCGTGGCGGCGTGGTTATCGAACCGATGCTGACCGACCAGTGGTACGTCCGTGCAGACGTGCTGGCGAAACCGGCGGTGGAAGCGGTTGAAAACGGCGACATTCAGTTCGTGCCGAAGCAGTACGAAAACATGTACTTCTCCTGGATGCGTGATATCCAGGACTGGTGTATCTCTCGTCAGTTGTGGTGGGGTCACCGTATCCCGGCATGGTATGACAACGACGGCAACGTCTACGTTGGCCGTACCGAAGACGAAGTGCGTCAGGAAAATAACCTCGGCGCCGACATTCAGCTTCGTCAGGACGAAGACGTTCTCGATACCTGGTTCTCCTCCGCGCTGTGGACTTTCTCTACCCTCGGCTGGCCGGAAAACACCGACGCCCTGCGTCAGTTCCACCCGACCAGCGTGATGGTTTCCGGCTTCGACATCATCTTCTTCTGGATTGCCCGCATGATCATGATGACCATGCACTTCATCAAAGATGAAAACGGCAAGCCGCAGGTGCCGTTCCATACCGTCTACATGACCGGTCTGATTCGCGACGACGAAGGCCAGAAGATGTCCAAATCCAAGGGTAACGTTATCGACCCGCTGGATATGGTCGACGGCATCTCCCTGCCGGAACTGCTGGAAAAACGCACCGGCAATATGATGCAGCCGCAGATGGCGGAGAAAATTCGCAAGCGTACCGAGAAGCAGTTCCCGAACGGCATTGAGCCGCACGGCACCGACGCCCTGCGCTTTACCCTGGCGGCGCTGGCCTCGACCGGCCGCGATATCAACTGGGACATGAAGCGTCTGGAAGGTTACCGTAACTTCTGTAACAAGCTGTGGAACGCCAGCCGCTTCGTGCTGATGAACACCGAAGATCAGGACTGCGGCTTTAACGGCGGCGAAAAAGCGCTGTCGCTGGCCGACCGCTGGATCCTGGCGGAGTTTAACCGGACGGTGAAAGCGTACCGCGACGCGCTGGACAACTTCCGCTTTGATATCGCGGCGGGCATCCTGTACGAATTCACCTGGAACCAGTTCTGCGACTGGTATCTGGAGCTGACCAAACCGGTGATGAATGGCGGAACGGAAGCCGAACTGCGCGGCACTCGCCACACGCTGGTCACTGTGCTGGAAGGCTTGCTACGCCTGGCGCATCCGATCATCCCATTTATCACCGAAACCATCTGGCAGCGCGTGAAGGTTATCTGCGGCATTACCGCCGATACCATTATGCTGCAGCCGTTCCCGGAATATAACGCCGCACAGGTGGATGAAGCCGCGCTGGCCGATACCGAGTGGCTGAAGCAGGCGATCGTCGCGGTACGTAACATTCGTGCGGAAATGAACATCGCCCCGGGCAAACCGCTGGAACTGCTGCTGCGCGGCTGTAGTGAAGAAGCCGTTCGTCGTGTTAACGACAACCGTAGCTTCCTGCAAACCCTGGCGCGTCTGGAAAGCATCACCGTGCTGCCAGCCGATGACAAAGGCCCGGTTTCCGTGACCAAAATCATCGACGGCGCCGAACTGCTGATCCCGATGGCAGGCCTCATCAACAAAGACGATGAGCTGGCGCGTCTGGCGAAAGAAGTGGCGAAAATCGAAGGCGAGATTGCCCGTATCGAAGGCAAACTGTCCAACGAAGGTTTCGTCGCCCGTGCGCCGGAAGCGGTGATTGCCAAAGAGCGTGAGAAGCTGGACGGTTACGCAGAAGCCAAAGCGAAGCTGATTGAGCAGCAGGCGGTTATTAGCGCGCTGTAATCTGAAAGCCTGATGGCGCTTCGCTTACCAGGCCTACACGTTCGCTTATTGACATGGCGCGATCGGTAGGCCGGATAAGGCATTCACGCCGCCATCCGACAACATGAATTATGGGCCGACGTAAACGTCGGCCTTTTTACATCAGATAAACGGGAAGTAAGGCATGATGCCACGAGAAATCCACATTAGCGGGCTGTTTTCCAGCGGCTTCTCATCATTGGTTAACTCAAGCGAATCCAGATCGCCCTGGACCTGTGTATTCTGCGCCAGCCAGCTCACCAGCCAAATTTTCAACCACGGATAAGCCAGCCCTAAGGTCACGCCGGAAATCACAAACACCACCAGTAACCGCCACAGCATACCGTGTGCAGTGACAGAGGAATGAAAACGAATCGAATCGTTCGCCAGTGACAAATTGTTTAAAAACAGGTTGCGTAACGCCACATATAAGTAACTGGTTACCACAATAATCGCGAGAAAATAGAGGAAATAACATGCCATTATCTGGCCATAATATTGCAGAATAAGCGCCCCTCCTGCCTGCGCATTCCCCATCATACTCAAAAGAATCATGTCGGTGAACACCGGCGCGATTAGATAACCAATCACGACAGCAAAAGGGAAAAGGGTCAACATTGCCAACACGCACCCTCTGATGCACGTTTTAACATTAACCTGAATCGAGAAACGATGAATGCCAAAGTTTGCGCCATTGCCAAACAAGGTCATCCATTTGCTGTAGGTAATACCGTTAATGACCCCTATCCCAATAATAGCCAGCAAACCGAGAAAAACGATATTGAACACTAAACCGCCGACGGCGATGGTTACCAGTGAGATAATATAAAGAACAATATAAAGCGCCACCATCAGGAGTACCGGGAGAGCGAACATGTACCACCAGGCGCGCCGCATGGAACACTGGAATCCAAAATGTACGCCATTAAGCGAAGTCATCATCGCCTGATACTGTAATCCTTTCACCGCCATAAAAGGAATAATCGCAATTAATAAGCCGAATAGCGTAAAACCGAGACCGGGATGACCGTGTTCAATAAGAGAGAGGCTAACAATATAAATAATAAAAACTAACAACACACTAATAAATAATGCGCCGCCCGTGGCTTTGTAAGCAAAAGGCTGATTGTTTAGCGTCATATTAGTATAAATATAACGTCGACATTTCACCATCGCCCACGGCGCATAGATTCCCAACGTGATACACGTCAACAAGAAATTCACAAGGCAAATAACAAAATACTTTCCGCCCTTGCCTGTAAACACCAACGTGTGATTATGGTTATCTTTACTACTGATAACGTTATTCATGAATCATATCCCTGAATTACAATCTATTAGAATTAATAATAAAAACCAGTAAATTGTTACTGATTTGACTACGATACTATTTTTGTTTAATTTTTCCGCCTTTTATTTTGTCTGATTCAGGATCTCCTTGCGCGTAACTCAAGACGGTGGTATTAAAGTAATCTATAAATAAATTTTAAAAATTGAGCCATATTATGAATAATGTCGCCTCGCCAACGCTCACGGTGCGCCGAATCACTACCGCCGACAATGCCGCTATTGCCCGTGTCATCCGTCAGGTTTCAGCGGAATACGGACTTACCGCCGATAAAGGTTATACCGTTGCCGACCCCAATCTGGATGAACTGTATCAGGTTTATAGCCAACCGGGCGCGGCCTACTGGGTGGTAGAGCAAAACGGTTGTGTGGTGGGCGGCGGCGGCGTGGCGCCGTTATCCTGTAGCGAACCAGACATTTGTGAACTGCAAAAAATGTATTTTTTACCGGTGATTCGTGGTCAGGGGCTGGCGAAAAAGCTGGCGCTGATGGCGCTGGATCATGCCCGTGAACAGGGTTTTAAACGCTGCTATCTGGAAACAACGGCTTTTTTACGCGAGGCGATTGCGCTATACGAACGTTTAGGATTTGAACATATTAGCGAACCGCTCGGCTGCACCGGACATGTCGATTGCGAAGTGAGGATGTTAAAGGAACTCTGAAAACCAGGCGTTTATTTATCCTCGCCAGGTATTATTTTTGCTGATATAAGTAATCCCGGAAACATCCTGTTATCCGGGAATCACTTATTATTCAAGGAAGTTATAAATGAAACGCCTATTATCAGCAATTGTTTTCCCCGCTATGTTTATTAGTATCTCTAATGTATATGCATTAGATATACAGCCCGGCGAATGGAAAATGGAAAATATAGAAATGCGCACCATCAATCCAGATACAAAAGAAGTATTAATGGATGAAAAAAATTCGGGCATAGCGACGCTTATGTGTTATACCCCTAAAATGTCTGAAGATTCTAAGAAAATGGTGAAGGGTTTTTCTACCAGTGCAGGCGGTTGCACGACAACATTTGTAGAAAGTACGGATACCAAACTGATCAATGAGACTGTCTGTAATAATCCTGATGTCAAATCGCACTCTATTGTAGAAACGACGAAAATAAGCGATACAGAATTTGCGATGACCATGAAATCGGATGTCGATGCAGGAGGTAATAAAACAACCTCCATCAACAAAATTAAACAAACCTTTGTTGGCAAGACCTGCTCTGAAGCGTCAAAAGGCGTGAAACAGTAACTATTTCAACACAAGAACCCGTAGTGATGATGCAAAAATGGCATTGTTCAAGGTCACCTTTCGGGAATATAACACTGAATGAGTTCTTTTTGCCTGCCGCAGGGCAGGCTTTACTCAGGACAGAATATCATGAAAATGACTTTTCCTGCTCGCCAGCAGTTTGATGCCGGGCGGATGACCACGCAGGTGGCGACAGCGTAAAAGATAAAAACGCTAATCTTTAATTTTACCCTTTATCCGGCGGCTGGCACGCCGCTATGAAAACGAAACTCGCGGTCTGGCGACAAGATAAGGTCAGCTTCCACCTCGCCAAAATAGCGCACGCGCGCAGAAATGTCCTCGGCGGAAATCTGCTGCGCCAGCGCCAGGTAATCCTGATAATGCCGCGCTTCGGAGCGCAGAAGCGAGAGATAAAACGTCTGTAAATCCTCATCCAGCCAGGGCGCCAGAGCGGCAAAACGTTCGCAGGAGCGGGCTTCGATATACGCCCCGCAAATCAGCTTATCAATTAAGGTGAGCGGTTCGTGCGTGCGTACCGCTTTCAACATTCCTTTCGCGTAGCGGCTGGCGGTGATTTTCACATAAGGAATGTTTCTGGCCTGCATGACCTCGCGTACCTGCCAAAAATGGTGCAACTCCTCTTTAATCAATAACACCATACGGTCGATAAGCTGACGACCCCAGGGGTCATCAGTTTGCGGCATGGCGCTTTTGCTAATCTGTTTATGCAGGGCAACAAAATCCGGCTCCGGCCCCTGACGAAACGCGAACGCCTCGTAAGGTTGCAGCCAGGCGAGCAGCGCGTCAGCGCCCGATTTATCGGCGACATATTTACGCACCAACAGCAACGCGGTTTGCGCAGCCTTCAGTTCGCAGATCAAGTGATCGGTAAGCAGAAGAGGAAGATTTTGCGGATCGCGGGCCTGGACAATCCACGCCTGCGGCGTCGGGCAATGCAGGAAATTAAGCACCGGAGAGAGTATTTGCGGGTAATTCATACGTAACCTGTTAAAAAAATACGACAGCAGACGCTGCCGTACCGTCATACTATGCAGCTTTAGTGACGCACGCCGTCGTCATCTTCATCGACATAATCGTCGTCATCACCCTCTTCGCCATTAGGGTCTTCAAAATAGGTTCCCCAGCCGTCGTATTCGACATCATATTTTTCCGCCAGGTTCATCAGTTGCTCAACCTGAGCGTCGATGAGCTCGGCGTTCAACGCGCACTCGCTGAGGATGTCGCAACAAATAACCGTATCGCCCTCTTCCACTTCCAGCTCTTCCGGCTCCGTCACTTCATAGCCGAGTTTAAAGGCTTCTACCGCGGCTTTTTCCAACGTTTCGAAATCGTCAGCGGAAAGGTGATGCTCGATAGTGTACAGCGCATCCGGATCGCTGCCGTCCTCAAGTAACTCTTCAATAATTAACCGCGTTTCTTCACGCTGCTCTTCCAGTAATTCCGGGTTTGCCATAGCTCGTTCCTCATAGATGTCCTGCCGATACTCTTATTGTCACATACCGCCGACGTTGCCTCCACCTTATCGAGAAAAGTTTTATCAAACAGGGTTGCAAATGAATAATCATCCATATAAAGTGAATTTTAATTCAATGAGAGGCCTAAGCCATGTGAGGGAAGTATGTCTACGTTTTACCAAAAACCTTTTTTAAAGTTACTTGATTTCACCGCCAGCGAGCTCACTGCTCTGTTGCAGCTTGCCGCCAAACTGAAAGCCGATAAGAAAAACGGTAAAGAAGAACAAAAGCTGGTGGGTAAGAATATTGCGCTCATCTTCGAAAAAGACTCGACCCGGACACGATGCTCTTTCGAAGTTGCCGCATACGATCAGGGGGCGCGCGTGACGTACCTGGGTTCCAGCGGGAGCCAGATCGGCCATAAAGAGTCCATCAAAGATACTGCCCGCGTCCTGGGCCGGATGTTTGACGGTATTCAGTATCGAGGATATGGCCAGGAGATCGTCGAAACGCTGGCTGAATATTCCGGTGTGCCGGTATGGAACGGTTTAACCGATGAGTATCACCCAACGCAATTACTGGCGGATCTGCTTACCATGCAGGAACATCTGCCGGATAAAGCCTTTAACGAGATGACGTTGGTCTATGCCGGAGACGCGCGTAATAACATGGGTAACTCCATGCTGGAAGCCGCCGCGTTAACGGGATTGGATCTCCGTCTGGTCGCGCCAAAAGCCTGCTGGCCGCAAGCCGCGTTAGTGGCGGAGTGCAGCGCCATGGCGAAAAAGAACGGCGGCGCCATCACCCTGACCGAAGATATCGCCTCGGGCGTAAAAGGCGCGGATTTTATCTATACCGATGTTTGGGTCTCTATGGGCGAACCCAAAGAGAAATGGGCGGAGCGTATTGCCCTGCTGCGTGATTATCAGGTCAACAGCCAGATGATGGCGTTAACCGACAATCCGCAGGTTAAGTTCCTGCATTGTCTGCCTGCTTTCCATGATGACGAAACCACGCTCGGCAAAAAAATGGCCGAAGAGTACGGTTTACATGGCGGGATGGAGGTGACCGACGAGGTTTTTGAGTCTGCGGCCAGCATTGTCTTTGATGAAGCGGAAAACCGAATGCATACCATCAAAGCAGTAATGGTAGCGACGCTGTCTAAATAATGTCGTGATGATGCCGGATGGCGGTTGGCCTACAAGATCGCAACGTGCAGGCGCCGCCATCCGGCACAAAATATTACGCCATCAGCATTTTCACAACCGCTTTACGTACCCGCGCCGGTTCTCCCACCGCGCACAGGGGCTTATGCACTTCGCCGGGATAAAACACCACAAAGTCGCCTTCGTTCAGGACGACGGTTTTCTCGTCGACGCTCGTCGGTAAAAATGCAATGTCTTTATCCGCCAGCCAGTCCGTGTGCGGCGTTCCCGCAGGCCGGGTACTGAATGCCATCCCTTCCTGACCTTGTAGCACAATCTGAATATCAAGATAACGGGCGTGATACTCTGCGCTGCGCGATTCGCCCGGCTCCGTCATATTTTCAGAAATCATATAAAACAGCCTGTCGCCGTCAATGTCATACTTACCTGGCGCGGTCGTTGCCGTGACATGCGCATTGACGTGCTCAATCGCCTGCCGTAACGCCGTCGGCAGCCAGGCCTCCAGATATTCAATATTGCCAACAATCATCGCATCCCCTTAGTTAAAACAGCGTTTTATTTTTCTCTTTATACGAGAAAAATGGCTGCCATACTACCCTTACTCTCATCGATTTTGCGCCAGCGCATGTTTATCGCCAGCGGTGTTTCTATATTGTTAATAGTTCGCCCAACTTTATGCAGTACCTATGCATAAACCCCAGCGGCGCCAAATTGCCACCACTAACAACGCTTTGATATTAAAGGCGTTAACATAAAAACGTTTTAGCGATCACAATTCGCTCTCCCTGCATAAATGACTTCTCTATCCATAGTTATTTTTAAATTATTTAAATATCCCCGATAATAAAATCCCCCTCACGCATAGTTATGCAACCATTAAAAATAATCACTTTATTTTCAATTAGTTAAAATTTAAACATCATTCAATACAGCAAACAAATAATTAACAATAAAAAAATAACAAACCATATAGCTGCGTAGTAATTCATTTAATGCCTTATTGTTTTTTGAATTTCTCTGACCCGGCTCATATATTAAGTAAGAAAAATAGCACTCCTTGATTGATGTGAATCTCATCACATTAACAACCCAAATAAAATTCAATCATTGCTCCCGAATTTAACTGAAACGCCGCGACTGCAAGCACGCTAAATATTTGCAGCCACTCCTTCTTTATTCTTGAAATTATGTAAAAGGTATAATGATGGAAAAGCATTTTGTCGGTTCTGAAATCGGTCAATTACGCAGCGTAATGTTGCATCGGCCCAATCTCAGCCTAAAAAGACTTACCCCTTCAAATTGTCAGGAATTACTTTTTGACGATGTATTATCCGTAGAGCGCGCTGGCGAAGAGCATGACATTTTTGCCAACACGCTGCGCCAGCAAGGGATAGAAGTGTTGCTGTTAACCGACCTGCTCACCCAAACGCTGGATGTGGCTGACGCTAAAGCCTGGCTACTGGACACGCAAATTTCCGATTATCGCCTTGGGCCCACCTTTGCCGCAGATATTCGCGCCTGGCTGGCGGATATGCCGCACCGTGAACTGGCTCGCCATTTAAGCGGCGGTTTAACTTACGGCGAAATCCCCGCCTCCATAAAAAATATGGTGGTCGATACTCACGATATTAATGACTTTATTATGAAGCCATTACCGAATCACCTATTTACCCGTGACACGTCCTGCTGGATATATAACGGCGTCTCAATTAACCCCATGGCGAAACCTGCACGCCAACGTGAAACGAATAATTTACGTGCTATTTATCGCTGGCATCCTCAATTCGCAGGTGGTGATTTCATTAAATATTTCGGCGACGAGGACATTAATTACGACCACGCCACTTTAGAGGGCGGCGATGTGCTGGTGATTGGCCGCGGCGCGGTGTTGATCGGTATGTCTGAACGTACTACGCCGCAGGGCGTCGAGTTCCTGGCGCAGGCATTGTTTAAACATCGTCAGGCGGAACGCGTCATTGCCGTTGAACTGCCAAAACATCGCTCCTGTATGCACCTTGATACCGTCATGACCCACATTGATATCGACACCTTCTCCGTCTATCCGGAAGTCGTTCGCCCGGACGTGCAGTGCTGGACGCTGACGCCAGACGGACGCGGCGGTCTGAAACGAACCCAGGAGAGCACGCTGGTTCATGCTCTTGAAACAGCGCTTGGCATCGATCAGGTGCGCTTAATCACCACTGGCGGCGACGCATTTGAAGCTGAGCGCGAACAGTGGAATGACGCCAATAACGTGCTCACCCTGCGTCCCGGCGTGGTGGTGGGCTATGAGCGCAACATCTGGACCAACGAAAAATACGACAAAGCCGGCATTACCGTCCTTCCCATTCCCGGCGATGAACTGGGTCGCGGGCGCGGAGGCGCACGCTGCATGAGCTGTCCACTGGAACGCGATGGTATTTAAAGGAGACGTTATGGAAAACAAACGCACACTGGTCGTCGCGCTGGGCGGCAATGCGCTGCTCAAACGCGGCGAACCGCTGGAGGCTGATATTCAGCGTAAAAATATCGAACTGGCGGCCAGAACCATCGCCCAGCTTACGCGGCAATGGCGCGTGGTGTTAGTGCACGGCAACGGCCCACAGGTAGGACTGCTGGCGCTACAAAATAGCGCCTACGCTAACGTTACGCCCTACCCGCTCGATATTCTCGGTGCGGAAAGCCAGGGCATGATTGGCTACATGCTGCAACAGGCGCTGAAGAATCATCTGCCGGAGCGTGAAATCAGCGTCCTGCTCACCCAGGTCGAAGTCGATGCCAACGACCCGGCATTCCTCAATCCAACCAAATATATCGGACCGATTTACGACGAAGCGCAGGCCCGTGCGTTACAGGCAGAAAAGGGCTGGGTATTCAAAGCCGACGGTAACGCCTTCCGCCGCGTTGTGCCCTCCCCGCAGCCGAAACGCATTGTGGAAAACGATGCCATCCGCGCGCTGATTAGCCGCGATCACCTGGTTATCTGTAACGGCGGCGGCGGCGTACCGGTCGTGGAAAAAGCCGATGGCTACCACGGTATCGAGGCGGTGATCGACAAAGATCTGTCCGCCGCCCTGCTTGCCAGCCAAATTCACGCCGACGCGCTGCTCATTCTGACCGATGCCGACGCGGTGTATCTCGACTGGGGCAAACCCACCCAACGCCCGCTGGCGCAGGTTACGCCGGAGCTGCTTCGTGAAATGCAGTTCGACGCCGGTTCGATGGGCCCGAAAGTGACCGCCTGCGCTGAGTTTGTCAGCCATTGCCGCGGCATTGCCGGAATCGGCTCGCTGGCGGATGGGCAAGCCATTCTCGCGGGCGAGAAAGGTACTTTGATTCGGTGTGAAACCGCCGACGTTGACGCATAAGGCTTTTTACCGGATGGCGGCTTCCGCCTTATTCGGCCTACAGAGCGCGCATAACCGTGGGCCGGATAAGCGCAGCGCCATCAGGCAATTCATTTTAACAAGGATATTGTAATGGTTATTTCACTGAAAAATCGTAACTTTTTGAAGCTACTTGACTACACCCCGGCGGAAATCCAACACCTCATCGATCTGGCTATTGAGCTGAAAGCCGCAAAAAAAGCCGGATGCGAAAAGCAAACACTGATCGGCAAAAACATCGCGCTGATTTTTGAAAAAACCTCTACCCGCACACGATGCGCGTTTGAAGTCGCCGCTTTCGACCAGGGCGCGCAGGTGACTTATCTCGGCCCAAGCGGCTCGCAGATCGGCCATAAAGAGTCCATGAAAGATACTGCTCGCGTCCTGGGGCGGATGTATGACGGCATCGAATATCGCGGTTTTGGTCAACACATTGTGGAAGAGCTGGGGGAATACGCGGGCGTTCCCGTCTGGAACGGCCTGACCGATGAATTTCACCCCACACAGATCCTGGCCGATCTAATGACCATGCTGGAACACGCGCCGGGTAAAACGCTGCCGGAACTGAGCTTCGCCTACCTGGGCGACGCGCGCAACAACATGGGCAACTCGCTGATGGTGGGCGCGGCGAAGATGGGCATGGATATCCGCCTGATAGCGCCAAAGTCCTTCTGGCCTGATGCCGCGCTGGTCGCGCAGTGCCGGGAAATCGCCAGCGTTACTGGCGCTCGTATCACCTTAACGGAGAGCGTTGAAGACGGCGTTCACGGCGTGGATTTCCTCTATACCGACGTCTGGGTCTCGATGGGAGAACCCAAAGAAGCCTGGGCGGAGCGCGTCAGTCTGATGACGCCATATCAGGTCAACCAGCAGGTGGTAAACGCTACCGGTAATCCTGATGTGAAGTTTATGCACTGCCTGCCCGCCTTCCATAACGAGCACACCAAAGTGGGACGCGAAATCGAAATGGCTTACGGCCTGAAAGGACTGGAGGTCACGGAAGAGGTGTTCGAGTCCGCAGGCTCGATAGTCTTCGATGAAGCGGAAAACCGGATGCACACCATCAAAGCGGTCATGGTGGCGACGCTCGGCGACTAATCCCACAGGATATGCGCCCTCGCGGCGCATATCCGTGATATCAGGAGAGAACATCATGGGTAAATTTAAATTTCCCACCGCTTATACCATCCTGTTTATTCTTATTGCCCTGGTCGCGGTGATGACCTGGATTGTGCCGGCGGGAAAATACCAAATGGCGATGAACGCCACGCTGGGAAAAGAAGTGCCGGTGGCGGGAACGTATGCCCCTGTGGACGCGCATCCGCAAGGGATTACCGCTGTTTTACTGGCGCCGATTGACGGCCTCTATAACCACGAAACCTACACCGCCGGCGCCATTGACGTCGCGCTGTTTGTCTTGATTATCGGCGGCTTTCTGGGGGTGGTGAATAAAACGGGGGCGATTGATGCCGGTATTGAACGGGTAACAGCCAAACTCAACGGCAAAGATGAGTGGATGATCCCCATTCTGATGGCGCTGTTCGCCGCAGGCGGCACTATCTATGGCATGGCGGAGGAGTCGTTGCCCTTCTACACGCTGCTGGTGCCGGTTATGATGGCGGCCCGCTTCGATCCGTTAGTGGCGGCGGCAACCGTACTGCTCGGCGCAGGGATAGGCACGCTCGGTTCGACCATTAACCCTTTCGCCACGGTCATTGCCGCCAACGCCGCCGGCATCCCTTTTACTCAGGGAATGCTGATGCGCGTACTGCTGTTAATTGTCGGCTACGTACTGTGCGTGTTTTGGGTAATGCGCTATGCGCGCAAAGTCCGCGCCCATCCGGAGCTTTCTATCGTGGCGGATAAAATGGAGGAAAACCGCGCCCATTTTCTCGGCAATCGCGCCAATACTCTGCTGGAGTTTACGGCTACCCGGAAATGGGTGCTGCTGATCTTCGCCGCCTCTTTCGCGGTGATGATTTACGGCGTGGCGGTTCTCGGCTGGTGGATGGCGGAAATCTCCGGCGTCTTTCTGGCGGCGGCGATTATCGTTGGCGTGATAACGCGGATGGGTGAGGAAGCGTTCACCAGTACCTTTATTGACGGCGCGCGGGATTTACTCGGCGTGGCGCTAATTATTGGTATCGCGCGCGGCATTGTGGTGGTCATGGATAACGGTATGATTACCCACACCATTTTGCACAGCGCGGAAAGTCTGGTTTCCGGCCTCTCTACCACCATTTTCATAAACGTAACCTACTGGCTGGAAGTATTGCTCTCCTTCCTGGTGCCCTCCTCTTCCGGTCTTGCCGTATTGACAATGCCCATTATGGCGCCGTTAGCGGATTTTGCCCACGTACAGCGGGATTTGGTCGTAACCGCCTACCAGTCGGCCTCCGGGATTGTGAATCTGGTTACTCCCACCTCCGCCGTGGTCATGGGCGGTCTGGCAATCGCGCGGGTTCCCTATGTCCGCTATCTGAAATGGGTCGCGCCGCTGTTGCTGATCCTGACATTGCTGAATATGGCGGTACTGAGCATCGGAGCGATGATGTAACGAGCCAGATGGCGACGCGTCTTATCCGACAGGACTGATAAGCACAGCGCCATCAGGCACGCCGTCACCTTTTTTGATCGGCTTCTCATTTTCCTGCAAAACCGCCCGATTGATCCGCAATCAATGTGACAAATGTGATGAATTTCGCCAGTCCGTTGATATTAATAATAAAGATAAGGTGCATTTATGAAGGAATACGATGATTACTCCGCCAAAGAACAACAGCAACTGGCGGTTTGTCAGCGCCTGATTAGTGAAAAAAGTTACCTGTCCCAGGAGGAGATTCGCCGCGATTTACAAAATGAGGGATTTGAAGGTATCAGTCAGTCTACGGTTTCGCGCCTGCTCAAGCTGCTGGGCGCAATAAAAATCAGAAATACGAAGGGACAAAAGATTTATTCCGTAAATCCCCAGCGGCGTCCTTCGCCGGATGCCGGACGTTCAATAGCCGAAATGGTCGTCAGCGTTGAACATAATAGCGAATTTATCCTTATCCATACGGCAGCAGGTTATGGTCGCGCCGTCGCAAGAATTCTGGATTACCACGCATTGCCGGAAATTCTCGGCGTCGTTGCCGGTAGCAGTATTGTCTGGGTCGCACCACGGGTCGTTCAGCGCACGGCGCTGGTACACAAACAAATTAATTATTTGCTTAAAATGAATTTAAATTCATAAGAACCGTTTGCGATGAGTAAATCATGCATTAATCGCTTGATCCCCAAACAGAGCTGAGTATAATCGCGGACAATTTGCCGGGAGGAAGCATGGTTCAGTGTGTACGACATTCTGTCTTACCGCGTCTGAAAAAGGACGCAGGCCTGCCGTTTTTCTTTCCGTTGAAAACCAATACCAAGCCCCTCAATTGAGGGGCTTTTTTTTGCCCAGGCGTCAGGAGATAAACATGGCTAACCCGCTATATCAAAAACATATCATTTCCATAAACGACCTCAGCCGCGACGATCTTAATCTGGTACTGGCGACGGCGGCGAAATTAAAAGCCAACCCGCAGCCGGAGCTATTGAAACATAAAGTGATCGCCAGCTGCTTTTTCGAAGCCTCCACGCGTACCCGCCTGTCGTTTGAAACCTCAATGCATCGCCTGGGCGCCAGCGTAGTGGGCTTCTCCGACAGCGCCAACACGTCGCTGGGGAAAAAAGGAGAAACGTTAGCCGACACGATCTCAGTGATTAGCACTTACGTGGACGCGATTGTGATGCGCCATCCGCAAGAAGGCGCGGCACGTCTGGCGACGGAGTTTTCCGGTCAGGTGCCGGTGCTCAATGCGGGCGACGGTTCGAACCAGCATCCGACGCAGACCCTGTTGGATCTGTTCACCATCCAGGAAACGCAGGGCCGTCTGGATAACCTGCATATCGCGATGGTCGGCGATCTGAAATATGGCCGCACCGTGCATTCGCTAACCCAGGCGCTGGCGAAATTTAGCGGCAACCGTTTTTATTTTATCGCGCCGGACGCGCTGGCGATGCCGCAGTACATTCTGGATATGCTGGATGAAAAAGGGATGGCCTGGAGCCTGCATGGTTCTATTGAAGAGGTCATGGCCGACGTCGACATCCTCTATATGACTCGCGTACAGAAAGAGCGTCTCGACCCGTCGGAGTACGCCAATGTGAAGGCGCAGTTTGTTCTGCGCGCCAGCGACCTGAACGGCGCGCGTGAAAATATGAAAGTGCTGCACCCGCTGCCGCGGATTGATGAAATCACCACGGATGTGGATAAAACGCCACACGCCTGGTACTTCCAACAGGCGGGCAACGGTATTTTCGCTCGCCAGGCGTTACTGGCGTTGGTACTGAATAGCGAACTGAGTCTGTAAGGGAGAAAAGCGATGACACACGATAACAAACTGCAGGTTGAAGCCATTAAATGCGGCACCGTGATTGACCATATCCCTGCGCAGGTAGGCTTTAAACTGCTGAGTCTGTTTAAATTGACCGAGACCGATCAGCGAATCACTATCGGTCTGAATCTCCCGTCTGGCGAGATGGGGCGTAAAGACTTAATCAAAATAGAAAACACCTTTCTCACCGAAGAGCAGGTTAACCAACTTGCTCTGTACGCGCCGCAGGCCACCGTTAACCGCATCGACAACTACGACGTAGTCGGGAAATCACGCCCCAGCCTGCCAGAGCGTATTAATAATGTGCTGGTTTGCCCGAACAGCAACTGCATCAGCCACGCGGAACCGGTATCCTCCAGCTTTGCAGTGAAAAAACGCGCCAATGATATCGCCCTCAAATGCAAATACTGTGAAAAAGAGTTTTCGCATAATGTGGTGCTGGCCAACTAATTTGGGTTGGTTATGAGATCCCGGCTCCCTATAATGAGCGGGGACATTCTATTACCGCTGTAATTCAGGAGAAATCATGAGCAAAACTATTGCGACGGAAAATGCACCAGCAGCAATCGGCCCATACGTACAGGGCGTTGACCTGGGTAGCATGGTAATCACTTCCGGTCAGATCCCGGTCGATCCGAAAACCGGTGCCGTAGCGGAAGACGTATCCGCTCAGGCACGTCAGTCGCTGGAAAACGTTAAAGCTATCGTGGAAGCCGCTGGCCTGAAAGTAGGCGACATTGTGAAAACGACCGTCTTCGTGAAAGACCTGAACGATTTCGCGACCGTCAACGCCACTTACGAAGCCTTCTTCACCGAGCACAACGCCACCTTCCCGGCGCGTTCCTGCGTGGAAGTTGCCCGTCTGCCGAAAGACGTGAAAATTGAGATTGAAGCGATCGCTGTTCGTCGCTAAGCGCCGGACGTTATCCCCGCCGGGCGGCGCAAGTTTGCCCGGTTCGGGGCACCAACAGCCATGGAGAGGCGGCAATGGTAAGATCGCGTTTTACCGAGGAACAAATCGCCGATTTTCTGCAACAGTCGAAAAACGGCGTACCGGATAAGGCGTTATGCGAAGAATATGGATTTAGCAACAGCACGCTCCGTCGCTGGCAGGAGAAACATGCTGAAAGCATACGCCAGGAATTAAAACAGATAGAATCTACCGCGAAGATAGTCTTTTTATGCTTCATTGTCGCAGCCATATTGCTTACCCTTATGTTTCCTAAACCCACTGGCGCCTTAGCGATTCCTCCTTACTTAGTTTATTGCATTAGCTATATTCGCCGCTTTCGTCGCATATCCGCAAAACATATCCGGCGGTGGGACATCTCCTCCTCTCGTTCCGGATTGGGGGCAGAGAATGTATTTTACAAACTTAGCTGGACATTCCTCTTTTTTATCCCTGCATATAGCATTCTACAGCAGCTTGAATAAGCCCAGAAATTTAAAGATAAAGCCGATCGCGTAAAACTTGTCGAGCTTTACGGGCATCTGGCCTGGTTAGCGATATCGGGGATTAAGCACGCTGACGAATCCCCGACGAAAGTGTTTACTGCCAGCCATAACGTCGGCTGTAAAACCCTTTCACTAACTGGGTTAACGTCATATAGCCCGCCAGAATGGCAATCAGCCACGGGAAATAGCTTAACGGCAGCGCCTGCAACTGCAGGTAAGACGCCAGCGGCGAAAACGGCAACGAGACTCCCACCACCATCACCAACAATGTCATCGCCATCAGCGGCCAGGCGGCGCGACTTTGAATAAACGGCAGACGACGGGTACGGATCATATGCACAATCAGCGTTTGCGACAGTAATCCCACCACAAACCAGCCGGACTGGAACAAAGTTTGCGTTTCTGGCGTATTCGCATGAAATACCCACCACATCAGACAAAAGGTCAAAATGTCGAAAATCGAGCTGATCGGACCGAAAAATACCATAAAGCGCCCCAAATCCGCCGGATTCCAGCGCTGCGGCTTTTGAATTTGTTCTTCATCGACATTATCAAACGGAATCGCCACCTGGGATACATCGTACAGCAGGTTTTGAATCAGCAAGTGCAGCGGCAGCATTGGCAGGAACGGCAAAAAGGCGCTCGCCACCAACACGCTAAACACGTTACCGAAATTTGAGCTGGCCGTCATCTTGATATATTTCAACATATTAGAAAAAGTACGACGACCTTCAATGACGCCTTCTTCCAGCACCATCAGGCTCTTTTCCAGCAGGATAATATCGGCCGCTTCACGGGCGATGTCCACCGCGCCATCTACCGAGATACCAATATCCGCCGCCCGCAGCGCCGGGGCATCGTTAATCCCGTCGCCCATAAAACCGACCACATGCCCCTCGCGTTTGAGCAAAGTGACGATGCGCTCTTTATGCATCGGCGTCAGACGCGCAAACAACGTCGTACGAGCGGCCAGCGCCGCCAGCGCGTCGTCGCTTAACCCTTCAATATCACTGCCAATAATGACATCGCCCGCATCCAGCCCAACTTCATGGCAAACTTTCGCCGCTACCAGCTCGCTGTCGCCGGTGAGAATTTTCACCGTAATTCCGCTTGCCTTCAGCGCTTTCAGCGCCGGCGCGGTGGTCTCTTTCGGCGGATCGAGAAAAGCAATATACCCTTCCAGGATCAGGTCAGACTCATCGATACGCTGGTAATCGCCCTCACGTGCAGGCAGGTATTTGGTCGCGACGGCGACCACGCGTAGCCCCTGACGGTTCAGCGTGTCGGTAACGCGTTTCACCCGGCGCAGCATATTGTCGTCCAGCGGCACAATATCGCCGTTGTGGCGCACCTGAGTACACACGTTCAGGATCTCCTGTAACGCACCTTTGCAGACCAGTTGATGCACGTTCGAATCTTCGGCGACCACTACCGACATCCGGCGACGCTCAAAATCAAACGGGATCTCATCGATTTTCTGCCAGCGTCCGGAGAGCTGACGCGCGGCGGTTTCGTCTACTCCCTCCAGGACCGCCGTATCCAGTAAATTTTTTAGACCGGTCTGATAATGGCTGTTCAGCCAGGCGCAATGCAGTACATGCTCGCTGGGCTTACCAGAAATATCTGTATGATTCTCCAGCACAATTTTGTCCTGCGTCAGTGTGCCGGTTTTATCGGTGCACAAAATATCCATCGCGCCGAAGTTCTGAATTGCATCAAGGTGCTTCACGATAACTTTCTGTTTCGAGAGCTTCACCGCCCCGCGCGCGAGGGTGGAGGTGACGATCATCGGCAACATTTCCGGGGTGAGCCCTACCGCGACCGAGAGCGCAAATAGCGCCGCTTCCCACCAGTCACCTTTCGTGTAACCATTAATAATCAGTACTACCGGCGCCATGACCAGCATAAAGCGGATCAGCAACATACTGACGCGGCTAATTCCTTTCTGGAAAGCGTTCTGCTCGTTATCTTGTTCCGAAACGCGCCCCGCCAATTGACCAAACCAGGTGTCGGCGCCGGTCGCCATCACCACGGCCTGCGCCGTTCCGCTCACGACGTTCGTCCCCATAAAGCACAGCGTGTCGCACTCAAGCGGGTTATTTTGCCGGGGCTCACGCGTCGCGGCGACTTTCTCGACTGGCAGAGATTCGCCGGTCAGCGACGCCTGGGCGACAAACAGATCGCGCGCCTGGATAATCCGTAAATCCGCCGGGATCATATCCCCCGCCGCCAGCTTAATAATATCGCCGGGCACCAGTTGATCGATGGGTAATTCCAGCCAGGCGTTTTCGCCATTTTCATTAATAACCCGCAGTACGGTAGCGGTATTGCTCACCATCGCTTTTAGCGCGTCCGCCGCTTTTGTCGAGCGCGCTTCCTGCACAAAATTCAGCAGCGTTGAGATACCGACCATCAGGGCGATAACGCCTGCGGCAAACAGATCCTCCGTGGCATAAGAAATGCCGCCAAGAATCGTGAGTAAGATGTTGAAAGGATTGCGATAACATACCCACAGATGCACCCACCACGGCGAGGGTTTCTGTGCCGGAAGACGGTTTTCGCCATGCTTTTCACGCGCGCGCGTCACTTCGGCGGCGTTTAATCCCTCCGGGTGCGTATCAAAAACGCGCCAGAGAGTCTCCTGCTCCATTGCCGCGACTTTCAGACAGCGCTCGCTCAGCGAAGGCGGGATAGTCGCATTTACCGCGGTCTGCGCGCCGGGCAGCGGATCGCGGTGAACCAGACGATAAGGCAAATGACGATTAAGCCGGGCAAAAAGCTGGCGGGTAATGGTTTTTAGCATAGGTAATCCCTCCGCGCCGAAGTCAGGCGCAGAAAATTCTTCAGGCGCGGCAAAGCCTTGCCCGATGAGCAATTTTTAAATAAAAACAGGGACGTTATCGTGTCACTGTCTTACACACCGGTAAGACAGCAGAGGCAGGCTTACCGGAAAAGGAAAATTCTCCATCGCGGGAGAGGGGTGGGTTCAGGGTCCATGTCGCCTCCGGTAAGTAAATAATTTGCGCCGCGGATTATACGCATAAATCCATAAGTTTTGTGGCAATTATGGCGGTATCATACCGTTACGTAATTAAACCAACGATAAACCAGACTTTGCCCATTGCCCTTCGCTTGAGTAAAGTTACTCTTTTTATCACCATCAGCGTCACGCCACGGGAAAACAGGATGCAAAACCGGCTCACTATCAAAGACATCGCCCGCCTGAGCGGCGTAGGGAAATCAACCGTTTCCCGCGTGCTTAACAATGAAAGCGGCGTAAGCGAACGTACCCGCGAGCGTGTCGAAGCGGTGATGAATCAACACGGTTTCTCTCCGTCCCGCTCCGCCCGCGCGATGCGGGGACAAAGCGATAAAGTGGTCGCTATTATCGTCACTCGCCTTGATTCGTTGTCTGAAAACCTCGCGGTTCAGACCATGCTGCCTGCGTTTTATGAACAGGGCTACGACCCTATTATGATGGAAAGTCAGTTCTCGCCGACGCTGGTAATGGAACATCTGGGCATGCTCAGACGACGTAACATTGATGGCGTGGTGCTGTTTGGCTTTACCGGCATCACAGAAGAGTTGATCGCCCCCTGGAAAGCCTCGCTGGTGCTGCTGGCAAGAGATGCGCAAGGTTTTGCCTCCGTCTGTTACGACGACGAGGGCGCGATTCATATCCTTATGCAGCGGCTGTATGAGCAGGGACACCGCAACATTAGCTTTCTGGGCGTTCCCCATAGCGATATTACCACCGGCAAACGTCGGCATGACGCATACCTGGCGTTTTGCAAAAAACATAAACTTCATCCCGTCGCCGCCCTGCCCGGTCTTGCCATGAAGCAGGGCTATGAGCATACGGCAAGCGTCATCATGCCGGATACCACCGCGTTAGTCTGCGCCACCGATACGCTGGCGTTGGGCGCCAGTAAGTATTTACAGGAGCAACGTATTGAGACGCTGCAACTGGCAAGCGTCGGGAACACGCCGCTGATAAAATTCCTGCACCCGGAGATCGTCACTGTCGATCCTGGCTATGCTGAAGCCGGACGGCAGGCGGCTTCGCAGCTGATCGAACAGATCAATGGCCGCTGCGATCCGCGCCGGATCGTCATTCCTTCTACCCTCGCCTGAGTGACTGATTAAACGGAATACCACGAGTAATTTGTGATCGTCGCTGCGTTTCGGGAACGTTCCCATTTTTAAATCAACGTTGAAGAGATACTCTTGCGCCAACCCATAACATACCTCCTCTGCCATGAGGTTTTACGATGAGCAAAGTAAAACAAGCCGATATCGACCGGCTGATTGACCTGGTCGGCGGGCGTGACAACATCGCCACGGTGAGCCACTGCATTACTCGCCTGCGCTTTGTGCTCCACCAGCCCGCGAACGCCAGGCCAAAAGAGATCGAACAATTACCGATGGTTAAAGGCTGTTTCACCAACGCCGGGCAGTTTCAGGTGGTGATCGGCACCGAAGTCGGCGATTACTATAACGCGCTGCTGGAGACCACCGGCAAAGCGTATGCCGATAAAGAGCAGGCCAAAAAAGCCGCTCGCCAGAACATGAAATGGCATGAGCAGTTAATTTCCCACTTCGCGGAGATCTTCTTTCCGCTACTACCGGCGTTGATCAGCGGCGGTTTGATCTTAGGCTTTCGTAACGTGATCGGCGATGTGCCGATGAGCAACGGCCAAACGCTGGCGCAGATGCATCCGGCGCTAAAAACGCTTTATGATTTTTTATGGTTGATCGGCGAAGCGATCTTTTTCTATCTGCCGGTGGGGATCTGCTGGTCGGCGGTGAAAAAAATGGGCGGCACGCCGATTCTTGGTATCGTGCTCGGCGTGACGCTGGTGTCGCCGCAGTTGATGAATGCGTATCTGCTGGGCCAGCAAACGCCGGACGTCTGGAACTTCGGCTTATTTAGCATTGAGAAAGTGGGCTACCAGGCGCAGGTTATCCCGGCGCTACTGGCAGGGCTGGCGCTTGGGTTTATTGAAACGCGGTTGAAACGCATCGTGCCGGATTATCTCTACCTGGTCGTCGTCCCGGTGTGTTCGTTGATACTGGCCGTCTTTCTCGCCCACACCTTTATCGGCCCCTTTGGTCGTATGATCGGCGACGGCGTGGCCTTTGCGGTACGTTATCTGATGACCGGCAGTTTCGCCCCGATAGGCGCGGCGCTGTTCGGCTTCCTGTATGCCCCGCTGGTCATTACCGGCGTCCACCAGACAACGCTCGCTATCGATATGCAGATGATCCAGAGCATGGGCGGTACGCCAGTCTGGCCGCTGATTGCGCTGTCGAATATCGCGCAGGCCTCCGCCGTGGTGGGCATCATCATCTCCAGCCGTAAACACAATGAACGCGAGATCTCCATTCCTGCCGCCATTTCCGCTTACCTTGGGGTAACCGAACCGGCGATGTACGGTATCAACCTGAAGTATCGTTTTCCGATGCTGTGCGCGATGATCGGATCTGGTCTGGCGGGACTGCTCTGCGGTCTGAACGGCGTCATCGCCAACGGTATCGGCGTGGGCGGCCTGCCGGGCATCCTGTCTATACCGCCGCGCTACTGGCAGGTGTACGGCATGGCGATGGTTATCGCGATCGTTATCCCGGTGATTCTGACCACCTTTATCTATCAGCGTAAGCATCGTCAGGGCACATTACAAATTGTCTAATACTTCTTCGGGGCGCAGTTGCGTCCCAACGCACTTGCAGGAAACAACAATGACTATTCCCCTCTGGTGGCAAAACGGCGTTATCTATCAGATCTACCCGAAAAGTTTTCAGGACACGACCGGCAGCGGCACCGGCGATTTACGCGGCGTCACGCAGCGCCTTGACTATCTACAGCGACTCGGCGTAGATGCCATCTGGCTCACGCCGTTTTATATCTCGCCGCAGGTGGATAACGGTTATGACGTCGCAAATTATACGGCTATCGACCCGACCTACGGCACGCTGGATGATTTTGACGAGCTGGTCGCGCAGGCGAAAGCACGCGGTATTCGCATCATCCTGGATATGGTGTTTAACCATACTTCTACCCAGCACGCCTGGTTTCGCGAAGCGCTGAACAAAGAGAGCCCATACCGTCAGTTTTATATCTGGCGCGATGGCACGCCGGATGTCTGCCCGAATAACTGGCAATCCAAATTCGGCGGCAGCGCCTGGCGCTGGCATAGCCAGAGCGAACAATATTATTTACACCTTTTCGCGCCTGAACAGGCCGACCTGAACTGGGAAAACCCCGCCGTACGCGCCGAGCTGAAAAAGGTCTGCGAATTCTGGGCCGATCGCGGCGTGGATGGCCTGCGTCTGGACGTGGTGAACCTGATCGCCAAAGATCAGGATTTTCCTGACGATCCGACGGGCGACGGACGCCGCTTTTATACCGACGGACCGCGCGCGCATACGTTTTTACGCGAAATGAACCGTGACGTTTTTACGCCGCGTAATCTGATGACGGTAGGCGAAATGTCCTCTACCACGCTGGAAAACTGCCAGCAATATGCCGCGCTTAGCGGCGACGAACTCTCGATGACCTTCAATTTTCATCATCTGAAGGTGGATTACCCCAATGGCGAAAAGTGGACGCTGGCAAAACCTGATTATGTGGCGCTGAAAGCGTTGTTCCGCCACTGGCAACAGGGGATGCATAACGTCGCCTGGAACGCCTTATTCTGGTGTAATCACGATCAGCCGCGCATCGTTTCCCGCTTTGGCGACGAGGGTGAATACCGGATTCCAGCCGCGAAAATGTTGGCGATGGCGCTGCACGGTATGCAAGGGACGCCTTATATCTATCAGGGCGAAGAAATCGGCATGACCAACCCACACTTTACCCGCATCACCGATTATCGCGACGTGGAAAGCCATAACATGTTTGCCGCGCTACGCGCCGCCGGACGCGACCCCGACGAACTACTGGCTATCCTGGCCAGTAAATCCCGCGACAACAGCCGCACGCCGATGCAGTGGGACCACGGTAAAAACGCCGGTTTCACCCAGGGCGAGCCGTGGATAAGCCTGTGCGATAACTATACGGAGGTTAATGTCGCGGCGGCATTACGCGATGAAAACTCGGTGTTTTACACCTATCAAAAGCTGATTGCGCTACGTAAAACCCAGCCTGTACTGATCTGGGGCGATTATCAGGATCTCCTCCCGGATAGCCCATCAGTATGGTGTTATCGCCGCCAGTGGCAGGGGCAAGCCCTGCTGGTTGTCGCCAATCTGAGCGACCAGTGCCAGGAGTGGCATCCGTCGCATATCAAAGGACAGTGGCAGGCGCTACTGCACAATTATGGCGAGGTCGCCAGCCAGCCAGCCGCGATGACGCTCCGCCCATTTGAAGCCATCTGGTGGTTACAACGCTAACGCGACGTCCTTATACGGATAAACGCCACAAACCTATTGACACGGGCTGTGGCGTTGCTCCAGGTTACTGTCTGTTTTTGTTGAATAATTAATCAGATTTTTCTTGCTATCTTTTACAAACGCTACAGCGCCCGCCATCTGTACGCTCTGATTTTTACCTTGTTCTACATCAATAAAATTGCAAACATCCTTGATGCAAATCACTACATATAGACTTTAAAATGCACGCCGACCCAATATGTTGTATTAATTGACTACAATTGCTACAACACCTGTTCACTCGACACAAGGTGAATTGTGGATAACCTGGGTCAGGATTGCGGGAAGTCGTTGGAAAAGAGATGAATAAACCTGTTATGGCTTCCCCGGCCTCTGTGGATAACCTGTTCTTACAAATATGGAGTGATCATGACACCGCATGTGATGAAACGAGATGGCTGTAAAGTGCCATTCAAATCAGAGCGCATTAAGGAAGCCATTCTACGTGCAGCTAAAGCAGCGGGAGTCGATGACGCAGATTACTGTGCCACCGTCGCAGAAGTCGTTAGCAGCCAAATGAACGCACGCAGTCAGGTGGATATTAACGAGATCCAAACTGCGGTTGAAAACCAACTGATGTCCGGCCCGTACAAACAGCTTGCCCGCGCCTACATCGAATACCGTCACGATCGCGACATTCAGCGTGAAAAGCGTGGTCGTCTGAACCAGGAAATTCGCGGCCTGGTAGAGCAAACTAACTCCGCGTTGCTCAATGAAAACGCCAACAAAGACAGTAAAGTCATTCCCACCCAGCGCGATTTGCTGGCCGGGATTGTCGCCAAACACTATGCCCGCCAGCACCTGTTGCCGCGTGACGTAGTACAAGCGCATGAGCGCGGCGATATCCACTATCACGATCTCGACTATTCGCCGTTCTTCCCGATGTTCAACTGTATGCTGATCGACCTGAAAGGCATGTTGACCCAGGGCTTTAAGATGGGTAACGCCGAGATCGAACCGCCAAAATCTATCTCTACCGCCACTGCCGTTACCGCGCAGATTATCGCTCAGGTCGCCAGCCATATTTATGGCGGCACCACCATTAACCGTATCGACGAAGTGCTGGCGCCGTTTGTCACCGAAAGTTACAACAAGCACCGCAAAACCGCCGATGAGTGGCAGATCCCGGATGCCGAAGGGTATGCGCGTTCTCGCACCGAAAAAGAGTGCTACGACGCCTTCCAGTCGCTGGAGTACGAAGTTAACACGCTGCACACCGCTAACGGCCAGACGCCTTTCGTGACCTTTGGTTTTGGCCTCGGCACCAGTTGGGAGTCGCGTCTGATCCAGGCGTCTATTTTGCGTAACCGTATCGCCGGTCTGGGTAAAAATCGCAAAACCGCCGTGTTCCCGAAACTGGTCTTCGCTATCCGCGACGGTTTGAACCACAAGTTTGGCGATCCGAACTACGACATTAAACAACTGGCGCTGGAGTGCGCGAGCAAGCGCATGTATCCGGACATCCTCAACTACGATCAGGTGGTCAAAGTCACCGGTTCGTTCAAAACGCCAATGGGCTGCCGCAGCTTCCTCGGCGTGTGGGAGAACGAAAACGGCGAGCAGATCCATGACGGGCGTAACAACCTGGGCGTGATTAGCCTTAACCTGCCGCGCATCGCGCTGGAAGCAAAAGGCGACGAAACCGCATTCTGGAAACTGCTGGATGAACGTCTGGCGCTGGCGCGGAAGGCGCTGATGACCCGTATCGCCCGCCTTGAAGGCGTGAAAGCCCGCGTCGCGCCTATCCTGTATATGGAAGGCGCCTGCGGCGTGCGGCTGAAAGCGGACGACGACGTGTCTGAAATCTTTAAAAATGGTCGTGCGTCCATCTCTCTGGGCTACATTGGTATCCATGAAACCATTAACGCGCTGTTCGGCGGCGAACACCTGTACGACAGCGAGCAACTTCGCGCTAAAGGCATCGCGATTGTGGAGCGTCTGCGCCAGGCCGTGGATCAGTGGAAAGAAGAGACCGGCTACGGCTTTAGCCTGTACAGCACGCCAAGTGAAAACCTCTGTGACCGCTTCTGCCGTCTGGATACCGCCGAGTTCGGCGTGGTGCCGGGCGTAACCGATAAAGGTTACTACACCAACAGCTTCCACCTCGACGTGGAGAAGAAGGTCAACCCGTACGACAAAATCGATTTCGAAGCGCCGTATCCGCCGCTGGCGAACGGGGGTTTCATTTGCTACGGCGAATACCCGAACATTCAGCACAACCTGAAAGCGCTGGAAGATGTCTGGGATTACAGCTATCAGCATGTACCCTATTACGGCACCAACACGCCGATCGATGAATGCTACGAGTGCGGCTTTACCGGCGAGTTCGAATGTACCAGTAAAGGTTTCACCTGCCCGAAATGCGGCAACCACGATGCCGCGCGCGTCTCGGTCACCCGCCGCGTGTGCGGTTATTTAGGCAGCCCGGACGCACGTCCGTTTAACGCCGGCAAACAAGAAGAAGTGAAGCGCCGCGTGAAGCATTTAGGCAATGGGCAGATCGGTTAATCCTCCGTTTGCAATGCGTAAATGCCGGATGGCGGTGTAAACACCTTATCCGGCCTACAACCGCTGGCTATAGTTCCAATTTCATGAGTTTCCTCTAAGCAGTTGGTGTTGTAGCAAGGCGGCAAACGAACGAATCCCAGGGAGCTTACATAAGTAAGTGACCTGGGTAAGTGAGAGCGGCCAACGCCGCTACAGCGCCAAATGCAACGAGGAAACATGAACTTTCACCAATACTATCCCGTCGACATCGTTAACGGCCCCGGTACCCGCTGCACCCTGTTTGTGTCAGGGTGCGTGCATGAATGCCCTGGCTGCTACAACAAAAGCACCTGGCGGCTCAATTCCGGCCAGCCGTTTACCAAAGAAATGGAAGATAAGATCATTGCCGATCTGAACGACACGCGCATTCACCGTCAGGGGATCTCGCTGTCGGGCGGCGATCCGCTGCATCCGCAAAACGTACCGGATATCCTGGCACTGGTACAACGCATCCACGCGGAGTGCCCGGGGAAAGATATCTGGGTGTGGACCGGCTACAAGCTCGATGAACTCAACGCCGCGCAAATGCAGGTAGTCGATCTCATCAACGTGCTGGTCGATGGCAAATTTGTGCAGGATCTGAAAGACCCGGCGCTTATCTGGCGCGGTAGCAGCAACCAGGTAGTGCATCATTTGCGTTGATCGCTAAAGCCGTTTGTTTGCATCGTGATAGACGGCTGAATGTTCTCGCTTGCCGACCGCAACAACAAACACAATCACAACGTCATCCCGAACCTGGTACACCAGACGATAACCGGACGATTTAAGCTTAATTTTATAGCAGTCAGGAAGACCGTTTAAACGGGCAGAGTCGATTCTGGGGTTCAATAGCACATCAGCCAACTTTTTCTTAAGTTGAGCCTTCACCGTATCGCCCAGCTTATGCCACTCTTTTAAGGCCCTCGGGTCGAATTCCAGTTCATAAGTCATCCAGACTAACCTTGATTCCCTTTTGCGGACTAGACAGCCTCTCCCGAACTGTCTGAATCAATGCATCTTCACTGTCGCTAAGAGTGACGGTTTTCACTGGCATGCGCCCCGTTTCCGCGACGTACTGGAACAGTAATCGCACGGCTTCCGTTGGAGTAATGTTCAGTTTTTCCAGCACGGCATAAGCCTCATTTTTGAGTTTGTCATCCAGACGGACGTTCAGCGTGGCCATTATGCCTCCAGGAAAATCGAATGTGTAATGCAGTTTAGCATTACATTCGCATTACATCGAATTCTGGATAACGCCTCTCAAAAACGACTCACGCACTCCATCGCGACCGTTTTAAATTGCGTAAAATTCTGACATGCGCAGAGGCGCGTCATGGCGCGTTCGCGCAGGAAAGTGACGAAAATATCGTAGATGGCCATCGCCTCTTCATATTCACTTTTGCTGATGGCGAGTAAAAAAATAACGTGCGCCGTTTCGTCACCCCAGACAATCCCCTGTGGCGCGAGCACCGTATAAACCACCGTTTTCTTCGCCAGCAGCCCCAGCGCGTGTGGCAAGGCAATCCCGTCGCCTAATAACGTACTGACGATAGCTTCACGTTCAATAACCGAATCGAGAAACGCCGCATCAACAAAGCCTTCCTCATGCAACTGATCGCACAGCGTTTTAAACAGAGTCTGTTGATCTATTTCCCCTTCCACAATGCGAAAATGCGAGGCATCGAAATATTTATCCAGCATCCACGGACGGGTTCTGTCCACCAGCACCAGCTTACCGATCTGCTCCAATTGATAGTCGGTAGGAAAGGGCGCGATCATGATGACCGGCTTATCTTTTTCGCCGATCCGCGCTGTGGAAATCACAAAATCCTCCACAATACTGTCCCGCGCCTCATAGTCGCGTAGCGTCAGAGTGCGGGCAATCTCAATCTGCGGATATTTCCGCGCCAGTACCGCTTCAATCATCCGCACCATCGCATTACCAGCATCGCACACCAGCAGTACCTGCGGCTGCCGCTGGTAGCCAATGTTGTAACTACGTTCCAGCCCAACGCCAATATGCAGCACCAGAAAACCGATTTCGTTTTCGCTAATGGTATACGGCGTGTATTTTCCCCAACTCGATATCGCCGCCAACGTCATATCCCATGCCATCGGATAGTGCTGCTTAATATTTTCCAGTAGTGGGTTGGGGATCATGATCTGGTAGCGCACGCGGGTGATCATCGTTTTGATGTGGGTCAGCAAGTCCGCGTGAAGCTGTTTATCATTCAACAGGTTATAGTTGTACTGGGTATTAATAAAATTGAGGATATAGCGCACCAGCGCCTCTTCATCATCGGCATTAATGGCGCTGGGGGCAATTTCCTGTACCTGGCGGGCGGCAATATGCACCTTCAGCCAGCTTACTTCCGGCTCCGACAGCGGCTTGTCGGCCAGCTGTTGTAGTAGCTCCGCAATCTCATGCGCCGCATGGCGCACCTTTTCATCGACCTCCTCTGCCACGCATTCCGATAACGGATACCCCTCGCGAATACGCCGTACCGCCACCGCGCAGTACAAACGCAGAAACAGCTCGCTCTCATCGGTCAGGCGGATTTGACAATGAGAGAAAATATCCGGCAAAAGAGACTGCAGCCGTTGAGACACCTCGGTGTTCAGCGTGGTACTAACAATTAACGGATGGGAGGGCTCCTGCTGCGCCAGCGTCCATAAAAGATCGGTCAGACAGGCGCGAATCGCCATCTCTCCGCCAAACAATTTCATGCCATGACGCGGACGCGTTTCCAGCGTCAGATGATAACGCTGCAAATGCTCGCGCACGTCCGCCATGTCGTTCTGCAGCGTCGCACGGCTGACAAACCATTCATCTGCTAAATCCTCCAGCTTCAGCGAGAAGGCGGAGGTTAAAAAACGCGCCAGCAAATAGTGTATCCGCTCCTGGCTGGTGCGCGGACCGCGCGCCAGGGCGGGAGATTGCTGCGTTTGCAGGGATTGATAACGTGCCGGATCATCAATTTTGAGCTGATACCCGTTGCCGCGGCTGAGAGTAAATTGCGCGCCATGCGGCGTCAGCAACATGTTCAGCGCGGCGATATCCGCCCGAACAGTACGCGTGGAGACCGACAACCGCTGCGCCAGCTCGTCCTGCGGCAGCGTCTCGTTTTGCAGCATCGCAAATAGCTGCGCTAAACGTTGGTTGGGGAATCGCACGTCTCTCTCCTCATGATTAGCCGACACGCGACCGGACGATAGCGAGTAACTGACGCACATCGTCCGCACGGGTGTTGCCGCTCACCTTATCAATAATCGAACTATAAATGTGAGGAATGATTTTGCTTACACCTGCATCAAGGGCGATGTACAGAATCTCGGCGAAGTTTTCCAGATCGATACCGCCCGTCGGTTCCAGCCAGAAATCATGGCGGGCGCAGGCGTCAGCCACCGCTTTATACTCGTCGCGACAGGTGAGTCCTCCCATCGGAAAGTATTTAACGGAGCTGCCGCCCATGTCTTTGAGTAGCGCAATCGCCGTTTCTATGGGTACGATGCCGTCCGGCGCGCGGCTGCTTAGCGGGCCGGTGGAAATTTTCACCAGCCCCGGCGTGCCGGTCGGCGAGACAAGACCGTTCACCACCGTCTCGTTTTGCCCCAGCAGCGCCCGGCTGGCCCCTACGCCGGTAAACACCTGGTTGACATGCTGCGGCTGTACCTGACGCGAGATTTCGCTCACCATCGCCGACTGGTTAGGATCGCCTGCCCCCAGTCCGACGGAGAGCGCATTGTCGATAAGCGCCGCATATTCACGCATATCCGCGACTGCGCTTGCCACATCCGGATAGTTTTTGGAGAGCACGCCAACCAGCACATGACCTTCCGCCGCCGCGTAGATTTCCCGGGCGTTATCTTTCGAACCGGCCAGTACGTTCAGGCAAACGCGATCGCGGTAAAAGTTAGGGGTCAGTTTCATGCTTTTTTCTCCTGATTAATCACCTCGCCAATACGACGCGCCACAATCGCTAACTGCGCGCGATCGACGCTGCGGACATCCGCTTCAATAATCCCTTCGTTGGCTTTGTATCCGCGAAAGTAAATCGCGTATTCCCCTTGCTTCAGCGCGTCGACCAGTTCGCCTGTGGCGATGCCAGTAACGGCTTCATCAAACTTAATTTCCGTGCGCGCGATGTCGCGTCCGGCGCTGTCCCACACCACGCGGGCGCTGACGCCGTTAAACGTGTTCAACGTGTCGATAAAGGGCGCCATTTTTTCTACCATCTCCGCGCCGCTCTCTTTTTGCGCCCGCAGGTACAATTCAATGGCGCAGGTCAGGCCAATAATTCCTTCTTTGCCGACCTTCATCGCCCGGCCAATGCCCGCTGACTGACGTTTTACCCACTCAACATACTGCGTTTTACCAATCACCAGCCCGCTGGTCGGCCCTTCAATCGCTTTCGCGCCGCTATAGATAACGAGATCTGCGCCCACGCGGTAGTAGCACTGCAAATCTTCTTCCGCCGCCGCGTCCACAATCAGCGGGAGATTATGCGTGCGCGCCACCACCGCAGCCTGCTCCACGCTGAGCATACTTTTCTGCACGCAGTGGTGAGATTTGATATAGAGAATAGCCGCCGTGCGCGGCGTAATGGCCGCCGCCAACTGCGCGGCGGAACATTCGTTGGCGTAACCGGCTTCCACCAGTTTGCCGCCGCCCAGCGCCACCATCGTTCCCACCGGCGCGCCAAAGTTGACGTTGTGGCCCTTTGGCAGGACGATTTCGTTATTTTCAATCGGTGTAACGTGCAGGTTTTCCAGCAGCCAGTCGCTGTCCTGAACCAGTACCGCGGCAACCGACTGGGCAAGACCCGCACTGGCGCAGGAGACTACCGTCGCCCCTTCCACCTCCAACAATTTCGCAATGTACTCGCCGGTTTTATTCACCAGATCTTTCATCTCGAAATACTGATTCATTCCGGCCATCGCTGCGTCTATCACTTCCGGGCGCGGCGTAGAGACGCCGAGCGCCGTCATACGTCCGGAGGCGTTAATCACCTGTTTTAATTGATACTTCTCAAAAATCGAAGGCATGTTCCGCGCTCCCTTGTTCGGTCATATAGCCCTTGCCTGCGCGTATCGCGGCAAGCGGCGTCAGCAATTCTTCAGCCTGTAAACTGTCGTTTTCCGCGTCTACCAACACGGTGGGCTGGCGTTTAAGCGTAAAGAGGGTCAGGTCGGCATCCAGACCTGGCTGAAGACGACCTTTGGTTTTCAGATTCAGGCTATCGGCGGCATTGGCCGTCACGCACGCAATGACCTGCGGCAGCGACATGCCGATGGCGAGGAATTTCGACATCACATTAGCCAGCGAATGCACCGGGCCATTGATGCGGTTACGGCAGTAGATATCGGAACTGATGGTATGCGGTAAAATCCCCAGGCTAATAGCGCGTTTCGCCACTGCAAAGCTCAGGCTGGCGGTACCATGTCCGACGTCCAGACGCACGCCGCGCGCCAGCGCTCGTGTCACCGAGGCGCGCAGCTCGCCTTCCGGCGTCAGAATACGGTTCGGCTTACCGTTGTAACAGTGGGTAATGATATCGCCCGCCGTCAGACGCTCCGCGATTTCGTCCAGATCCGGCGGGTTATTGCCAATATGCACCATCAGCGGCAGGTTGCCGTTTTCTTGCTGCATGGCTTTAGCGCGTTCCAGCGGCGTGATGCCGTTAACGCCTACCACGCTGCTGCTCATCCGCGCCTTGAGGCCGACGATAAAATCCGGATGGCGTTTTACCGCCTGCCGGACCGCATCGGCGTCAATATTGGCCATGTTAGCCAGCTCGTTTTGGGCAATAAGCCCGACGCGTGAAACATTCAGCAGCGCATAAACGTCGGTGGTCGCCTGACGCGTCAGAGCATAGAAATCATCAATATCATCTGCGCCAGTGCTACCGGCATCCACCACTGTGGTAACGCCAGTGGCAATACCCACGCTGTCCGGTTCGTCGTGGTAAATCGGCGATGTCGGGTAGCAGTGAACGTGCGAATCAATCCAACCCGCACTAACGTAACACTCGCCGCGCAGGTCAATGGTTTTCACCGCCGGACCATCAACGTCACCCAACGCCGCGATTTTGCCATCTTGCAGGGCAATATTAGTCAGCGTGTCATCGACCAGACGCGCATGGCGCAGGAGTAAATCAAACATCGCTCTCTCCTTTGCCGGATGGCGGCGCAACCGCCTTATCCGGCCTACAAATCAACAGTTAGCTAATCGCAATCGGGAAGATGGAACCGAGGATCATCGCGCCTAAAATCGCGCCGCCGGTAATCGGCTTCTGCCAGATATAAAACAGCAGCGCGCCCACCAGAGAGCCCAGACCAATGGGAATCGATGCCGTCATGGCGCTGAGGATAATCAACGGCCCCAGAAAACGGCCTGAAGTGTTACCGGCCCCCATCATGACGTCCGCCCCGTACGTAGAGTCGCTCTGATTGATGGTGAACTTACGCGCCAGAATAATGATGTAGCCAATCGCCAGGCCAATCACCAGACCGGTTATCAGCGAAGCGATAAAGTTCGCCACCGGGAAGACAAAGCCAGCCCCCAGCAATAACGCCGGAACCCCTAAGCCCACGCCGGTCTGAATTGCCCCACCGATATCCAGAATTCCGACCAGCGAACCTTCGATAATGCGGGCAAATAAAAAGCTGGCGCCGAAAGCGGCGACCGCGCCGTAGACGCCGGTATCCATCCCCGCTTTCAACATCGCCACAAAAGCGACTTCGTTAAATGCGCCGATACCGTACAGATAGTACATATGCGTCCCGGCGAAAACGCCGGAGGAGAGCAGGCCAACAAAGATCGGGAACGACCAGTCGGCATACCAAAAACCTTTATTCTCTTCCATTGTGGCCTCCGTTATTTGCCGCTGAGCGAGTTGTGGATCAGTTCAAGCCAGTTCGGTACCGTCATGTTGAAAGACTCGATCATTTTCATGTCGAAGCCGCGGAAGAAGCCGCTCAACACAAACAGCAAAACGATGGCGACCATCATCACTTTGGTGACATGGTTCCAGCCGCTCTCTTCTACGCCTTTACCGATCAAAATACCCAGCACCAGCCCCGGTACGGCGTTCCCCATGATGAGCTGCGCCGCGCCGCCGAAAACGGTGGCCCAGAAGCCCGATTTTTTACCAGCGTCGATCGCCGCTAACCAGAAGATCACAGGCATGACGATGTTGACCAGCAGGTTTGCCGCCGGTACCAGCACCTTAACCGCCGTCACCTGTAGCGCTTCTGGCACGGATGAGGCAGTCAGGTTAAGGAACGTCACGACGATCATGCCGATGACGGCGCAGGCGATCGCCATTTTTTTCGGGTCGTGCAGCGTCTCGCCGACGTTACGGTTTTTGATCATTAGCGCCGCCGCGCCCCAGTTAGGGATGATGCGGTGATCGACATCCTGGGTGAACGATCCGGCCGCCACAGACGAGGCCCAGGCGTTAAAGAAGAACCCCAGCCCAAAGGAGAAGTGAGATGCCGGGTCGCCTTCACAAGAGTTGAGTTCGCCCAACGTACGGAACGCGCCCATCCCCTGCGTGGTTGGCGCGTGAAACATGCGTGCAGCCCCAGCGCCCACCCCTACGCCGACCAGCGCGCCGATAATGAGCGATTTAATTAGTATTATCAGGAACATAACTATGCCTTTTTAATAAAAATCAGCGTTTCGCGACGAAATCCACCCTGTCGAGATTGATGGCGGTCACGTTGACGGTCACATCCAGCTCCACGCTGTAAGTGCGTCGTTCCCGGCGCAAAAAGAAAAACAGAAAGGCCTCTTTACGCACCGACTCATGCGCCTGAACAATCCGCACATCCTGTGGCTCAATACGCAGTAAGATATACGGCGACTCTCTCATCACCGCCGACTGAACATGGTTCAGCGCATCGGCAAAGGCGCGTGCTTTGGCGTCGCCCTTGCCTTTTACTCTCACCGTGGTGGTGAATTGCTCTTTCATCATCAGGCGCCGTATTTCTTTTGCCACGCCTGCACCAGGCGCTCGCCGAGCTCTTCTTTATCCATAAAGCCGAAACCCAACACGTTGCAGCCTTCATTAATAGCGGTGACGCCTTCATCCACTGACCGCATGCCATATTTGGCTTTGTAGCCATGCTTGTTTTGCGCGGTGATAGCGCCCGCGCCGCCGCTGCCGCAAAATGAAATGCCGAAGGTGGCGTTTTCCGCTTTCATCACATCGCCCAGCTTCATGTCTGCCGCGACGCCCGGTACGACGACCGCGCGACCGCCCGCTTTTTCCACGCCTGCCGCCACTTTCTGGCCTTTACCCAGGCGATCGCCAATCACGACGGTAATCTGTTCCATTTTTTGCTCCTTAGAGGTTGTCTTTCGCGACTTCAAAATGTACCGATAATAGCCAGGCTTCTTCGTCAGGAAGGTTGCCAAACGCCGCCACGATTTCGCGGGCGAGCGCCATTGATTCGGCTGAGATTTCATCAAACAAGCTGGCATCGACTTCCGGTAAAGGCTCGCCGGTAATTGACCGGTGCGCCATCGCGCGAACGTGCGAGGTCAGCATTTGCGTCTGTACCGCATTGGGGACAATGTGATGTCGCCCCAGCAGGCCATCCACCTGCGTTAACACCTGTTCAGCCAGTTCGTTAATTCGCTCACCGGCATCGTGTTTTACTGCTCCGTTATCCACGCGTCTCACCCCGTTAATGGCAATGAGATAAAACTAGCGGCAAGGGTTAAAAGTTTGTAGCGAGTTATTTTCCACCTCGAAGTGGAAACGCGAGTGGGATAGGTGATCTGCGCCACAGAAAAGGCGGCATTAATGAATTATCGCCGGGAAAGTGTGAGATCTATCGCGGCATAAAGAGGAAATGGCGAAACAATGACGTTGTCGTATAAAGTGAGAAAGTGTGATGGGTATTACATTTTGCCGGATGGCGACCTACGGATAAAGCGAAGCCGCCATCCCACAAAAATTAACGATACTTTTTATGATACGTATTGCGGGTGGTTTTTAGCGCTTCCGCCGCCGCTTTCGCTTCTTTAACGTTACCTTCGTTCGCCAGCTTCAGCGCGCCATCAATTTGGCCGACCAGAATGTCAAAACCGTGACGAAAATCCTTCATTTCCGGGCTATCCGGCGCTTTATCTTCCAGCTTTGGCGGCGTAGCTTTTTGAGCATCCAGCGCGGCCGCGCGCATTTTGGTTAATGCCGCTTTCAGTTCAGGGGCACTATCCGTTTTCTCAACAACTTTCAGGTTATCATTGAGAATATCCATATTATCTTCAAGATCGGCAGCAAAAACAGCCGAACCGAATACCAGCGATGACACAGCAAGAATAGCTAACAGGCTTTTACGCATTGCTCACTTCCTTTTTTATTATTAACGATAAGTGTAATACCCTGAATAATTCGAGTTGCAGGCAGCCAATGCGCCTGCAGCCTGAAGTATGACGGGTATTATTGTCCGGCGATTTTCATCTCCGGTAACAATACCGAACCACACTGTATATTACTGCGCGTTTCAATATCATCACCCACGGTGACAATATTACGCCACATCTCTTTTAAATTACCGGCAATGGTAATTTCACTTACCGGGTACTGGATTTCACCATTTTCAACCCAGAATCCCGCAGCGCCGCGGGAGTAGTCGCCGGTAATACCGCTGACGCCCTGGCCCATCAGTTCCGTCACCACCAGGCCGGTGCCCATCTCTTTTAGCAACTGCTCAAAGTTCAGCCCCTGCCCGGCGATACGCCAGTTATGAATGCCGCCGGCATGACCGGTACTTTTCAGCCCCAGTTTGCGGGCGGAATAGTTGGTCAGCAACCATTGCGTCAGTACGCCATCCTTCACAATGTCCCGGCGCTCTGTACGCACGCCTTCGCTGTCGAACGGCGAAGACGCCAGCCCTTTTAGCAGATGCGGGTGTTCTTCGATGGTTAACCATTCCGGCAGAATTTGTTTGCCCAGCGAGTCGAGCAGAAAAGTGGATTTACGGTATACCGCGCCGCCGGCAATCGCCCCGACCAGATGACCAAATAGCCCTGTCGCCACTTCATTGGCGAAAATGACCGGCGCTTTCATGGTGGAGAGCTTGCGCGGCGACAGGCGGGATAAGGTGCGGCGCGCGCACTCGGCCCCGACCCATTCCGGCGCTTGCAGATCCGCCATTGCCCGACCGATGGTGTAAGCGTAATCACGCTCCATGTCGCCGTTCTCTTCAGCGATGACGCAGCTTGAGAGCGAATGGCGCGTGGAGCAATATCCCTGCAACATGCCGTGACTGTTGCCGAACACTTTAATGCCGTAATGGCTGTTAAAGCTCCCGCCTTCGGTATTGGTGATGCGTTTATCCGCCTTTAGAGAAGCCTGTTCCGCACGCGCGGCCAGTTCAATGGCTTCGTCTGGCGTAACCTCTGCCGGGTGGAACAAGTCCAGATCCGGCGCGTCAAACGCCAGCAGTTCTTTGTCCGCCACGCCTGCGCACGGGTCCGGCGACGTGTAACGCGCGATATCCAGCGCGGCCTGCACGGTACGGGCAATCGCCTGCGGGCTTAAATCCGTCGAAGAGGCGCTGCCTTTGCGGTTCTGGTGATACACCGTAATGCCCAGCGCGCCGTCGCTATTAAATTCGACATTCTCTACTTCACCATAACGGGTGCTGACGCTAATGCCGGTGGTCTTGCTGACGGCGACTTCCGCCCCATCCGATTTGCCTGAGGCTAACTCCAGCGCTGTCGAAACTGCTTCTTCCAGAATCTTACGCTGCGCTTCAACTTGTGAGATTACTTTCATTGCAAATGCCATAATGTAGAGAGAGTTTCTCTGAAGTCTAACAGAGAACCGTTTTTCAGTGCGCATCTTAACTGGTAACATTAGCCTCTTTTTTTAAGGAGCCTGACATGACAAAGCAGCCCGAAGACTGGCTCGACGACGTTCCCGGTGATGACATCGAAGACGAAGACGATGAAATTATCTGGGTCAGTAAAAGTGAAATTAAACGCGATGCCGAGGAATTAAAACGCCTGGGCGCGGAACTGGTGGATCTGGGGAAAAACGCGCTGGATAAGATCCCGCTGGACGCCGATCTGCGCGACGCCATTGAACTGGCCCAGCGTATCAAAATGGAAGGACGCCGCCGCCAGTTGCAGCTTATCGGAAAAATGCTGCGCCAACGCGACGTTGAACCTATTCGCCAGGCGCTGGACAAGCTGAAGAACCGCCATAATCAGCAGGTGGTGCTGTTTCACAAGCTTGAGCATCTGCGCGATCGTCTGATCGTCGAAGGCGATGACGCGGTAGCCGAAGTACTGACCCTGTGGCCGCACGCCGATCGTCAACAGCTTCGTTCATTGATCCGCAATGCGAAGAAAGAGAAAGAAGGCAACAAACCGCCGAAATCAGCGCGTCAGATTTTCCAGTATCTGCGCGAGCTGGCGGAAAACGAAGGGTAATTGCCGCAAATGACCGCGCCAGCCTGTGGCGCGGTACAGGCAAATTCACCCGTTTTTAACGTCCGAGTAGCTCCCGCTCGATCCGCTCGCGCGTTTCCACCGCCTGAACACTCATTTTTTCAGGATAACCAAACAGCGACGTGGTGATAATTGCCTCACCGCCCACCTTAAACGTGCGGTTTGCAAAATCCATTTCACGCAGCGCCTGGAATAGCGCGTCAAAATCGACCTCACCTTCTCCCAGCCCGATGTGCTGATGAATCGTCGCATTCACGCCAGGCGGGTTCATGATATAGCGGCAGGGAAGCGTGTGGTTGTGCGTATCGGCCAGCAGAACATGCGAAAGATCGGCCCCGGCATAGTTCAGCATCCTTGCGACGTCGCCCTGCCCTTTATCGTAAAAGAAGCCATGCGGTGCGCTGTATAGATAGGTCACGTTATCACTACGCAAAGACTGCACCATGTCGACCGTCTCATCGTTCAGTTCACAGAAATCCCAGGGGTGAGACTGAATTTCGATTCGAATTCCCTCTCGTTCCACGATCGGCAGCAGTTCCTCCATGGAGCGATACCACATCTCTTCACAAATCTCCGGCTCATCCGGCGTCCCGGAAAGCTCGGTATTAATCACCTGTACGCCCATATCAACGGCAATCTCAATCATCCGCTTCCAGTTGGTTACCGCGGCGCGCCGACGCTCTTCATCGGGGCCGGACCAACGATAAACCACAATAAATGACGAGATTTCCACACCGTAGTTCTGCAAGGCGCGTTTATACTCCTGCATGGTATCGCGACCAGCTTTAGGGTGTTTATAAAACGGATTAATACGCGGGTGCGGCGACTGCTCAATATATTTATACCCCCACTCGGAAACCTGCCGTACCATTTGGGTAATGGGTAAATGTTTAATAACATCGACATCAAAAGCAATTTTCATTGTAAATACCACGCTGCGGAAACTGAAAACGGTCACCTGGAAATTAGCTGTATCATTGCAACAGCAATGACACGCTGCGATTAATTTGTTCCTCTATTTCCGCCTCACTCCAGGAAGCCAACTGGGAAGAAAAAGGTTCAAAAGCGTAAATACCGCGATATCCCATATTTTCCAGACGCTGCACCTGCTGGTAATTCTGCATTACATCCTTTTCACTCAGCATAATACGCTGCTCATCAGCCAATGCTTCCGTTGGTCGGGTGTCTTCCACACCGGACAAATGCACCAACCCGATAGCAGAAATATCAATGCGCGACGCAAACTCCTTTTCGGCCTCTTCGTACAGATGATGATGGAAGGTATCCAGCAAAACCTTAAAGGGGGAACCTGCTTCCCGGATCAGTTGCTGAGCCCAGACGGCAGAACGCAGCGAACTTACGCGGAATCCCAAAGGTTCAACCAGCCCCTGAATATCATACCGGGCAAAGAGATCGCTCAGTCGTTTTATTGCCTCAACCGTAACCTCCGGCGGCACAATCGTTCCGTCATTCAGCGGACAAAGAACTAATGCCCGCGCGCCGACTCCCTGCGCGTCTCGTAATAATCCTTCCGTTTTTTTTACGACCTCCTCGGTCAGTTGGTTGAAGGGATAGACCGCATTAATTGTGACAATTTCAAGTCCATACTTTTCTGCCAGGTTACGCACCTGATTATAATTCAAGTCATCAGTAACGCTGCCGCTTAGCATATCATTACGCAATTCCACTTTATTAAACTCAAGACGTTTAACCAGTCGAAAGAATGCTTCTATGCTTAGACCCGGTGCAATTTTCCGGTTAATACAAAACCGTGTTTTCTCGATATTCATTATTTTCTCCCTGAACGTATATGAGTGGGTAAATAACCGTAATCCGTTAGTACAATTTAACGTAGGGTGAAAAAACCGGCTTTATCAATCTTGATAAAAACCGGTTTAATTTAGTGATGAACATCACAGGCTATAAGGGATTTTTGAAGAATATTTGAAGCTATTTTTCGCCAGGCACTTTAAGAAACTGCACCAGGATGCCGCTGAATAAATAGAGCCCCGCCATAGTATACATCACCACGCCGGTGCCGAACCCTGCCAGAACAGAGACCAGCGCTGGCCCAACAAAATTTCCCAAGCCGGAGCCAAAGTTCACGGCCGAGTTCGCCGCCCCCTTCTTATCCGGCGCCATCATCGGCACCAGCGGCGTCATTGGCACAAAGCCAGCCAGCCCGGCTCCCCACAAACACATCGCCAGCATAAAGGCGACATAGTTATGCCCCCATATCATCGGCACCCAGTAAACAATCAGCGTAGCGACACCGGTCAGGATGCTGCCAAAAATCTGGATGGTTCGGCGAAAACCAATTTTATCGCCCATCCAGCCAAAGATAATGTTGAAGACCTGGTTAGAGATAAAGGTAATCCCCCAAATACTCGCCCATTCCTCAAGCGTAAAGTGCTTATCCAGCAGAAACAGAGGTAATACGACAACAAAACCATAGGTGCCAAGACCGTTAATAGTTTTGACAATCACCGCCAGACCGATCCGTGGCCGTTCATACATAATGGAGATACCCGCAGATAACTCTTTGAAGACCGGCGTCGTTCGCGGTTTCAGAATGAATTCATTGCGTTCCAGCACCAGCATGAAGAGAACCCCCAGCAGCGCAACGCCCATCCCGGCCCACATCACGTTGATATGCCCCAACGCAGGAATTAACGACGCCGCCACCACCGGCCCAATGATGGTAAAACCAAGGTTATAGACTACCCAAAATAGCGAGGTGCCGATCCCTTGCTGGTGATTATCCAACTGGATGGTCAGGCGTACCAGGAAGGAGTAACAGACCAGCGGATACCCCACGCCACGCAGCATATAGGTCACGAGAATGGCACCAAAATCATGGCTGGGTAGCGCAAAGTTCAGAAACGCGACGGAAGCCAGAAGATAGACGATAAAACCGGTAACCATCACCTTTTTAGGACCAAAAACGTCCACACAGACGCCGGATAGCCAGGAGGTGATCGCGACCACAATCCCATATCCGGCAAAAATCTGCCCGATATGCGCCTGATCAAATCCCTGCGTATTTAACCAGGCAGATAACCAGCTGTTCTCAATACAGCCGCCCAACATAAATAAAAATGTTCCCAGGTAGCTCCAGATAAACTTACCTGGTTTTATATAAAATGTCTGGGGCAGCGTTGCCTGCATTTCTTTCATTTTATTACCCTCGGTATAGAAAAGCTCTCACACTTTTCAGTGCGAGAGTTTATTCATTATTAACAGATGCAGTTAAAGATAAATATCGCTTGTTATTTTCACCGGCAGCCCGCTTTTTAATGATTGCTGCGCGGCAATAGCGATACGCTGGGCCAATAATGCGTCTTCGCCGGTACAGACAACCGGCGTATGATGCAGGACTGAATCAATAAAGTGTAATATTTCCGTTCGGTAAGCTTCGCGATAACGGACCGTGAAATCAGGAAGGGGATTTTTCATTATGCAGTGCTGGCTGTTGAAAACTTTCACCGTCGATTCACTAACGTTATCCGCATACGCCATCCCTTCTGAGCCAAAAACCTCCACCCGTTGGTCATAGCCATATACCGCCCGACGGCTGTTATCAATGAGCGCGTAGCCGCCGTTTCTGAAAGTCAGCATCACCGCAAGCGTATCAACATCATCAATATTTTTCAGGCTGGGATCAATCAGCGTATTGCCCTTAACATAGACTTCGCTGACTTCATCCTGCATCATAAAACGAGCCATATCAAAGTCATGCATGGTGAAGTCAAAAATCAGACCGCCAATACGTTTGATCAGATCATGGGGTAGCAGGTCCGGATCGCGGGAGGTGATTTTTATCATCTGGGGCCGACCAATCTTGCCGCTGCGCACCAGCTCAAAGACCTCGTGAAACTGAGGATCAAAACGGCGATTAAAGGCAACCTGCAGCGTCACCCCCTTCTCTTTCACTTTTCTCAGCACCGCCATTGAGGCCTGCTCATCTTCATTCATGCTGAGCGGTTTTTCACAAAAAATGTGCTTCCCCGCCTGCGCTGCCGCCGTGACGATCTCTTCGTGCATATCCGTTGAGGTGAAAATAAAAACTGCCTCTATATCATCACGCTGTAAAAGTTCCTGATAATTTTTATACCCTGAAGTTATATTTACCGAATAAAGCCAATCGCTCATCTCCTCAATAAAATAATCGGCGGCGCAGATAATATCTAATTGAGGCAGTAAATACATATTCTCAACATGCATTTTACCTACCCGACCGAGGCCAATAACACCACATCGAAGCTTTTTCATTCGTACCTCTTAATCTCATGAATAGTAAATTTAAAACCGCAAAAGAAAAGCATCCGTAATTCTGCAAAAAACGGATCGTTTTATTTTGCCGTTCTGAAAAGCAAACAATGCGTTGACGCTGTATCGTTCAGGTTGCAGAACAATAACCACACTTCTGCAACCTGAACAACGGCAAATTAATCAGTACTGCCGGGCCTGTCCGATATGTTCCTCAAGCATACGCGCTACCGCCTGGATACGTTCGCTACGGGATACCTGCGCCCCACCAACGCGCCACCAGCTCAGGTACTTATGCACCATCGTTTTGGGAAGCACTTTTATGTCTATCAGCGTGCTCACGGTCTGTTTACGAGCATCTTCCAACGCTTCATGCAGTTGTTCAATGGTGGTGACGCGATAGCTTTTACAGCCATATCCTTCAGCGATGCGAGCGAAATCGACCGGGATAAACCCGCCTTCCTGACGACCGCTCTCCTGCTGATGGAAACGAAACTCGGTGAAGTAACTGTCCATACCGTGTTCCATTTGCAGATTATTGATACAGCCGTTGGTCATGTTATCGAGCAAAATGACGGTAATCTTTTTCCCCATCTGGACGGAAGTGACCAACTCAGAGTGCAGCATCATGAACGAACCGTCGCCCACGAAGCTGTACACCTCGCGTTCCGGCTGCGCCAGCTTGGCCCCCAATGCGGCATTGACTTCGTAGCCCATACAGGAGTAGCCGTACTCGACGTGGTAATCATTCTCGCCGCGGCTTTGCCAGACACGCTGGAGGTCGCCCGGCAGGCTGCCCGCCGCCGCCACCACCAGCGCGTTTTCCGGCAACATCCGGTTAAGCACGCCCAACACGCGCGTCTGGGTCAGCCACGATCGCGTAATCTCATTAAACTCTTCAAACACCTTTTGAGTATCCATATGATCCTCAATTTCAGGTTTGAAGCCCTCTCCGCTATATTCCACAGCATAGACGCGCTCAACTTCCGCCATATATTGCGAGCGGACGCGGTGAATAGTCTCACCCCATTGCGAAGCATAATGCTCCTGGGCCAGCCGTTCGCTAAGCTGCGTCAGGGCGACGCGAGCGTCACCCTGCATCTGTACGCCATCCAGCTTGAAGACATCAAAGCGGCTAACGTTGATATTTAAGTAGCGCACGTCGGGATTCTGGAAGATCCACTTTGAGGAGGTGGTGAAATCGGTATAGCGCGTCCCCACACCGATAATCAGATCGGCTTCCTGCGCCAGCAGATTCGCCGCCAGTGAACCGGTTTCGCCAATCCCGCCGACGTTCAACGGGTGTGCAGAACTGAGCGCTCCCTTGCCAGCCTGGGTTTCAGCAATCGGCAGATGACAGCGTTCGGCAAATCTCAGCAGCGCCTCTTCAGCCTGCGAATACTTCACGCCCCCACCGCAAACGATCAGCGGCCGCTGGTGGCGGCGAATCAGCGCAACCGCCTCGTTCAGCATCGGCTCCGTCGGCGCGTGACGCTCAAGACGATAGACCCGGCGAGCGAAAAAATAATCCGGATAATCCCAGGCTTCACCCTGCACATCCTGTGGCAGGCAAAGCGTCACGGCCCCCGTATCCGCCGGATCGGTTAACACCCGCATCGCGCTGATACAGGCGCTCATTAGCTGTTCCGGACGCGTAATGCGATCCCAGTAGCGGCTAACTGCACGGAAAGCGTCATTGGTGCTCAGCGTCAGATCGTGTTCTTGTTCAACCTGTTGCAAAACCGGGTCGGGTTGACGCGATGCGTACACATCGCCCGGCAGCAAAAGCAGTGGAATACGGTTAGCCGTCGCGGTCGCCGCTGCGGTGATCATATTGGCGGCCCCTGGCCCCACTGAGGAGGTGCAGGCATAAATCTGATGGCGACGCATCTGGCGGGCAAATCCCGTCGCGATATGCGCCATTCCCTGTTCGTTACGCCCTTGATGAACGCTAAGTTGGCCACAGTCCTCTTCCAGCGCTTGCCCCAATCCGACGACGTTCCCGTGGCCAAAAATGGCGAAAATCCCTTTTACAAATTTGATTTCGCTGCCGTCTACGTCGATGTACTGATTATCAAGAAAGCGCACCAAAGCCTGCGCCATGGTCAACCTGATTGTTTTCATGTACCCCACCTGCTTTTATCAACCGTTCGGCTGTCGTTGCCTGCTTATGCATCGCTTCAGCCCCAAAAACACAGAGACTTATCATAGGATCAAAATTTCCGTTCTCACAATTATATGGAATTTATATTTCATTTATGGGAAGGAGATCAAAAAACGGTTAAAAAATTTCGCCATTTAGGCGTATTTTCCATGAAAATGAAATTTATCTTCCATGTGCTTTTAAAAGAAATAAAACATTAATAATCAATAAATTAAAACAAAAAAACACAACAAAAAACGATCATACCCGTTGCCCGGAAATGCCATTTCTGTGATCTTGTTCAAACAATAAATGAAAACATTATTTCCATTTTTATTGAAAATGAAATCACCAAACCTTAGTATGGGCAAAAATAACACCGTCTTCTGTTAGGGGATATGTCAATGAATAAAGCAGTCAGTAGTGAGCAAAAGCCGCTGGACGTTATCTGTCTGGGACGAGTCGCCGTTGATTTGTATGGTCAACAAATCGGGTCGCGGCTGGAGGATATGACGACTTTCGCTAAATATTTAGGGGGATCGTCAGGCAATGTTGCCTACGGCACGGCCATTCAGGGATTACGTTCCGCTATGCTGGCCCGCGTCGGCGATGAGCATATGGGACGTTTCGTTCGTGAAGAATTAAACCGCGTTGGTGTGGATACGCAGTGCCTGCTGTCGGATCGCGATCGTCTGACCGCGCTGGTGATCCTCGGCATTAAAGATCAGGACACCTTTCCTCTGATCTTCTACCGCGATAACTGCGCGGACATGGCGCTAACACCTGAGGATATCCGCGAAGATTACATCGCTTCTTCACGCGCATTAGCCGTCACCGGTACCCATCTTTCTCACCCCAATACGCGCGCCGCCGTTCTTAAAGCGCTGGAGTATGCGCAAAAACACGGGCTGCGGCGGGCGCTGGATATCGACTACCGCCCCGTACTGTGGGGTCTGACGTCGCTAGGAGACGGTGAAACACGTTTCATCGCCTCATCACAGGTTACCGAACAGCTCCAGCAGGTATTACGCCATTTCGATCTGATCGTTGGGACCGAAGAAGAATTCCATATCGCCGGCGGCAGTACCGACACGCTGACCGCCCTGCGGCGCGTCCGTCAGTTGACCCAGGCCGTACTGGTGTGCAAACGCGGCGCGCTGGGCTGCTCAGTCTTTGAAGGCAACATCGCCGATGACTGGTCGCAGGTGAAGATACATAGCGGCGTTCGTGTAGACGTTCTGAACGTGCTGGGCGCGGGCGATGCCTTTATGTCAGGACTGCTGCGGGGATACCTGAACGATGAAAGCTGGGAGCAAGCCTGCCGTTATGCAAACGCCTGCGGCGCGTTAGTGGTATCGCGCCACGGTTGTGCCCCCGCCATGCCAACCAAAAAAGAGCTGGACGACTACCTCGCGCGTGAACAATCCATCACCCGGCCAGACAAAGACCCGCGGCTGAATCACCTTCATCGGGTCACAACCCGTAAACAGCACTGGCCGGAGCTGTGCGTATTCGCCTTTGACCATCGCAAGCAACTGGTGGATATCGCAAATGAAGTCGGCGCCAGTGAATCCGCGATCCCCCCCCTGAAGATGCTACTGCTGGAAGGGGCGCGTCAGGCGGCGCTTGAGGCCGGTTTACAGAATAATAGCGGCATCCTTGCCGATACCACCTTTGGTCAGCAGGCGCTTAACGACGTGACCGGCCAGGGATGGTGGATTGGCCGACCGGTTGAGATGCCCGGTTCGTATCCGCTGAAGCTGGAACATGGCGATATTGGCTCTCAGCTTGTCAGCTGGCCGCAAGAGCACGTCGTGAAATGTCTGGTCTTCTATCATCCACTCGATGCAGAGTCGGTACGTCTTGAACAAGAGGCGCTCATTGACGAGGTTTACCGCGCCTGCTGCCAGTCTGGTCACGATCTGCTGCTGGAAGTCATCTTGCCGCGCGATGCGGCAGACCAAAATGAGCAATACTATCCTCAGATTGTGGAACGTTTTTATCAACTGGGGATCCTGCCGGACTGGTGGAAACTGCCGCCGTTAAGCCCAGATCGTTGGCGAGAAATCAGCCAGCATATTGAGCATTATGACCCTGAATGTCGCGGTATATTGATACTTGGCCTGGACGCACCGGAAAGCGAGTTGAAGTCAGGATTCGCCGCAGCAGCGGATATGCCCTGGGTGAAAGGTTTCGCCGTCGGCCGGACCATCTTTGGCGAACCGTCTCGCCAGTGGTTAGGCGGCCAGCTTAACGATGAACAGCTCATCGCAACGGTGAAACAAAAATACCGCATGCTTATCGACTACTGGCGCGAATACCGCCCGGCACGTTAATGCCTGCCTCATCACGCCCCGTGTCTGCATCGGACAAGGGGCGTGTTCAAGGACGATTCCATGCCAGCTCTCACACAACATTCCACATCGATCACGCTGTTTCGCATCAGCGCCGCGATGTTTCTCAACTATCTGACTATTGGCATCCCGTTAGTCATGCTGCCGCTGTACGTTCAGCAGCAGTTGCATCTGAGCGATCTGTTGATCGGTATCGCGGTAGGCAGCCAGTTTATCGCCACCTTGCTTACCCGGGGCGCCGCGGGTCGAAAAGCCGACACGTCAGGCGGACGTCGGACGGTTATCACCGGTCAGTTCTACTGCGCCGCATCAGGTCTGCTGATGCTGGTCAGTCTAATCGCTCACCCGGTTCCGCTGCTCGCATGGGCCATACTGATTGTTGGTCGTGTGCTGCTGGGCATCGGTGAAAGTTTCATTTTGACCGGTAATTTAACCTGGGGGATGTGGCTGGCGGGCTCGACCCACGCGGGTCAGGTTATTTCCTGGAACGGCATGGCGACCTACGGTGCGCTGGCTATCGGCGCGCCGCTGGGGCTGTCGCTTTACGCCAGGGCCGGCCTGGCGCTTCCGGCGCTCCTCGTCGTGCTGTTGCCGATCATCGCCAGCGGAGTCATCTATGGCATTCCGGGGAATATCCCAACAGCCCGTCCCCGCGTGCCAGTGCTACGGGTCGTCGGCCTGGTGTGGCGGCCCGGAACAGGGCTTGTGCTCCAGGGCATTGGTTTTGCCACCCTAAGCGCGTTTACCGCCCTCTGGTTCAACGAGCGTCACTGGGATAACACCGGTTTTGCGATGACGCTATTTGGCATTGCGTTTATCGCTGTCCGCTTTTTCTGCGCCAAATTTCCCGACCGTTACGGCGGCGCCACGGTCGCAACCTTTTCACTACTGGTAGAGGGGACCGGACTGGCGGTAATGTGGGCCGCTCCGTCAGCAGGCGCTGCGCTGATTGGCGCGGCGATTACCGGCTGCGGCTGTTCGCTGATGTTCCCATCGCTGGGCGTAGAGGTTGTGCGCAGAGTGCCACCGGAGATTCGTGGTACGGCCCTCGGCGTCTGGTCAGCGTTTCAGGATCTGGCCTACGGATTTACCGGACCAATAGCGGGCCTGCTGACGCCGTTTATCGGCTATCAGCAGGTCTTTCTTCTGGCCGCGGCCTGCGCGCTGCTGGGCGCGGCGGTTGTCCATCTCCTGCTGCGGCAACATTAAGCTGTTAAGAAGGGGCGAGTCTTTTCCGCCCCTATCGCAAAGACTTCGCTGGCCGCCATCTGCCAGTAGCCAGGGTTAAACAGTTCCAGCGAACAGATCCCCTCATAGCCCTTCTGCACTAGCTCATGCGTGATCTCATGCAGTGGGATCACGCCGTTGCCAGGAAACAGACGATGGCAATGCTCCAGCGTTGCCAGCGGCAGATTATCGGCGTCATCAATATGGTAAACGAAGATCTTTTCCACAGGGATCTGGCGAAGCGTGGTCAGATCCCGCCATTGATCGTGCAGGTAAAGATTAAAGGCATCGACGACCAGCCCGACGTTACTGCGATCGACCGCATCTACGATCTCCATCGCCATGGCAAGACTGCGCACACAGCATCCTGCGGAACCGATCGGCTCAAAGGCCAGCCGCATCTGGCTTTCTTCCGCCACTGCCGCCATCTCGCGCAGACGCTTCACTGAATCTTTCACCGTTTCCCCTGGCGGAAAATTTCCCCCCTGACGAATGGTGGGCACCACAACCAGACAATCACCCCCCACCACTGAGCCAGCATGGCAGGCGAAAGCCAACTGCCGCCGTTTCTCCGCCCAGCTTTCGCTATCACAAAACGTAATGTCTTCCAGCGAATTGTAGCCCCAGGGCTTAAGGTGGCCGACGGCAAAAATGTCTGCCAGCTCGCTTAACGTATGTTTCTGTAACCACTCCTGCAACATATCCAGACGGATTTCGATGTAGTCATAGCCAAAACGTTCCGCCAACACAACATCCTGTGCCAGCGTGGAGTTTCGCATACAGGTCGCTTCATTAAATCCCAGCTTCATCATTCAGATCGACTCCTGCCGCCATAGCAACGTACTGGCGCCTGACGGCGGCAGCGTTAACGCGATCTCTTTATCGCCATCCAGCACCCGGCAACGCCTTTCCTGGACATCGCGGTTATACACCACCAGCACACGCTCGCCGTCGGGATTCACAAATCCCACCTCTTCCAGAAGATTATCGTAACTTGAAGAAAGCATGACCCTCGCCCCCGGACGCACATAGCGGCAGAAGTGGCCAATACCATACCAGGAGTGGTTACGCCGCAGCACGTCGTTTTGCGCATCGTATTGAATGGGCGCTTCACACAGATTACCCTGATGATTCGGCCCCCCCTCACTGTTCAACAGCAGATTCCAGTCGATAAACCCGCTACAACCCGATTTGAAATTACCAATCATGTCATGGAGATAGGTATGCCAGTGGCGAATCTGGCTACCGGCATCGCTCTCCATTGGCACACAACCTTCGGAAAACAGGAGTTTTTTATCCGGCAGGCACTGGGCCAGATACTGTATTTGCGAAAAATGGTCGCCGGTATACCAGTGGAATGCCAGCCCGTTAATTCCCTTATAATTAGCTTCGTCAGCAAAGGCGAGTTCAGCCCAGTCCACCAGGCCATCTTTATCGTGATCCCAGATATAGATCTCCATCTCATCCATACCCTGCCGGGCGAGGCGCGGACGCAGATACTGCACGGCAAAGGCTGTCTCCTCTTCCACGCTATACAGACAGGAGTCCCAGGTTTTTACCGCCACCGGCTCATTCTGCACGGAAAGCGCCTGCACATTAATGCCGTGGCGGCGGTATTCCAGCAGGTAGTTGATAATGATATCGGCCCAGTCGGCGTAGCATTCGCGCCGCAGCTTGCCGCCACCGTTCATATCGTTATTAGTTTTCATAAACGCCGGCGGACTCCACGGCGAAGCCATCAGCTTCATGTGTGGATTTAACCGCAACGCCCCGGAAATCAGCGGTATTAAATGCGCTTCATCGCGGGAAAAGGAGAGCCGTCCCTGCTGCAGGTCAGCGCTGGAATCGACATACGCGTAATTGCCCAGGGAAAAATCACAGCTCTGAATTGGCATCCGCGCCAGAGTGTAATTATGTTCCTGAGCAGAAAAATAAAGGGAAAGAAATTGCGCCTTCGTCTTTTCGCTCATGCTGTTGAATACCACACCCGCACCTTCGGTAAAGCTGCCGCCGAATCCGTCAATCTGCTGTAACGTGTGGCGCGGTAAGACGCTGATTAATTCACTGCAATCACGCTGACGATGCGAAAAAGAGACCGCACGCTCAACAAGGAATTGCTGACGATACGGATCGGAAGAGATGAGTCTGCCTTTCATAGGGAAGTTCCGGATAAAAAAAGATAATAAATTGTGATATGCCGGATAGGACGCTTAAGCATCGCTATCCGGCAGAAGGTTTTAATACGCGGAAGGTTTATTTGTAGAAATCAGGTTTTGAGGGTAATTCAACAATCTCGGTATTCCCTGTTTCCTGAGACTTCACGCAGGCATCAGCGGTAACCGCAGCCAGATAACCATCCCATGACGTTGGGCCTGCCGGCGGCAATCCTGCGTTCAGGCGATCGAAGAAATCCTGGAACTCAATGTCGTAGGCATCAATAAAGCGCTGTTTCCAGTCAACCAGGATGTCGGTGCTATACTTCGCCGCTTTCCGTACCGCGGCGCTGGCGACGGTTGGCAGCTCCGCCATTCCTTTCTCGCCGGTAACATCGCAGTGAATGTCGTAGCCATACTGGCAGTTCACAAATACTTCAACCACAATATTGATGCCGGAGGTGGTTTCCATTACAACCAGCTGCGGATCACGCAGAGTGGTCACCAGGCTGGACTGGCGCGGGAAGTAAACCTTAACGGTTTTATAATCTTCGTTAAGCAGCCAGTGCATAACGTCAATTTCATGAATCAATGTTTCATAGATAGCCTGTGGTGTTTTGTATTCTGGCACCGTGCTGGCATTGTAATGACGTCCATGAACCATTAATGGCTGACCGATTTCGCCGCTGTCGATAATATTTTTCAGCTGAACGTAACCTTTGTCGTAGCGGCGCATAAAACCAATCTGCACCATGCGCTTACCATTTTTCTGCTCTGCTTCAATCACACGCTGACAATCCGCAGCCGTCACCGCTAACGGTTTTTCGCAGAAAACATATTTGTTAGCATTTAGCGCGGCAACGGCCACATCGGCATGCGCCTCATTTGATGCGGTAATGATGACCACTTCAACGTCTTTATCATTAATCAGATCGTGATAGTCATTATAATCTTTGGCTTCGATCGCATACTTATCCAGCGCCGCCTGCGCCCTACCCGCGACGATATCACATACGGCAACAACCTCTACACCCGACACGGTGTTGGCCAGACGTCTTAAGTGATCGGAGCCGATCATGCCGATACCTACAATACCTGCTTTTAAAGTCATTTTCTGTTTCCTTTTCAATTAAAGATAATTTTTCAGTAACTCATCAATATGCTTTTTACCTTTTTGCGCATATTCCAATGGGTTATATTTCTTAGGATCCTGCTCGGCCTCAACAACAATCCAGCCAGAATATTGATGCCCGACCAGATAAGCTAATACGGATTTAAAATCAATATTTCCATCGCCGGGGACGGTAAACACACCATCAAGGAAAGAATTGAGGAATGATTTCTTCGCGAGGCGACATGCTTTGAGTTTTTCATTACGCACATCTTTAAAATGAACGTGTTTAATACGATCAAAATGTTTACTCAGTAGCGGCATGACATCGCCGTCAGAAACATATATATGCCCGGTATCAAACAGCAGATGTACAAATTGCGGATCGGTATTCTCCATGAGTCGATCCACTTCCGGCAGAGTCTGCACACCGGTGCCCATATGATGATGGAAAGCGAGCTTCAGCCCGTGCGCATTGGCAATCTTCCCAAGCGCATTAAGTCCTTCGCATAAAAGCTGCCATTCGCTGTCGCTGAAGTTAGGCTTCTCTGTATAAACGCACTTATCGATAATACCTTGAATACTATAAGTTTGTTCAGAAACAACGGCGACATATGCATGTATTGCCTGCAAATAAGCACAATGCTGTTCAAAAGCATTCATCGCAGATGCAATACCATCGCGAATAATAAAGGAAGAAAACCACTGGCCTGGTATTTCCAGTCCGCGAAGCATTAACTCTTTATTTAACTCAGCAGGATCCTGCGGATAACAACCGCCAACTTCCGTCCCGGAAAAACCGGTGAGCGCGGCATCACTAAGTATTTGTTTATATGTATTTTCTTTACCAATCTCAGGAATATCATCATTGCGCCAACCGATAGGCGCAATCCCCAACTTAATGCTCTTTTTTACATTGTACATGTTGCTGGCTCCCACTTAATGAAACGCTTTTACTGCATACCGCGATGCAAATTAACCTTTGATGGACAACATATTACTTTTTGTTGCCTGAAAAACTTTATCTATCCTGGTTGAAGAAGTGGGATAAATGCGTCAGGTATCACAAAAAAATCATCACTCTTTAATGATATTGCCAGACTTTTCGCGCTATAGATAAACGCATAAAATATACCGACAAATAAAAAATGGCCGCAGTATTGCGACCATTCTCATGACGATTAAATTTTAGCAAGCATTAATATTCAAATAATAAATAATTAGCTTTACGATAGTCCTTGCGATATTGACCGGGCGTTTTCCCTACTTTATTTTTGAAGTAATTCTGAAAATGACTAAGGTTGCTAAAGCCAACACGATAAGCAATAGAGGTGATCTTTTCGCGCCCGCCTTCATCCGTGGTTAGTAACGATTGAGCCTCCCCCAGCCTACGTTTTATCAGGTAATCCATCGGTGAATAACCATAGCGGCGTTTAAATTCATGGGAAACATAATAAGGACTGACATTAAATTTCGTCGCCAGCGTATCCAGCCGAATAGGCTCATAGAAATTGCGATCAATATAGGATTTTATTGAATCAAGTAAATTTTCATGGCGCTGTATGGCATCGTTACCTGTGCGCAATAAGACATTTCCCTCAATGTATTTGAGTACTACCTGGGTCAATAGCTGCGCCATTGCTGGCCCTTCTACCGCATGCTGATTAATAACGGTAAACACGGAGCTCATCAGTTTTTCCACCGTCGCATAATGGTGATACAGTGGAATAACCGGCACAATATCATCCGGTATTAGCGCATTCTCACGTAGACCCGGACACGAAATATTGTTAATCCCACAACAAATAGTGCCAATTGGCCGCCCGCTTTCCAGATACTCATCATGCACCACCTGGCTGTTATAAATGACCAGGTCGCCTTTACGAACCGGGTAGATGCGATCGCCAATGAAATACTCCCCGTCTCCTTCGGTGATAAGAATCAGTTCAACGGTCTGTGGGTGCATATGCATGAACCGGACAAACGGACCATTGCTCTCACTGACCTGACTCACATACGCCAACTGGGGCTGAGCCTTATTCTCTCGTTCTGAAGGACAGAAGCACAAGCGCATGATTTACCCTCCAATATCCGAAACTGTGGTGCCGAAACACCCCTGAAATTTGAATTTTTATACCACACCAAATGAAACAAAAATGCTATATAGATCATAATTTTTTCCAAATCTTTCCTCGTCACAACAGACAACCATTGATACCTCACAAAATAAAAACAATAAAAATCAATAAGTTAATTAGAATTTTGGTTTCTTGCTGCACATAACCTCGTATAAAAATCAGTCGTCAAATTTTCAAAATAAAATTTCATAAAAAATAAATTTGAAATTTTTAATCCTAAAATTTACATTGAATACGGTATGCGTTTTAGGCTGAAGATAACCAGGCTTTCCTGTGACCGCTCAGTCAGAACGTCGTCAACATCGGTTTAAGAGGATAAAAAAGAGATGGAAACAGTCGGCAATTTTATTCATGGTAAAACGACACTGAGCAGCAGCGGCGAGGCGCTACCGGTGACTAATCCGGCCACCGGTAAAGTAATTCGTCAGGTCACCCAGAGCACCCGAGAGGAGATGCTGGCGGCAATTCAAAGCGCACATGAGGCTTTTCCGGCATGGAGTAAAATGACTCCGCTACGCCGGGCACGTATCCTTTTTGAATTCAAAGTATTACTGGAAAAGCATCGGGACGAACTGGCGGCGCTGATCGTCAGCGAGCATGGCAAGGTCTGGTCAGACGCGCTTGGCGAACTGACGCGCGGCATAGAGGTTGTCGAATTTGCCTGCGGGATCCCACATCTCAGCAAAGGAGAGTACTCCTTTAACGTCGGCTCAGGCGTTGACAGCTTTTCATTAATGCAGCCGCTTGGGGTTGTGGCAGGCATCACACCGTTTAACTTCCCGGCAATGGTGCCTATGTGGATGTTCCCGGTTGCTCTGGCTTGCGGCAATACCTTCGTCCTGAAGCCGCCCGCACTGGTGCCGTCCGCATCGTTACGTATGGCGCAGCTTCTACAGGAGGCTGGCCTGCCGGACGGCGTGTTTAACGTTGTTCACTGTGGCAATGAGGCAGCTAGCCTGTTGACCAGCGACCCTCGCGTACAGGCCGTCAGCTTTGTCGGTTCCTCCGCCGTCGCGGAACATATCTATACCACCGCCAGCGCCCATGGCAAACGCGTACAGGCCTTCGGGGCCGCCAAAAATCACGCAATCGTTATGCCGGATGCAGACCTGGACGCCACCGTCAACGCCATTATGGGCGGAGCATTTGGTTCCGCGGGCGAACGCTGTATGGCGCTGCCGGTAGTGGTCGCGGTGGGCGATGAAACGGCGGACCGTCTGATCGAACGCCTGAAACCGCTGATTGCGGCGCTACGTATCGGCCCGGGAGAGCTGCGCGGCAAAGATGAAAATGAAATGGGCCCGGTTGTTTCACGTGCTCATCAACAGAAAGTGTTGGGTTACATCGACAAAGGAGTTAGCGAGGGAGCAACTCTGGTCATGGATGGCCGCAACTATAGCGTGGCGGGATATCCTGAAGGCTTTTATGTCGGCGGCACTCTGTTTGATAACGTCACGCCTGAGATGACCATCTGGCGTGAAGAAATTTTTGGCCCGGTTCTCGGAATTGTGCGCGTCCCGGATTATGCCACCGCCATTAGCACGGTAAACTCCCATGAATTCGGCAACGGCAGCGTGATTTTCACCACCAACGGTCACTATGCGCGCGAATTCGCCCAGTCGGTTGAAGCTGGGATGGTCGGTATTAATATTCCAGTTCCGGTTCCGATGGCATTTCACTCTTTTGGCGGCTGGAAGCGCTCGGTGTTTGGCGCCCTGAACGTCCATGGGCCGGATGGCGTGCGCTTCTATACCCGGATGAAAACCGTTACCTCGCGTTGGCCGAACGGACAGCAGATCGTATCGGAGTTCAGTATGCCGACTCTCGGTTAATACGCTTTCAGGAAGGAGAAGATTATGGCCAACTTGCTGAGTACCTGTACTTCTGAGTCGGGAAATATCCAACACATTTCCCCTCAAAATGCAGGCTGGGAGTATGTCGGTTTTGATGTCTGGCAGTTGAAGGCTGGAGAGTCGATAACCCTGCCGTCCGATGAGCGTGAACGCTGTCTGGTGCTGGTTGCCGGGCTGGCCAGCGTTAAGGCCGCCGACAGTTTTTTCTATCGGATTGGTCAGCGCATGAGTCCGTTTGAACGCATTCCGGCTTATTCGGTTTACCTCCCCCATCATACGGAGGCGAAAGTGACAGCCGAAACCGACCTTGAGCTGGCCGTATGCAGCGCGCCGGGATTCGGAGAGCTTCCGGTACGTCTGATCTCGCCACAAGAGGTCGGGGTAGAGCATCGGGGAAAAGGGCGCAATCAGCGCCTGGTGCATAACATCCTTCCTGATAGCCAGCTCGCCGACAGCCTGCTAGTCGTTGAAGTGTACACTAATGAAGGCGATACCAGCTCCTGGCCCGCGCACAAGCACGATACGGCAGTTGAAGGCCAGGAGACCTATCTGGAAGAGACGTACTATCACCGTTTCAATCCACCTCAGGGATTCTGCTTACAGCGCGTCTACACCGACGATCGCAGCCTGGATGAATGTATGGCGGTCTATAACCGGGATGTAGTGAAAGTACCTAAGGGCTACCACCCGGTTGCCACCATCGCGGGTTACGATAACTACTATCTGAACGTGATGGCCGGCCCGCTACGAAAATGGCGTTTCACCTGGGAAGAGAACCACGCGTGGATTAACTCACCAGACTACCCGCGATAACACTTCGTTGAGTGGTACTTTGCCAGCCGTCCTCTGCGGCTGGCTTTTTTATTCAACTCTGCGCCACACACGCTCATAAGATCGCTATCCGCCTTCTCTTAAATTATTTCCCTGTTTTGTATATAGCGTATTTACGGCACGGCCCCCACCAGGAATACGCAATAAAATAATGATGCAGAAGAAGACTTACCCTATTTGCCAATATTATTATGGATCAATTAGTTACGTAGAGGTGGTAAACACTGGGGAGATTTCAACAGGGTATATCCTGTGCGCACTCGCTGGAGGGAGTAAAGGTTGTGTAACCAGCGGAGAATATCTCTGGATATTCTCCGCTAATATTGGAGAGGTATCAGGCTATTACATCGCGACGTTTCCCCTGAATTTCACGCAGCTTGTTCTCGGCCAGCCGTTCAATTTCTGTTAGCGGCACCCCTTTTGTTTCCGGCACATAACGAGAAATAAAGACATAGCAGACCAAATTAAAGACGACAAAAATCCACATCGAGAAAGCGCCGCCGAAGGTCTCCTGCAGCCAGGCGTTATCATTTATGACCGGGAACAACAGTGAGATGAGGAAGTTGGCTATCCACATCAGGCTCACCGCCAGCCCCATCCCAAAACCTTTTATCTTTTCAGGGAAAACCTCAGAAATCAGTACCCATGCGCCAACGCTCCAGCTGACGGCAAACAGCAGCATAAAAAACAGGATGCCAAAGATGGTAATGTAGCCTGTATCGTGGGTGTACAAACCGTATGACGCGATCAACAGGCCGACAATTGAGCCGATGGTACCAATTTTCATAATCGGTATACGGCCATAGCGGTCGAACAGGATCATGCCGATAAAACTGCCCACCACATTACATACCGCGATAAAAATGGTCTGGAACATAACCACTTCGGTACTGCTGTTCTGCAACACCAGCGGCGCATAATAGTTCATTACGTTAACGCCTGTGAACTGTTGCAAAACGGCGATACAGCATCCAACCAACAGAATATAGCGGAGCACCGGCGAGCTTTTCAGGTTGGTGCGTTCTCCCCCGGCGACGTTGTCCTGTGGACGTACGGTTTCTTTCATGCTGTCAAAAATAGCGGCCACATCTGTGGCCGTTAATCCACTGTAGATCCGGGTAAGCACCTTTATCGAACGGGTTTCGCTGCGGTTGTTACGGGCGCACCATGCCGGTGATTCGGGTAGGAAAAGCGTAATCGCTAACATCGCAATGGAGGGTACCACTTGGGCAAAAAGCATAGTCTTCCAGCCCTGGGAAACCAGCACATCAGCAGGCATTCCTTTTGCTATCAGATAGTTGACTATAAACACGATAACCTGGCCAGATACCACGGAAATATTGTAAATGCCCAGCGCTTTGCCGCGAATTTCAGCAGGCGCCAGTTCAGACATATACATGGTGGATGCCGTTCCGGCCATCCCAACCGCAAAACCACACACAATGCGGGAAAGGGAGAAGATCATGAACGATTCACTCATCGCCGCCCCTAAGGAAGAAGCGATAAAAATGATCGCAATGATCAGAAGCGCAGGTTTACGCCCCAGTTTATCGGCAATTTTTCCACCGACCAGCGCGCCGATGATACAACCAATCACGATACTGGAAACGGCCCATCCGGTCTCGGTTGGCGTCAGTTGGTAATACTGCTGTAAAGGCAATACCACCCCGGTAATCACCGCCGTTGAATAACCAAACATCAATCCAGCCAGCGCCGCAATACAACACAGGACGTACACATAGGCCGAATTGTACTTACTTCTCTGAGACATAATCCCTCCCTTGCCTGTTGAGGAAACAACACACCAATGAAATTTTTCATTTTATTTTTGCATTCATTAGAAGAAAAATTCCATGCAAAAGATCACGAAATGGAGATGTTCCAGGAAAGAACAAAAAGTACGGCCCCTGACAAATTGAACTCAGGCACTGTCACGAAAGCAATAAAATCAAGTAAATTCACCAAGATAGAGGAGAGCACTGCGCAAAACGCAGCATCTTAACGATAAAAAACGCCAGGATTATGAAATTCGAAATGTGATACCCATAACAAAACATAAGTTTCATTATTGATCGTTTTGAAATTAAAACATAGGTTGTGAAACGAGAGTTCTCAATAGCTATAAGATCGTCGGCAGAGCTACGGCAATGACCGACATAAGATGAATTTGTCTATTTGTTCACTAAATTCAAACAGATAGATGAAGTTTATTCTGGAGATAATCTACCTATGTCCACATCAGATAGTTGTTATAATACGGGTTACATATTACGCATCTGCGCGATTGCCGCACTGGGCGGAATATTATTTGGCTACGATACTGCTGTTATTTCAGGTGCGATTGGTTCACTAACCAGCTACTTTCATCTATCTCCTGCTGAGACCGGCTGGGCGGTTTCCTGCGTTGTGGTGGGGTGCGTTATTGGTTCGTTTAGCGCCGGATATTTATCCAAACGTTTTGGACGCAAGAAATCATTGATGGTTTCAGCGCTGTTATTCACTATTTCCGCAGTGGGCACCTCCCTCTCCTACACGTTCACCCATTTTGTGATTTATCGCATTATCGGTGGACTGGCAGTCGGCCTGGCGGCAACAGTATCACCGATGTATATGTCTGAAGTCTCACCGAAAAACATGCGCGGCAGAGCATTAAGTATGCAGCAGTTCGCTATCGTTTTCGGTCAGATTCTGATCTTCTACGTTAACTACAAAATAGCATCGATTGCAGCGGATACCTGGCTCATTGAACTTGGCTGGCGCTATATGTTTGCTGCGGGCATTATTCCCTGCATTTTGTTCTGTATTTTAGTCTTTTTAATCCCGGAATCTCCCCGCTGGATGATGATGATTGGTCGCGAGGAGGAGACGCTAAAAATACTGACCAAAATATCCAACGAAGAACATGCCAGACATCTTCTTGCCGATATAAAAACCTCACTGCAAAATGACCAACTAAACGCCCATCAAAAACTCAATTACCGCGACGGGAACGTGCGTTTCATCCTGATCCTGGGCTGCATGATCGCTATGCTGCAACAGGTAACAGGGGTTAACGTCATGATGTATTACGCGCCAATCGTCCTTAAGGATGTGACCGGTAGCGCCCAGGAGGCCCTGTTCCAGACAATCTGGATCGGCGTGATTCAGCTTATCGGTTCCATTATTGGCGCAATGATCATGGATAAGATGGGGCGTTTGTCGCTGATGCGTAAAGGCACTATCGGCAGCATCATCGGCTTGTTGCTCACTTCATGGGCGCTGTACAGCCAGGCAACCGGTTATTTCGCGCTATTTGGTATGCTGTTCTTTATGATTTTCTACGCGCTTTCCTGGGGCGTGGGCGCATGGGTGCTTATTTCTGAAATATTCCCTAACCGGATGAGGTCGCAGGGAATGAGTATTTCGGTCGGATTTATGTGGATGGCAAACTTTTTAGTTTCGCAATTCTTCCCGATGATTAATGAAAACCCGTATTTACTTTCGCATTTCCACGGCGCATTTCCAATGTGGATATTCGCCATCTGCTGCATCTTCAGTTACTTCTTTATCTGCCGTTACCTGCCGGAAACAAAAGGCATTTCGCTGGAGAAAATGGAGAGCGTAGTGTTAGCAAAACGCAGAAAAAAACTGCAGCCAATTCAAACCGAACGTTATTCTGATTAAGTTTCACCACAATGCCGATGATCGCTAAATACGATCATCGGCTTGTTTTTTTACTCCGTCGCCAGCGCCAGTGAAACCGCTAACGTTTGCGCCAGACACATGGACGCGACCTGAGAACGGAAACCATCGACCTGCGCTTCACGTACCACAAAACAGACTTCACTGAACGCTGCCAGCGGGCTGACCTGGCTATCGGTTATCGCAATATGGTGCGCACCGCGTTTCGCGCCAAGCTCGACTAATTCCACCACTTCCTGCGCGTAAGGCGAGTAGCTGATGGCAATAACGACATCGTCGGGGCTGACCATACTTAGCTGTTCAGAGAACATTCCGCCAATACCGTCAATTAAAAATGCCCGTCTCTCCAGATGACGCAATGCGTAGGTTAAATAACTGGCCACGCTAAACGAACGACGTAATCCAATCACATAAATATTGTCGGCTTTCGCTAACAGATTGACCGCCGCATCCAACTGCTCATTTTTAATCTGCACCGGTAATTGTTGTAATACCTGTGCATTCACCATTGAAAATAGCTTCAGAATTTCACCCGGCTTTTCCGGGGTAGGTTCCCCTTCATCCGCATTTTTCTGTCTGAACAGACGCGCCCGCTCGGTATAGCTTACTGTTTCCTCCATCAGGTGCTGGCGAAATACCTGTTTCATTTCATTAAATCCGCTAAAACCAAACGCATTAGCAAAACGAATCAGTGTCGAAGGGGGAACATCGGCATGTTGCGCGATGGAAGCGACCGTGTCAAAAGCAACGCTATTACTGTTATCCAGAATATACTGAGCAACTTGTTTAAGACGTTTGCTAAGGCTGTCATAGCGACTGCGGATATCATCCTGCAGTAAGGAAAGTTGAGTTTGATGTTTAGACATGCATGATACTCTAATAGAACGAAAATTTCGTAAATAACAATATTAGCACAAATGAACTGAACATACAGTTAACAACATTCAAATTGCGCTGTGGTTACCTTCAGTACAGAATTTGCTGGCGGGCTGGGTTCTGAGCAATCTGAATCTGACCGCATAAATGCGACAGGATCAGCATTGTTATGACTGGACGATGCCCGCAGCCAGGCGGCATCGCAAACGTTGAAAGGCAGAAGATGACGTTTATAAATCACGAAACCTTCATCTGTTATTGCGAACTGGCTCTTTTCGTCCCGCATACGGCAACCGGCGGAACACTCTTAGTGTATTACACTGATTACTTTAAGGATATGCGTCTACTCTTTTTCAATACTGAGCGGCAAATGATTTTTCAGTATTGCTTTAACGTCTCCCGGCGAGCGGAATGCGCTTTCGATGGCAAGATGCCCCATATAAAACAGCCAGCCACAAAGCTGGCTGACCGCATAGTCATTTAATACGCTGTTACGTTCTGAGCTTTTTTCGCCAGCCCATCCAGCAATTTCTGATGGATGCCGCCGAAACCGCCGTTGCTCATCACCAGGATGTGATCGCCAGGCTGTGCGGTTTTCACCACCATTTCCGCCAGCGTATCGACATCGCCACTCCAGTGAGCAGGCTGTACGCAGGCTTCGGCGACCTCCGCCACTTGCCACGGAATATGCGGCGGCTGCAGCAGGAACACTTCATCCGCACGCCCTAACGACGGCGCCAGATCATCCTTGCATAACCCCATCTTCATCGTGTTAGAGCGCGGCTCCAGCACTGCGATAATGCGCGCGGTGCCGCCCACTTTACCGCGCAGCGCCGCCAGCGTGGCCAGAATTGCCGTCGGATGGTGAGCAAAATCGTCATACACCGTCACGCCGTTCGCTTCACCGCGTAGCTCCAGACGGCGGCGGGCGTTAATAAATGACCCCAGCGCACTGGCCGCTTCTGCGGGCGCGACGCCCACGTGGCGCGCGGCGGCAATCGCCATCAGACCGTTGTGCATGTTATGTTCGCCGACCAGGCCCCATTTCACATCGCCGACTTTTTCGCCGTCCAGCCACACTTCCCACTCGGAAGCATCCGTAGTCAGCTTCTTCGCCTGCCAGTGTCCCTGCTCGCCCACCAGCTCCTGCTCGCTCCAGCAGCCCAGCGCCATGGTCTGTTTCAGGTTGATGTCGTTTTCCGGCCAGATGATGCGCCCCTGCCCCGGCACGATGCGCACCAGATGGTGGAACTGCTTCTGGATCGCTTTCAGATCGTCGAAGATGTCGGCATGATCAAACTCAAGGTTGTTGAGGATCAGCGTCCGCGGGCAGTAATGCACAAATTTAGAACGTTTATCAAAGAACGCGCAGTCGTACTCATCCGCTTCGATAACAAAGAACGGGCTCTCGCCCAGGCGCGCGGAAACCTCAAAGTTGCCCGGTACGCCGCCGATCACGAAGCCCGGTTTGTACCCGCACGCTTCCAGTATCCAGGTCGCCATGCCTGCGGTCGTGGTTTTGCCGTGGGTACCGGCGACCGCCAGTACCCAGCGATCGCGCAACACAAAGTCGTGCAGCCACTGTGGACCAGACATAAAGGGAATATTTTTTTCCAGCACCGCTTCCACGCACGGATTCCCGCGCGTCATCGCATTGCCGATAATCACCAGATCCGGCTGCGGATCGAGCTGGCTGGCGTCATAACCCTGGATCAGATCAATGCCTTGCTTCTCAAGTAAGGTACTCATCGGCGGATACACATTGGCGTCCGAACCCGTTACTTCATGACCAAGCGAGCGAGCCAGCATCGCCAGCCCCCCCATGAAAGTGCCACAAATTCCCAAAATATGAATGCGCATACGTCACTATCCTTTTTTTATCTGCGAGCCATTTTACGCACATGTCTGGCAAGTGAGAAACGCATTTCAGGTAAATCTGTACTTTGCTGGCGCGATTCACCTGAGCGCATCATCTGAAATGTTTGTTAAGATTGTTACGGTCGCTTTACTCCAATCAATTGCAGGGAAAGTGTTATGAAAACGTTAGGTGAATTTATTGTCGAAAAGCAGCACGAGTTCTCTCAGGCTACCGGTGAGCTCACTGCTTTGCTGTCGGCAATAAAATTGGGCGCCAAGATCATCCACCGCGATATCAACAAGGCCGGTCTGGTCGATATCCTGGGTGCCAGCGGTGCTGAGAACGTACAGGGCGAGGTTCAGCAGAAACTCGATCTGTTCGCGAACGAGAAACTGAAAGCTGCACTAAAAGCGCGCGATATTGTAGCGGGCATCGCATCGGAAGAAGAGGACGAAATCGTCGTCTTTGAAGGCTGCGAACACGCGAAATATGTGGTGCTGATGGACCCTCTGGATGGCTCTTCTAACATCGACGTTAACGTCTCTGTCGGTACGATTTTCTCGATTTATCGCCGCGTGACGCCCGTCGGCACGCCGGTCACCGAAGAAGATTTCCTGCAACCCGGCAACAAACAGGTCGCTGCGGGATATGTTGTGTATGGCTCGTCCACCATGCTGGTTTACACCACCGGCTGCGGCGTACACGCTTTCACCTACGATCCGTCGTTAGGCGTGTTCTGTCTGTGCCAGGAACGTATGCGTTTCCCGGAAAAGGGTAAAACCTACTCCATTAACGAAGGCAACTACATTAAATTCCCGAATGGCGTGAAGAAGTACATCAAATTCTGCCAGGAAGAGGATAGTTCAACAAGTCGCCCTTATACCTCACGTTACATTGGCTCTCTGGTGGCCGATTTCCACCGCAACCTGCTGAAAGGCGGCATCTATCTCTACCCCAGCACCGCCAGCCACCCGCAGGGAAAACTGCGTCTGCTGTATGAATGCAACCCGATGGCGTTCCTCGCGGAACAGGCCGGCGGCAAAGCAAGCGATGGTAAAGAACGTATTCTGGATATCATTCCGGAAAGCCTGCACCAGCGCCGCTCGTTCTTCGTTGGCAACCGCCATATGGTTGACGATGTGGAACGCTTTATCCGCGAATACCCGGACGCGTAATCTTTACCACCATGCGGAATAACGCATGAAGCCGCCATTGGGCAATAACATGTCCGATGGCGGCGTTGCCTTATCAGGCCCGTGATTTTTTCGGTTCTTAACCTTTGTCGTTTATGCTCCGCAACGACGCGCCAGATGAGGCGGAAACGAAAACAAGCGAAGACTTTCGGCGTGAGTTGGCTATAATACTCGCCACTTGTTTGTCATAAATTCAAAGGAAACAGACATGAGCTTACTCAACGTCCCGGCGGGTAAAGAACTGCCGGAAGATATCTACGTCGTTATCGAGATCCCGGCTAACGCAGATCCGATCAAATACGAAGTTGACAAAGAGAGCGGCGCGCTGTTCGTTGACCGCTTCATGTCCACCGCGATGTTCTATCCGTGCAACTACGGTTACATCAACCATACCCTGTCTCTGGACGGCGACCCGGTAGACGTTCTGGTCCCGACGCCGTACCCGCTGCAACCAGGCGCCGTCATCCGTTGCCGTCCGGTTGGCGTACTGAAAATGACCGACGAATCCGGTGAAGATGCGAAACTGGTTGCCGTACCGCACACCAAACTGAGCAAAGAGTACGATCACATTAAAGATGTGAACGATCTGCCGGAACTGCTGAAAGCGCAGATCACTCATTTCTTCGAGCATTATAAAGATCTCGAAAAAGGCAAATGGGTGAAAGTTGACGGTTGGGACAACGCCGAAGCGGCTAAAGCGGAAATCGTTGCCTCCTTCGAGCGCGCAGCGAAGAAATAAGTTCGCTTTTACATAATCGTCAAGATAAAGGCTCTCATAGTAATGAGGGCCTTTTTATTGGCTAATGAATAGAACACAATTTTTATCATTATTAGTTTAACATTCACGGAATGAATAAGACTTTACCTTATTTTTTATTAAAAAGGGTTGAATACGCTCACATTTTCTCTAAAAAGCTTAAGATAATAATTGTTTTGTGAATGCCCGCAGACTCCTCTGGACTTACGCCCTAAATATTAGCAAGCGCCAAATTCTTATTTAGTGCATAGGCCCGATTACCTTTTTAATAAGGTATCCTAAGCTCTCCCTACCAATAACCGTATTTTTAATCCAACATAATATCCGCTCAAAACACACTTTTTAATATATTTTTAAGGACTGCCATAATTATTTACTATTTTAAGAGATTATGATGAAAAATGATATATTAATTACCGGTGGACATATCATCGATCCCGCTCGTAATATTAATGAGATTAACAATTTACGCATCATTAACGATATTATCGTTGATGCCGATAAATATCCTGTAACTTCGGAGACCCGGATTATCCATGCCGACGGTATGATCGTCACTCCCGGTCTTATCGATTATCACGCGCATGTTTTTTATGACGCGACGGAAGGCGGCGTCAGGCCTGATATGTACATGCCGCCGAATGGCGTCACCACCGTCGTGGATGCAGGTTCTGCCGGTACGGCAAACTTTGATGCCTTCTACCGAACGGTGATTTGCGCCAGCAAAGTTCGAATCAAAGCGTTTCTGACCGTGTCGCCGCCGGGCCAAACCTGGTCACAAGAAAATTATGATCCTGACAATATTGATGAAAATAAGATCCACGCGCTGTTTCGTCAGTATCGCAACGTTCTTCAGGGATTAAAACTCAAGGTTCAGACTGAGGACATTGCTGAATATGGCTTAAAACCGCTGACTGAATCCCTTCGTATTGCCAACGATTTAAGGTGCCCCGTGGCAATACACTCGACTCATCCCGTCGTTCCCATGAAAGAACTTGTCTCCTTGCTACGCCGCGGCGATATTATCGCTCATGCGTTTCACGGCAAAGGTAGCACCATTCTTACTGATGAAGGCGCTGTCTTAGCCGAAGTCCGTCAGGCAAGGGAAAGAGGCGTTATATTTGATGCCGCCAATGGTCGCAGCCATTTTTCGATGAACACGGCACGCCGGGCCATCGCCAATGGCTTTCTTCCGGATATCATCAGTAGCGATCTCTCAACCATCACTAAACTCGCCTGGCCTGTTTACGCCTTACCATGGGTTTTATCGAAATATTTAGCACTCGGCGTCGCGCTTACCGATGTCATTAACGCCTGTACCCATACCCCAGCAGTTTTAATGGGTATGGCAGCAGAAATTGGTACGCTGGCCCCTGGGGCATTTGCCGATATCGCCATCTTTAAATTAAAAAACAGGCATGTTGAATTTGCCGATATTCATGGTGAAACGCTCACGGGGACGCATGTGCTGGTACCACAAATGACCATAAAATCCGGTGAGATATTATTTCGTCAAATTGATTTTGGCGCGCGGCCAAACGGAGTTGAAAAATGACCTCAATGCAAAAATGGCTACGGATCGGCGCGACATTAATGTTCGGCCTTTTTGTTGCTTATCTTGACCGTTCTAACCTTTCCGTTACGTTACCTACGATTACACACGACCTGAATATTGATGGCGCAACGGCCAGCATTGTATTAACCATATTTCTTATTGGCTATGCCTTTTCAAATATTTTTGGCGGCGTATTTACCCAGCGATACGATCCGAAAAAAATAGTCATTCTGATGGTGCTAATCTGGTCGATTGCGACCGTTTTTGTCGGATTTACCTCGTCAGTGTACGTTATTTTGATTTGTCGGCTGGTGCTTGGCATTACCGAAGGCATTTATTGGCCGCAGCAGTCCCGCTTCGCCAGCGACTGGTTTTCAGACAAAGAACGGACGCAGGCGAACAGCATTATCCAGTATTATGGACAGTTCCTGGCATTAGGCTTGGGATTTATGATTTTGTCTCCGCTGGATGCTGCCTTCGGTTGGCGAAATGTTTTTATTATCACTGGTGTGATCGGCATTGTTGTTGTGGTTCCACTTTATATAACAATGCTAAAAAAACAGGAAGAAGCGCCTTATTATCGTGCGCCGGCGCCAACAGAGAAAACTAAACTTACCCTGGAATCGCTGGGCGGAACCCCCTTCCTACTCCTTATTTTTACCTACATCACTCAAGGGATGTTGTTCTGGGGAATTACGTTATGGATCCCCATGGTTGTCAATTCTCTCGGCTATACCGGATTCAGTAAAGCATTGGTCAGTTCTCTGCCTTATCTGACTGCGGTTATACTGGCAATCCCTATCTCATGGATCAGTGATAAAACACAAAAGCGTGTACTTATTGCTTCACTGGGCCTACTAATCCCCGGCGTGATGTTATTTCTCCTGCCATTTGTCGATGCGCCAGGCTTTAAAATCACGCTCATTACCCTGGCGATGGGTTATTATGCCGCCAGCTTTACCCCCAATATCTGGTCGATTATCCAGTCGAACGTTAAACCCCATGCGATTGGCCCAGCCTCCGGTATTATTAATGGCATCGGCGCCGGCGGCGGCGGTACGCTGGCAGGCCTAATGGTCGGCTATTTTTACCGGACAACCGGCAGCTATATGCAGGGATTTATGGTTCTCGGATGCATTGTTATCCTGGGCGGCGCGTCATTATTGATCTACGGCAGAATAAGAGCTCACCATGCCCGGCGCTAGCGCCATCAGCCAGAATGTAAAAAAACAACGCCACCCGAGGGTGGCGTGTTCAGTTCAGGGCTGGTTTCTGTCTAACCAGTCACCGCTTTCAATCAGAGTTAACCCATCAACAGGACGTTGATATACATACATCCATGCGCTGCCGTAAGGCGTCTGGATTAACTGGCGTGCGTATTCACCGCCCCTGGTGCGCAAAGCATCAAGTTCGGCCAGCGTGGCGTTATCAATTCGATAAACTTCACCGTATACCGCTCCGTTTCCCGGAACTGCGCCTGGATAGTGGCCCAGACTATACAACTGGTAGTTATCGATACGGTAATCGCCAAGCAATTGGGCATTGGTCATCCAGTGACTGTTGCCTTGTTTCTGTCGTAAACTGCCATAGACAAATATTCGCATTGCTAAAACTCAAACTGATAGAGCAAATCAAGTGCCTGATCTACGCCAGACACTGCTTCCAGATATAGCTTAGGCATCAGGCGATAACGTAACGTGAGCGTCGCCAGAGAGTCAAATATCCCTACACCATACTTCACCTGTAGACCCGGCAGTACATAGCCGCTGACCACAACCTGGGACGAATCGCCCACCCCTTGCGTGTCCAGCGCCAGATTACTTACACCGAATGTCTCTCCGATTTTACCCACAACCTGACCACTTTGCGCAACCCCCAGGCCAATAAGCATGGAAGTCATTGCTGCGCTATCACTCTGATTGCTGTCCAACCCCTGCCCACGCAGCAGATAAGAAAGCGCTTCAGCCTGCGGCATCGCCGGATCGGAGAAGATTTCCGCTTTGGGTTCATCAGCAGTGCCTGTGACGCGCACGCCCGCAATGACATCGTCTTCGGTGGCGTCAGGGTTACGGATCGCTTCGATATTGAGCAGCGGCTGATCCGGCGGGCCGGAGAACAGCAGCTCGCCTTTACGGACAAGCAGGTCCTGGCCGTAGGCGCGGAATCGGCCGTCAGGAATATTGATTTGACCATTCAGCCCCAGTCCCTGCTTATCCTGCGCGACTTTCAAATCGCCGGTCAAACGCGCTTTAAGCCCGAAGGCGTCGATGCGCACGTTGTTGCCGACGTGGACCGTCAGATTACTGTTGATGGGAATAGACGCTGTCTGCGGCGTTTCTGGTTGCAGGTCATTGTTGAGCATAACCACATCGCTGGAGACGCCGACCGCGCTCTCCGGCAGGTCGTGCACCACAATTCGCGCCCACGGAACGTCCACACGCCCATCCAACGTGAACAGCGAAGGCGTCGCGTCAAAGACCACATCCGGCGAGACATCCAGGCGCACCATCGGCGGAACGGTAATCCGCACCCGGCTGCCTTTCGCCGTCACCCGCGCGCGCCAGTTGTCAATCTGACTCCAGTCGGCGTTGCCGTTCAGGTTAATTTGCCCTTGTTGTGTTCGCACGATACCGGCGAGCGTCGAACGCGTCCCGCTAAAGTTCATGGTGAGCTGGCTCGGCTGCATCTCAAACGGCATAAAATTACCGTCAATATCCAGCGCGCTAAGCTGCAACTGACCAAACAACTGCGGGCTTTGTACATCGCCGCCCAGACGTAGCCTGGCGTTTAACATTCCCGCCGCTTTTTCGCCGCGCGAAAAGACAGGGTTGACCATCGCCAGATTGAGATTGCGCATGTTGACGTTACCGCCGAGATTGCGCCGCCCCTGAGGATCGGTTACCTGCACCTGGCCATCAAATTGACCATTGTTCGTCAGGCGAATCAGCCACCCCAACTCGGCGCGATTATTGTGCAGATCGGCGCTGAGGTTCAGCGTCTCAAACGCGACCGGTAACGGCGCGTCATTGACGGTCTGCGTGACCTTCACATTACGACCGGAAAGCGTGACCTTCCCCTGCGGCAATCCCTCCTGGGTGGTGTCCCACGACACGTCCGCTTTCCCGCTAAAGATCCCGCTGGCCTGCGTGGTATCAGGCATAAATGGCTTCAGCATCGCCAGATCAAAGCGGTTGAGATTGACCACCGCCCGTCCTGCGGCGCCCGCATCAATGGTTTGCGGGATGCACAGCTCGGCGTTCGGGTTCAGCCAACAATGCGGCCCGATACTGATTTTCTGTTCTTTATTACGGTAGTCCAGCGCAATCGCGCGGGTCAACGACCATGGCCCCACTGGCGTCTGGAAACGGGTGTCGCTTAACGTCCCTTTCCAGCGCGCCGCCTCGCGATCAAAACTGCCTGTCAGGGAGAGTTGACCGGATACCGGTTCTCCCTGAACACGGAGCTGTAGCTGATGCTGCTTCTCGCTGCCTTTGGCGTCAAGCGTCACCAGATTGATGTTAACGTCGGGCTGCGAAATCCGCTCTACGCGAACGTTGAGATGGCCCGCTATCTGATCGGTGGATTTAATATCGCCCTCAATGCGCGCCTGGGCGACAGACAGCTCCTGCCAGCGCAAGCCGCGGGCAGTGATATCCGCCAACAGCTGCGGCGCTTCTACCGTACCGCGGACTTTAACGATTCCTTTTGCCATGCCGCCCAGCCCTGGCAGCGCATTATCCAGCCCTGGCGCATCGATGGCGGCGTCAAGATTCAGCTCCTTAACGCCAAGCTCGCCTTTTATATCGGCGCTGTTTGGGCCCAGCGCAAGGTGCAGCCCCGGGATCGTCCACTGCATGTAGCTGTTGCCCTTTAGCGTCCCGTTGACGTTAACGCTGTTCTGCTTCACATTGCCGGTCAGCTTGAGCTCCGGGACATCCATCTGCCAGGTGCCGCCGTAGAGGCTGCCTTTGGTTTTCATGACGCCGTTAAGCTTCGCGGGCCAGTCCGGGATCTCTTTAGCGGTATTGATGCCATTCAGCGTCAGTTCGCCACGCCAGCTAATCGCCTGCTGCCAGTCCACCAGCGCTTTCAGTTCGGTTTTTCCCTCCAGAGCGGCGACGGTGAGTTTATCGAGATTAATCTGCCGCTCATTCCCTTTGGCATCCAGCGTGATGGTCGCCGGCGGAATATCTTGTCCTTTCACGGCGGTTCGCATCGACAACGTATAGTCGGTCATCTTACCGCTCAGTTTGAGCTTCAGATCGTCAGCCTGAAACTGGGTATCCCCCGTCAATGGCCAGGCAATGCGTTGGCTGACGACTTCAAGATTGAGCGGTAAACCGGCCTCCGCCAGCCGCGTCTGGGCGCGAAGCGTGACATCCATCGGCCCGGAAAGGTTCACCCCGACCTCCAGTTGTTCGCGTAGCGCGCCGCCGACCTTGAGTTTTATCTTTTCACCCTTTAGCGGATCGATATTCAGCGTACTGTTGAGCGTAATATCAACCGGCCAGTTATTGGCGAGCTGCGCCGTACCAGAGGCTTTCACCGTGCCCTGGTTGGCTTCGATATCCAGAGTATCCAGCTTCATATTACCGTCGATACTGCTGACTTTAAGCAGCATCGTGCGCACCGTCAGATCGGTATCGCCAGTGATGCGTAGCTGCTCGCCGCGAAATGACTCGATATTCAGATTGAGCGGCAGGTGAACATCGGTCATCTCCGGCATTACCGGTTTTGCAAACAGATCTTTTAGCGTTTCGCCAAGCGGCTTTTCATCCGGTTGAGGTTTCTCGATTTTGGGTTCAACCACCTCTTCCTGCGCCACGTCAGCGACCTTCGGCAGCGCAATCAGCAGTCCCTGAAGCCGCGTCGGTTTCAGGGTCAGGTTTTTCTCCTGCCATGCCAGCCCGGAGGTAAAATCCAGCACCGAAACGGTAGTGTCATCAATCTTGATATTGATGTTATTCAGCGCCACGCGCGACAGCGTGATGGGCCAGGGGGTGGAGAGGTTCAGCGGTCCGCTTTCTTCCTCTTCTTGCGCCGGTTCGGAAGGCGGCATTTTTTTGCTGTCGATAGCGACATTAATGTCTTTTAGCGCCAGATCATTGACGCACAGGCTACTGCGCCACAGGCAATCAAGCCCGACGGCCAGATGAATTTCGCCCGCATTCACCGCAACGCCCGGCTGCTCATAGCGGATATTTTTTAACGATAAGTCCCGCCAGCCGCCGGTGACCTGCCCAATCTCCAGCCCCGGCACCCAGCGGTTCGCCGCACTGAATACCAGATGCAGCCCCGTCGTCGTCCCGACCAGAAACGCAACGCTCGCCAGTAACACCACAATGAAAATCAACACGCCGAGGCTTATTTTCTTCCATAAACTCATAATTCAGGCCCCAGACCGATATAAAACTGTAAACCGTGTTCGTCTTTGTCGCCGACCGGTACGGCAAAATCGAGTTTGATAGGCCCAACCGGCGACGCCCAGCGCACGCCGACCCCGGTCCCGGTTTTGAAATCGCTGCGGCGAATATCACTCACCGCCTCGCCGCTATCGACAAACACCGCCCCCCACCATTTGCCGGTGACGTTATACTGGTACTCCAACGATCCGGTTGCCAGTTTTGAGGCGCCTTTAAGATTGCCGTCGCTGTCTTTAGGCGAAATAGATTTGTATTTATAGCCGCGAATACTGCGGTCGCCCCCGGCGAAGAAACGTAAATCCGGCGGAACTTTGTCGAAATCACCGGTTTCTATCCAGCCTAAATTGCCGCGCATCACAAAACGGTGGCGATCGTACAAAGTCCGAATCCAGACGTTTTGCGCCTGCAGCACGGAGAAATCCACGTCGGAGCCCCAGGCCGTATTCGAATAGTCTACTGAATAGCGCTGCGAATCGCCCCAGGTTGGCATCAGCCCCCCTCGCGAGCGGGTTCGGCTGATCATCACGCCCGGGTAGAACAGCATGGTGGTATTGGTGACGTTCCCCTGGGTAAAGTGGTCGAAACTCCAGCGCAGGTTAATCGCCCGCTGCCAACCGCTGGAAAGGTCCCAGTAACGCGACACGGCAAGCGTGGTCGAGTCCTGCTCCGTATCATTCAAATCGGTACGTTTAAAACCGCCCTGTACCAGATAGTATTGCTCCAGCGGGTTTTTCAGCAGCGGCATTTTATAACTAAAATCCAGCACCTGTTCCGGCGCAGAAATACTGGTGCTGGTGGTCAGGCTATGACCGTAGGAGTTCATCCACGGTTTTTTCCACGACGCTTTCACGCGCGGCCCGACGTCGGTGGAGTACCCCACCCCGGTTTCAATCGTGTTTTCGGTTCGCGGCGATACCACGCCTTTTAACGGCAGAATTTTTGTTTTACGCGATTTCTCAAATTCCGGCGCCACCACGACAGAATTAAACCATCCGGTAGCGGAAAGTCGGCGGTTTAGTTCCGCCAAATCTTTCGATTCGTACTCATCACCCTCTTTAAACGGCAACAGATTTTGTAAATATTCATCACGAATCTGCGAACCTTCGAAGGTGACAGGTCCGAAGCGATAGCGCTCACCGCTATCATAATCAATATCCCAAAACGCCTGATGACGGCCCAGAGCAATTCCCAACTGACTTTTAACGAATTCGCTGTCGAAATAGCCTTTACGTAGCGACACGCTGGTTAACGACTTTTTAAAATTGTCATAGTCTCCCTGGTTCAGCACCGTGCCGATTGCCGGACGCGTTTTCAGTAAGGCCAGATAATCTTTGTCCGTACGCGCGCCGCCGCGTAAAATGACTTCTGTACCGCCAATCAACACCGGCTGGCCGGGCGTAACCCTGGCGATTAATACCTGCCGTCCTTTCGCAGGCGGTGGAAGCAAGTCGAATTTGATAGTGGGTTCGTAATAGCCTAACGCTTTAAGCCCTTCGCGAATCGCATCATCAACTCGGGCGCGAAAGCGCCGATCCGGCGTCACCTCATCGCTCTGAATCGTAGAGAGCTGTGCGCGAACGTTTTTTTCCAGCTCTCCGGATAGCCCTTCGACTTTCAGACGAACATTTGCGGCTACCGCAGAACTGCTCAGGCACAGTAAGCTAACCCAACATAACTGACGGATATGTGGCACATTTTCTCCTGAATATCCCCTATTCCCACCCCTGGAAAAAATCACACTACCGCTCCGCGGCTTAACATAAAATCAACAATTGCGATTGAAAAGCAGACGACTGCCCAAATATTTCTTATGGTTAAATCCAGATACATTAATGTTGTTATTGTGTGCAAAGATGCGTCTCGTTACAACCTTAACGCCAATTAACGCTTTCGGGAGAATAGCTCATGAGTTTATTTGATAAAAAACATCTGGTTACTCAAGCAGATGCGTTACCAGGACGCAACACCCCGATGCCGATCGCCACTCTGCATGCGGTAAATGAACACTCTATGACCAATGTCCCTGCCGGGATGGAGATCGCCTACTTCGCTATGGGCTGTTTCTGGGGCGTAGAACGTTTATTCTGGCAATTGCCCGGCGTATATAGCACCGCGGCAGGGTATGCAGGCGGTTACACGCCTAATCCAACCTACCGGGAAGTCTGCTCCGGGCAGACCGGTCATGCCGAAGCGGTACGGATAGTGTACGATCCTGCCGTTATCCGTTATGAGCAGCTTTTACAGACCTTCTGGGAAAATCACGATCCGACGCAGGGGATGCAACAGGGTAACGATCACGGTACGCAATACCGTTCTGCGATTTATCCCTTAACGCCGGAACAGAATGCCGCCGCTCACGCCAGTCGCGAGCGCTTTCAGTCGGCAATGGCCGCCGCCGGAGACCATCGCCCTATTACCACGGAAATCGCCCATGCGACGCCGTTTTACTACGCCGAAGATGAACACCAACAGTATCTGCACAAAAATCCATACGGTTACTGCGGGATTGGCGGGATCGGCGTTTGCCTGCCGCCTGACGCGTGACGACGCTGGCGTAGGGGGAACTTGTCGGAGTTGAAAATGAACCCTCTGGCGACTTTACAGTAGCTTACGCTATACTAGCCCTGAACTTATCGGCTCACTGCTACGAGCCGGTTTTCATTAAACGTTACCACACGGATTTATAAACTTCCCTTCCGAGGATCTGGCGTTTCGCCGGATAAGATATGTTAAACAGTATATTCATTATATTCTGCCTGATCGCTGTAAGTGCGTTCTTCTCCATCTCCGAGATCTCGCTTGCCGCATCACGTAAGATTAAACTTAAGCTATTAGCTGATGAAGGCAGTATCAACGCACAACGCGTATTGAAAATGCAGGAAAATCCCGGCATGTTTTTCACCGTTGTGCAAATTGGCCTGAACGCCGTCGCTATTCTTGGCGGTATCGTCGGCGATGCGGCATTTTCGCCCGCCTTTTCCGCCCTTTTCTCGCACTATATGTCGCCAGAACTCTCCGAGCAGCTGAGCTTTATTCTCTCTTTCTCGCTGGTGACGGGGCTGTTTATCCTGTTCGCGGATTTAACCCCGAAACGCATCGGTATGATTGCGCCAGAAGCTGTGGCTTTGCGTATCATCAACCCGATGCGCTTCTGCCTGTTCGTTTTTCGCCCGCTGGTGTGGCTGTTTAACGGCATGGCAAACAACATCTTCCGCCTGTTCAAAATTCCAATGGTGCGGAAAGACGACATTACTTCTGATGATATTTACGCAGTGGTGGAAGCCGGCGCGCTGGCGGGCGTCTTGCGCAAGCAAGAGCATGAACTGATTGAAAATGTGTTTGAACTTGAATCCCGCACCGTACCGTCTTCCATGACGCCGCGCGAAAGTATCATCTGGTTTGATCTGCACGAAGACGAACAAAGCCTGAAGAAAAAGGTCGCCGAACATCCGCACTCAAAATTTTTGGTGTGTAATGAAGATATCGACCACATCATCGGCTATGTAGACTCCAAAGATCTGCTGAACCGCGTGCTGGCGAACCAAAGTATGGCGCTGAATGGCGGCGTGCAAATTCGCAATACCTTGATTGTGCCGGATACGCTGACCCTTTCTGAGGCGCTGGAAAGTTTCAAAACGGCGGGCGAGGATTTCGCGGTCATTATGAATGAATACGCACTGGTCGTCGGTATCATTACGCTGAACGATGTGATGACCACGCTAATGGGTGACCTGGTCGGCCAGGGACTGGAAGAGCAAATTGTGGCGCGCGATGAAAATTCCTGGCTGGTTGACGGCGGCACGCCGATTGACGACGTCATGCGCGTGCTGGATATCGATGAGTTTCCGCAATCCGGCAACTATGAAACCATTGGCGGCTTTATGATGTTTATGCTGCGCAAGATCCCAAAACGTACTGATTCGGTGAAGTTTTCCGGCTACAAATTTGAAGTGGTGGATATCGACAACTACCGTATCGATCAGTTGCTGGTGACGCGTCTCGACAATAAAAGCAACGTACCGGCGCCGAAACTGCCCGATGCGCAAGGTAAAGAAGACAGCGCGGCCTGAAATCCGTTTGCCAGAAACATCAACGGCTCCTGATTCAGGAGCCGTTTTTTTTTACTTTTTTAACCTACTGCATAGCACTTTTGGTTACGCCATCTCAGTTTGCAGACGCATAACCTGACGGTTAACTTCAGACATCACAGACAAGTGCTGCTTGTCTCTCACTTTTGGGATAAGAATCTTACCCTTATCGAACTCAAAAGCGCCAACATCCTTGATATATAACCGTCCACGGAACAGGATCTTCACGTACTTCGCCACCTGTAGCGGGTTGTAGCGTTGGAAAATTTTCATTGTTGTCTCCTGCAGAGTATTACGCCCTTGCGGTGCCACAATCGGCCCAACAGTTTTAAGGCGCAAATTTTAATGCCATATGACTATAGACCATATCTACGTCGTTTCCAGTGTGCATAAGTATATTTACCTTTTGATTACAGTTATTCAGAATTATCTAAACATCAGCTCATTTTTCTCAGTATATGCCTTCATTTTTCACAGGAAGTGTGCGCCCGCCCGCAAACTGGCATCCCCTTTGCGGGAAAAAGCATCAATCGCACATATGATTAACTATCGGCCCAAAGTGGTCGGATCACCTGCAAAAAAATAAAGAAGGAATGACCATGACCCTACGTAAAATTCTGGCGATGTCGTGTCTGCTACTCCCCATAATGGCTTGTGCGCATAACCTTGAAGATAACCAACGGGTGCCGCCGGTAGGCATTGCCGATCGTGGCGAACTGACGTTGAATAAAGATGAGTTTAGTTATAAAAACTGGAATAGCGCGCAGCTGGCGGGAAAAGTGCGCGTCCTGCTGCACATTGCGGGTCGAACGTCAGCGAAGGAGAAAAACGCCACGCTGATTGAAGCGATTAAATCCGCCGGGCTCCCGCATGACAGATACCAGACGACCACAATTGTGAACACCGATGATGCGATCCCCGGCTCCGGTATGTTCGTGCGTAGCAGTATAGAAAGTAATAAAAAGCTCTACCCGTGGTCGCAATTTATTGTCGACAGCAATGGCGTGGCGCGTAACGCCTGGCAATTAAAAGAAGAGGGGTCCGCCGTCATCGTGCTTGACAAAGACGGTCGGGTTCAATGGGTGAAAGATGGCGCGTTAACCCAGCAAGAGGTACAGCAGGTGGTCGACCTGCTGCATAAGCTCCTCAGTAAATAGTCACCCGGAAGCCGGGGTTAAGGAACGATTCACGAGGGGTATAGTCCAGCGTTTTTCCCTGCCAGTCGTGAACGTGCGCCCCGGCTGCAACGGCAATGGCATGACCTGCGGCAGTGTCCCAGACGCTGGTCGGCCCAAATCTGGGGTAAAGCTGCGCCTGGCCTTCCGCCACAAGGCAGAATTTCAGCGAGGAACCAATAGAGGTGGTCTGATGTTCGCCAAGCTGTTGGAGATATTCGGTGAGTTCATCATCCGTATGCGAACGGCTAATCACCACCAGCGGCGGGCGGGCATCCCGGACCTGAATCTGCTTACGCACCCCGCACTCCTCTTTCCAGGCCTTACCTTCCGCCGCGTAGTACATCACTTTCAGCACCGGCGCATAGACCACGCCCAACACCGGCTTGCCCTGCTCAATCAGCGCGATATTGACCGTGAATTCGCCATTGCGCTTGATGAACTCTTTGGTGCCGTCGAGCGGATCGACCAGCCAGTAGCGCTGCCAGTGCTGGCGCACTTCCCAGGCAGGCGGATCTTCTTCTGAAAGCACCGGAATATCTGGCGTGAGCGTGCGTAACCCTTCGAGAATCACGGTATGTGCGGCGATATCCGCCGCAGTGACTGGAGAATCGTCCTGCTTGCGGGCGTACTCCATCGGTTTGGCTCCATCATAAACCTGCATAATGGCATCGCCCGCGTTCCGTGCAAGCTGGCATACTTGTTCTAACATTCTCCACCTCTTTATGACAGGGGCGTTAACTCGTTGTTTTACTTATACCCGATCGTTAAGGGTTCCGCCAACTGTGATACCGTCTGCGGTTTTGATAATACCTTTCATGGCATGATTCACCCTTCTGTGAACACTCGCAAAAAATCGGCCGGATGGGGCGGTTTCGCCTTCTTCTGGCGACGGTCGGAACGATATCGGGTTTCACTGTTTATCATCGCTATTTTTCACTATCCGGCTTTTCTATTGCGTTCTTAAAAGGTGCCTCTAATGATTAAGTTTAGTGCAACGCTTCTGGCTACGCTGATCGCCGCCAGCGTGAATGCGGCCACCGTCGATCTCCGCATCATGGAAACTACTGATTTACATAGCAACATGATGGATTTCGATTATTACAAGGATACCGCAACCGAAAAATTCGGATTGGTACGTACCGCAAGTTTGATTCATGCCGCCCGAAATGAAGTCAAAAACAGCGTGCTGGTGGATAACGGCGACCTGATTCAGGGGAGCCCTCTGGGCGATTATATGGCGGCAAAAGGGCTCAAAGACGGTGACGTTCACCCGGTCTATAAAGCGCTCAACACTCTGGATTACGCGGTTGGAAACCTCGGCAACCATGAGTTTAATTATGGTCTGGACTATCTGCATAACGCGCTGGCCGGCGCGAAATTCCCTTATGTTAACGCCAATATTATCGACGTTAAAACCCAAAAGCCGCTCTTTACGCCTTATCTGATTAAAGAGACGAACGTTATTGATAAAGACGGCAACCCGCAAACTCTGAAAATCGGCTATATCGGCTTTGTTCCGCCGCAAATCATGATTTGGGATAAAGCGAATCTGAGCGGCAAAGTTACCGTCAATGACATTACGGAAACCGCCCGGAAATATGTGCCCGAAATGCGCGAGAAAGGCGCTGATATCGTGGTGGTCATTGCTCACTCAGGCCTTTCTGCCGATCCGTACCACAGCATGGCGGAAAACTCGGTTTATTACCTCAGCGAAGTTCCCGGCGTCGACGCGATTATGTTTGGCCACGCTCACGCCGTCTTCCCCGGTAAAGATTTTGCCGACATCAAAGGCGCGGATATCGCCAAAGGTACGCTTAACGGCATTCCTGCGGTAATGCCTGGCATGTGGGGCGACCATCTGGGAGTGGTCGATCTGGTGCTCAATAACGACAGCGGCAAATGGCAGGTTACGCAGGCGAAAGCGGAAGCGCGGCCTATTTACGACGCCGCCGCTAAAAAGTCGCTGGCAGCGGAAGACAGTAAGCTGGTCAATATTCTGAAAGCCGATCACGATGCCACCCGCGAGTTTGTCAGCAAGCCCATCGGTAAATCCGCCGATAATATGTACAGTTATCTTGCTCTGGTGCAGGACGATCCTACCGTACAGGTGGTGAATAACGCGCAAAAAGCGTATGTGGAACACTTTATTCAGGGCGATCCGGATCTGGCGAAACTGCCGGTGCTGTCCGCCGCCGCGCCGTTTAAAGTTGGCGGGCGTAAGAACGATCCTGCCAGCTTTGTCGAGGTGGAAAAAGGCCAGTTGACCTTCCGTAACGCCGCCGATCTTTATCTCTATCCGAATACGCTGGTGGTGGTGAAAGCCAGCGGCAAAGAGGTAAAAGAGTGGCTGGAATGTTCTGCCGGACAGTTTAATCAGATTGATATTCACAGCAACAAACCGCAATCGTTGATCAATTGGGATGGCTTTCGCACCTATAATTTCGATGTCATTGACGGCGTGAATTATCAAATCGATGTGTCACAGCCCGCCCGCTATGATGGCGAATGCCAGATGGTGAATCCGCAGGCGGAACGTATTAAAAACCTGACCTTTAACGGTAAGCCTGTCGACCCGAACGCTACGTTCCTGGTCGCCACGAATAACTATCGCGCTTACGGCGGCAAGTTTGCCGGCACGGGCGACAGCCATATCGCCTTTGCGTCTCCGGATGAAAATCGCGCCGTGCTGGCGGCATGGATTGGCGCAGAATCAAAACGCGCGGGCGAAATCCATCCGGCGGCGGATAATAACTGGCGTCTGGCGCCAATCCACAGCGATACGGCGCTGGATATCCGCTTTGAAACATCGCCAGGCGATAAAGCCGCTGCCTTCATTAAAGCGAAAGGGCAGTATCCGATGAAGAAGGTTGCCGTCGATGATATCGGTTTTGCCATTTATCAGGTGGATTTAAGCAAGTAACGTGTGTCCCGTATGGCGCTACGTTTATTCGGCCTGCCAGTCAGGCCGAATAAAGCGCTAGCCGCCATCTGATAAACGGTCCCGCTGCGCCAATACCTGCGGCAAATTCAGTTCTATCCAGTCCGCCAGCGCGGCGACTTTATCGCTCACCTGCTCGCCAAGCGGCGTCAGGCTGTACTCCACATGCGGCGGAACAACTGGATATGACACCCGGTTGAGAAATCCGTCCTGTTCAAGCGCCTGTAACGACTGCGCCAGCATCTTTTCACTCACGCCTCCCATCTTGCGGCGCAGGTCGCTAAAACGGTGTGTACCGTCGCGTAACGCGACCAGAATCAGTACGCCCCAGCGACTGGTGACATGTTTTAACACCTCACGGGACGGGCACTGTTCAGCAAAGAGATTACCTTCACGCAACTGCCGGGAAAGAGTATGAGCGCGCATTGATACTTACCTTTTTGTACGTACTTACTAAAAGTAAGTTTAGGTGGTAGCGTAATAAAACACAAGACCAACACTGAGGAGTTCACCATGATTGCTATCACTGGCGCAACAGGCCAACTGGGCCAACACGTTATTGAAAACCTGCTAAAAACGACGCCCGCCAGCCACCTCGTTGCGATCGTCCGTAACCCGAAAAAAGCCGTCCCGCTCAGTCAGCGCGGGATCGCCGTTCGCCAGGCGGATTACGCTAACGAAGCCGCGCTGACCACCGCCTTACAGGGCGTTGATAAACTGCTGCTTATATCATCCAGCGAAGTGGGACAACGCACCGCGCAGCACCGCAACGTTATTCAGGCCGCCATTGCCGCGAAGGTGAAATTCATCGCCTATACCAGCCTGCTACATGCGGATAAATCGCCGCTGGCGCTCGCCGATGAACATATTGAAACGGAAAAAATGCTGGCTGAGTCAGGTATTCCTCACACGCTATTACGTAACGGCTGGTATACGGAAAACTACCTGGCGAGCGTCCCTGCCGCGCTGAAACATGGCGTCTTTATTGGCGCGGCGGGAGAAGGGAAAATCGCCTCCGCAATGCGCGCTGACTATGCCGCCGCCGCCGCGCGCGTCATCTGTGAAGAGGGTCACGCCGGGAATGTCTACGAGCTGGCGGGTGATGACGCCTGGACATTACGCCAGTTGGCGGATGAACTTACTCATCAGAGCGGAAAAAAAATCGTCTACCAGAACCTGAGCGAAGTCGATTTTGCCGCCGCGCTGAAAGGCGCAGGCCTGCCTGACGGACTGGCGGATATGTTGGCCAATTCTGACGCTGGAGCGGCAAAAGGCGGCCTGTTTGATGACAGCCATACGCTGCGTAAACTCATCGGTCGCCCGACGACGACGCTCACAGAAAGCCTTCGCTTCGTACTGTAAGTGTTAAAATTTAGTTAATTTATGTAGCATCCTCATAGACCTTCTCTGATAATGACGGAACGGTTTATGAGGAGAATCTGATGATTAGCGGCGTGCTATACGCCCTGCTGGCAGGGCTAATGTGGGGATTGATTTTCGTCGGCCCGTTAATCGTGCCGGATTACCCGGCCCTCTTACAGTCAATGGGACGCTATCTGGCGCTGGGGCTGATTGCCCTGCCAATTGCCTGGTTAGGCCGCACACGGTTACGCCAGTTGACGCGCAAAGACTGGTCCACCGCCCTGTCGCTGACTCTGATGGGCAATGTAATCTATTACGCCTGCCTCGCCAGCGCCATTCAGCGAACCGGCGCGCCGGTGTCGACGATGATCATCGGGACATTGCCAGTCGTCATTCCGCTTTTCGCTAACGTTCTCTATAGCCAACGAGACGGCAGATTATCCTGGCGGCGTTTAGCGCCCGCGCTGGCGCTTATCGGTTTTGGCCTGCTGTGCGTCAATATTGCTGAACTTAGCCAGGGATTGTCCGATGTTAGCGGCTGGCGCTATGGTTCAGGCATTGTGCTGGCGCTGATTTCCGTAGCGTGCTGGGCATGGTATGCGCTGCGCAACGCCCGCTGGCTGCGGGAAAATCCCGACAAACATCCCATGATGTGGGCAACGGCGCAGGCGCTGGTTACGCTGCCGGTCTCGTTAATCGGCTATGCGGCGGTCTGTCTGTGGCTGAGTATCCAGAAACCGCTGTTTACCCTGCCCTTTGGCCCGCATCCCGCGCTGTTTATCGGTCTGATGATCGCCATCGCGGTGCTGTGTTCCTGGGTGGGCGCGCTGTGCTGGAATATCGCCAGCCAAAAATTGCCAACCGTTATTTTAGGGCCGCTGATTGTTTTTGAGACGCTGGCGGGACTGCTCTATACCTTCATTCTGCGCCAGGAAATCCCGCCATTCCTGACGTTAAGCGGCATTGCGCTCCTGGTGGCGGGCGTGGTCATTGCCGTGAGAGCGAAACCGGAAAAAGCGACCGTCGTTCCGGTCACGGAACGCTAATTTCATACTCGCTTAAATTATACGCACCCCGAAAGAGTTATAGCCTCGCCTTAAAGATGCATTTAAAATACAACTTATATTATTGCAAATGAGGTAACGGCTATGGCTTATCGCGATCAACCTTTAGGCGAACTGGCGCTCTCTATTCCCCGCGCATCGGCGCTGTTTCGCCAGTACGATATGGATTACTGCTGCGGCGGAAAACAGACGCTGGCGCGCGCCGCCGCGCGTCACGACGTCGATATTGACATCATTGAAGCGCAACTGGCGCAATTGGCTGAACAGCCCATCGAAAAAGACTGGCGCGCCGTTCCGCTGGCGGACATTATTGACCATATCGTTGTGCGCTATCATGACCGACATCGCGAACAACTGCCGGAGCTTATCCTGCAGGCAACCAAAGTGGAACGCGTTCACGCGGATAAGCCAAACGTCCCACGCGGCCTGACAAAATATCTCACCGCGCTGCATGAAGAGCTTTCCAGCCATATGATGAAAGAAGAACAGATCCTGTTCCCCATGATCAAACAGGGTATGGGTCGCCAGGCAACGGGCCCGATAAGCGTAATGGAAAGCGAGCATGACGAGGCGGGAGAGCTGGTAGACGTCATCAAACACGTCACCCAAAATGTAACGCCGCCGCCAGAAGCGTGTACCACCTGGAAAGCGATGTATAACGGCATTAATGAGATGATTGATGATCTGATGGAGCACATCAGCCTGGAGAATAACGTGCTGTTCCCACGCGCGCTGGCCGGGGAATAATCCATCGCCAATAAACGATCCTGAACGTATAGACAGGATCGTTTATTCTGAATCGACTAACGCTTTTTAGCGAGAGGTGAATGCATTATTAATAACCTCATATTTCCCCTCCTCAGTGACCAGATAATAACCGCTCTTGTCGATATGCGCAGTATCCAGCGTCCGCGTGACGTTACGCCGTTGCCCGCTATCCACCAGCGTATCACCGAAGAAATAGAGATAACGATCGTCATGAGCAAAAACATCAGAAAATGAACCATCGGGATTTTTAAACCACACCAATGGTCCAATAGGGTCGATAATCTGCACGCCCCCATCGCCGATAAAATAGATCTGTTTACCCACCAAATTAGCGCCAGCTTTCAGCTGTACCTGCGGATCAGGCAAGCGGGTGATGGTTAATACCCTGTCGACCGGAGAGACATACTTCGCCTGGTACAATAGATCTTTGTACTGTGCTACCGTCCAATTGTAATGAATGGGATGGAAATATTCTGGATCAACATTGGGAATAGTCGCTATTCGGCAGTCATCGCCTCGGCGCGATGCCTCTCGCGTCATCCATGTCACCTTATCCCGCTGTACATTAAACGTATTGAGACAGTCTTTGCCGAAGTAATAGCGTTTTACGCCTGCTTTATCGCGATAGAGTAACTGCACGCCAGCGACCCAGCGCACAACATGAAAAGAGTTCGGATCGGCATCAATTGCCACACCATTAACAAAAACCTGCGTGGCGGTACGTAGAATAGTGTCCCACGGGCCAGGATTAGATGTAGTATCGCAGCTGGTCGGCGAAAACAGAATATTACGCTGCTCCCAGGATTTAACGCCCAGAATGGAATATCCCTGCGCACTAGCCAGCCAGCGTCCCTGAAAGTAGAGGTTGCGCCTGTCTTTAAGCACATCGCCGGAGTCGCTTAATTTGATATTGCCGCCGACCTGCTGCAACGAATCTATATCGACCCTTTTTTCACCATGATTATCATCTGTGCGCTCGCCGTCGAAGTAAAGACTATCTTTATCAGCGGCAAAGCGTCCATACGCCCGAAAAGTCGCTGCATCCACTGGCGGCTTACCCGGTGGATTTTGTACGATTTTCCCAGCCCATAAAATATGCTGGCCGTCGGTTAGCCAATAAAACTGCCAGAAATCATTTTTTATTAGCGATGAAAAAGCGGCGACATGAACAAAATCATTACTCATTTTTCCACGGTCATTATATTCATTAACAATGCGGTCAGGAACGTGCCGTAGTTGACTAAATTTTACCTCTCGAATTTCAATATCTTTAAAATTAATACCATAATCATAATCTTCTTCAACTACATATTTCGTTCCCTGCCCCCACGGCTGATAGTGAAACAAAGCATATGGAATGTCGGAACAGGCCAGAGCTAACACTGGTGCCAGCATTAATAAAATCGATAAACAGAACTGTTTTATTCTCAACATTGCGCCATCCTGCGCTAGTGGTAATCAGAGGGAAGCAAAGAGATAACGTCAGTGGGCGCTGGTGATACCGTCGTCCACTCTGTTAATATCGGGTTATAGCGCTGCCATTGATCACGTGAGATCTGGCGATATAATTGCCCATCCGCGGACAAAGCCAGATGGTAGTAATTATAGGTAACTCTATCTATTTTCAGCGCCGGAAGTTTTTCCTGCGACGTAAAAATGCGCAGTACCCCCTCGCCCAACGCATTCGTGCTCACCTGATAAATACGATCCTTATACCAACCGGTGTTCCCGTTCAGACGAAAAAAATACTCCGGATCGACACCCGGCAGGGTTTCCACCTTACAACTGCTCCCGGCGTTGGTTGCCTCATGCTTCAGCCATGTCACCTCACGCAGGCCAATATTAAAATAGCCGCAGTACCGACTGGAATTATCAATCTCATAGTCATGCTTACCGGTTTTATCACGATAAATTAGTACCTCGCCAGGCATCCAGCGAATGATTTGAAACGTATTAGCATCAGCGGTAATGGGTATGCCGTTCACAATCACCCGTTGCGCCGTCGTCACAATAAACTCCCTTGCCGAAGTGGAATCCAGCCTCAACACGCGAAACCCATCGGCCCGCCCCAGCCAGCGGCCTTCATAATAGAGATTATTTTTATCCCGCAGCAGATTCCAGATTTTCGTCTCTGCCAGAGTCGCCATATCCACACGTTTTTCACCCGCATTGCTATCACGACGTTTACCATCAAAATAGAGACCGTGTTTATCGGCGGCAAAGGCGCCAAAAGACTGAAAGCTGGCAACATCAACGGCAGGCTCATCCCCGGTATTCTGGACGATTTTGCCTGCCCACAGGATAAAGCGCCCATCGCTGAGATAAGCGTGCTGACAAATATGATTGTCGTCGCAGTTATGGCTGTCGGGATTGATTTCTATTAACGGGCGAGGGTCTTGCGGGTGAGATAAATCGGCAATACGCCGTAAATGCGAATAGCTAACGTCAGGCAGTCGGGAGAGAATTTGCGGTTCGTCGTCGGCGGTATAAAAAACGCCGTCCTTATCCTGCTGATACTGAAAATCTGCGAACGCAGGAACGGGCAGCAGCAAAAGCGTAGCGCTTAAAATCCAGCGTCGAATGGTCATAATTACAGTTTGAAATAGGAGATTAATTTGTTACTTAAACCACTTTTTCAACATATTATCCAGCGCGAGCCGCCATTATAGGAATTCATCAAGGCGGCACTTGCCGTCAGCCTGCAATTTACAGCTGCTCTTCCTGGAGAAACGTTTTTCGCGTCTTTGCATCAGCGGACAAACACTCATTTCCTGAGCTTTTCATCTCCATACGCTATCAAATGTGGCGAGAAAAATAGCTCGTTAAGGAGCGGGAAGCGACAAAATGGGGCGTAAAAATGAAGAAAGCGCCCCGGTGGGTACGTTATGCGCATACCCCCTCGCCTAAGCGAGAGGGATAAATCCGTCATTTAGCCAGTTTGTTCTTACGCAGGAACAGCCAGCCCAGACCCAACGCGATAAACCACAGCGGCGTCACGATCAGCGCCTGGCGCGTATCGTCTTCCAGCGTCAGTAATACCAGCACGAACGCAAAGAACGCCATACAGACCCAGCACATCAGCTTACCGAGCGGCATCTTATAGATGGATTTTTCATGCAGGTGGGGACGCTTTTTGCGGTACACCAGGTATGAACACAGAATGATGGTCCAGACAAACATAAACAGGATGGCCGAAACCGTAGTGATCATGGTGAATGCGCCAATCACGCTCGGGTTGACCATCAGCATAACCACGCCGCCCAGCAGGCAGATACAGGAGAAGGTCAGGCCTTTCGCCGGTACCGCGCGTTTCGATAGCTTAGCGAACGCTTTTGGCGCCACGCCTTCTTGCGCCAGGCCAAACAGCATACGGCTGGTCGAGAAGACGCCGCTGTTGGCGGAAGACGCCGCCGAGGTCAGCACAACAAAGTTGATCACGCTCGCGGCGGCAGGCAGACCCACCAGTACAAACAGCTCAACAAACGGGCTCTTATCCGGCACCACGGAACTCCACGGCGTCACCGACATAATGACAATCAGCGCAAAGACGTAGAACATGATGATACGGATCGGTATTGAGTTAATCGCGCGCGGCAGCGATTTTTCCGGATCTTTAGTTTCTGCGGCGGTAGTACCGACTAGCTCAATGCCCACGAAGGCGAACACCGCAATCTGGAAACCGGCAAAGAACCCGCTAATACCTTTCGGGAACCAGCCGCCGTCATTCCACAGATGCGCGAAAGACGCTTCAACGCCTGTCGGCGATTTAAAGTGCATCGCAATCATCACCAGCCCGACCACAATCAACGCTACGATGGCGACGATTTTGACCATAGCAAACCAAAATTCCATTTCACCAAACATTTTAACGGTGGCGAGGTTGAGGCTTAGCAGCAGGATCACTACCGCCAGCGAGGCGACCCAATCGGAAAGGCCGGGAAACCAGAACTGCGCGTAGGCGGTAATCGCCACCACGTCAGCCATACCGGTCACTACCCAGCAAAACCAGTACGTCCAGCCGGTGAAATATCCCGCCCAGGGGCCAAGCAGGTCGGAAGCAAAATCGCTAAACGATTTATATTCCAGATTCGAGAGCAGCAATTCCCCCATGGCGCGCATCACGAAAAAAAGCATAAAACCGATGATCATATACACAAAAATGATCGACGGTCCGGCGAGACTGATCGTTTTACCCGATCCCATAAACAGACCGGTACCAATAGCGCCGCCAATAGCGATAAGCTGTATATGACGGTTTGTAAGATTGCGCCGTAGCGACTGTTCAGCCGGAGCCTGTTCGTCGGCTGCGACTTTTACCTGATCTACCATGTTTTTCTTCCTGTACCTGTCTGTGTTGTGCGGGCTCTACGGCCTTTGGTCTATGATACGACGATCCTGTTATCAGGACTCATCGATATTAGGTAAGAATCGGCGGGATGAATACTCAGATTCAAATACAATGTTAATTTTATGTTTAAAATGAGTGTTATATCACTTTGATAATGCGAATTAGCTCACAAAAATACACGTAACGACGCCATTTGCAAAATAAAATATTGGCATCTGCTGAAGTCAGGGTTGCCGGATAAGGCGTTTACGCCGTCATCCGGCAAACCCGGGGCGCTTACAGAATTTCCAGCAGTTCCACTTCAAACACCAGGGTGCTGAATGGCGGAATAGAGGCCCCGGCCCCACGCTCGCCATAGGCCAGCTCCTGTGGGATAGTCAGTTCCCATTTGGAACCTACCGGCATCAGAGTCAGCGCTTCAATCCAGCCGGCGATCACGCCATTTACCGGGAATTCAGCCGGTTCGCCGCGCGCGACGGAGCTGTCAAATACGGTGCCATCAATAAGCTTACCGGTGTAATGCACGCGTACGCGGTCGGTACGCGCCGGAATCGCGCCTTCGCCCTGCGTCAGAACGCGGAACTGTAAACCAGATTCAGTACTGTTCACACCGTCTTTTTCGCGGTTTTCTTCCAGGTATTTCACGCCTTCGGCCGCCATCGCTTTGAAACGCTCACGACGCACCGCGTCCGCACGCTCATGAATTTCACGCAGCGCACGATGCACCACATCAACAGGAACCGCCGGGTGTTTACCTTCCAGCGCATCAGCAATGCCTGCAACCAGCGCTTCAGGCAACAGCCCTTCAAGACCGGATTCGCTGAGCTGCTGCCCTACCTGCAAACCAATGCCGTAGCTCGCTTGCGCTTCAATAGTGTCAAAAGTCGGGGTGGCCATTATTTTTCCTTCATCGGATATCAAAAAAGTAGCGGGCAGCATAACAGCCACGCTTCTTCTGGTAAAACTTTGTCTCAGGGAGGATGACAAATCGCAGGGAAAAAGAAACAATAGATTATCCGTATTGATGTCACGAAAGCGGATAGCACTACCAGTATCATAGCGTTAGCCATCTATACTCTATGATTAAGGAACGAGATGCGGAGCAGGAGGTAAACCATGCCCGGGCGCTTTGAATTAAAACCAACCCTGGCGAAAATCTGGCACGCGCCGGATAATTTTCGCATCATGGAGCCGCTGCCGCCTATGCATCGTCGTGGCATTATCATTGCCGCTATCGTGCTGGTGATCGGCTTCCTGCTGCCCGCCAGCGAGACCAGCGACTCGCCTGTCGTCACGCGGGAAGCGCAATTGGATCTGCAATCGCAATCACAGCCGCCGACGGAGGCCCAGCTTCAGGCGCAACTGGTCGCGCCGCAAAACGATCCGGATCAGGTGGCGCCCGTTGCGCCGGAACCTATCCAGGAAGGCCAGCCGGAAGAACAAAACCAGCCGCAGACGCAGCCTTTCCAGCAGGATAGCGGCATCGGTCAACAATGGCGCTCGTACCGGGTAGAGCCTGGTAAAACTCTGGCGCAACTGTTCCGTGACCACGGGCTGCCCCCGACAGACGTTTATGCAATGGCGCAGGTAGAAGGCGCTGGCAAACCGCTGAGTAATCTCAAAAATGGTCAAATGATTAAAATTCGCCAGAATGCCAGCGGGGTGGTGACAGGTTTAACGATAGATGGCGATAACGGTCAACAGGTGCTGTTTACGCGTCAGCCTGACGGCAGTTTTATTCGCGCACAGTAACGCCGGCTACGCCTTATCCCGCCTGTACCCTATTCGTTCAGGTGAAGCATTACCGCTTCACCTTATTCACCCACCAAATCCCCGAACACACCAGCACCAGCGCAATCATGTATTTCCACTCCAATATATTCTCGCCGAGAAAAATAGCCGAAAGAGCCGCGCCAGAAACCGGGATCAGAAAGTTAAACGGCGCAATCATCCCCACGCGATTATATTTGAGTAAAATGCTCCATAGCGCAAAAGCGACCGACGAGAGCAGCGTCAGGTAGACTAAAATCGCCACCGACGAGAAGCCATGTATCGTCAGCGTACCGCCAAAAACGTAACCGCCAAAGACCAGTACCAGACCGCCAATCCCCAATTGATAGCCAGTCATGACCATCGGATCGACCGTCTGCGAGAGACGTTTGCCATACAATGTGGCCGCAGAAAGAATAAACGCAGCCAGCACCACGGAGCCTTCTCCCGGCAGATTAAAGCTGAAATCCAGGCCGTTGCTGACGTTCACCACCATGACGCCCGCAAAGCCCAGAATACAGCCGAGCGTTTTGTTGTAGCTCAATCGGTCGTTCTGATAAATAAAGTGCGCCAGCAATACGCTGAAGAATGTGCCTGTCGCGTTCATGATTGAGCCTTTCACGCCGGAGGTGAACGCAAGGCCGATATAGAAAAAGAGATATTGCAGCGACGTCTGGGTCAGCCCCAGTAACGTCAACTGAGCAAACTGGCGCGGACGAAACCGACCAATCGGTTTACGCTGAAGCAGCGCGAACAGTAGCAGCAACCCACCCGCAAATAAAAAACGATAACCAGCAAAAACAATTTTAGAAGGGATATCGTCGGTGGCTATCTGAAAGAGGTCATAACCGCTTTTGATGGCTGGATAAGCGCTGCCCCATAGCAGGCAACAAAATGCGGCACACACATAAACGACGTTTTTGCGGGCAAACGGGGAGGCCTGGCGTTGGGTATCCATTCTTTCACCAAGAAATTAAAATAATGTTTTATTTTTGATTATCGCGAAAAGAGGGGGAGATAGCCAGTCGAAAAGCTATGGGGTTAAAAAAGCAAAACGCCAGCGCTGGGCCGACGTTTTGTTGCTAGCAAAAACGAGAATGACTGATTACTCAGCAACCACGTTGATGATAACTTTTGCGAATACTTCGCTGTGAACCTGGAAGTTCACTTCGTGTTCGCCAGTGGTACGCAGAACGCCGTTCGGCAGACGAACTTCGCTCTTAGCCACGTCAACGCCAGCTGCAGTCACAGCGTCAGCGATGTCGCGAGTACCGATGGAACCGAACAGTTTACCTTCGTCGCCTGCTTTAGACGCGATAGTAACGGTTTCCAGGGCGTTGATTTTCTCTGCGCGTGCATTTGCAGCAGCCAGAACGTCAGCCAGTTTAGCTTCCAGTTCAGCGCGACGTGCTTCGAAGTATTCAACGTTTTTCTTGGTAGCCGGAACAGCTTTACCCTGTGGTACCAAGAAGTTACGAGCATAGCCCGCTTTAACGTTAACCTGATCACCCAGGCTACCCAGGTTTGCTACTTTATCAAGCAGAATAACTTGCATTACCTTATCCTCTCAAAGTCGTATTAATGGACCGTGACCGATTACTGATGGCGATCAGTGTACGGCAGCAGAGACAGGTAGCGAGCGCGTTTGATAGCGCGAGCCAGCTGACGCTGGTATTTTGCACGGGTACCGGTGATACGGCTTGGGACAATCTTACCGCTTTCGGTGATGTAGTTTTTCAGCGTAGCGATATCTTTATAGTCGATCTCTTGAACGCCTTCCGCGGTGAAACGGCAGAACTTGCGACGACGGAAATAACGTGCCATATGGCTAGTCTCCAGAATCTATCAATTCAATCTGCTCGGCATGCAGAACCATTTTGCTCAGACCGTTCTTTGCCTTGTGGCAAGAAATAAACCCCTGAACGGTTATGCGGCTGCCGACCGTTATACTGTGAGTAATGGCCTGGTTTTCGTGTCCGCTAACAATAACGGGCATTTGGCACCACGCCTGCCGGTGAAAGCCGGCTTCCTCTTGCACAGAACGATGCTCAAGCACGAACTGGCAATGCGGAATTCCTGATGGACTGACCTTTCGAAGGGGGGCCCTGCACACGGTGCCGGACAACGCCAGACGGTTGGTCATCAGAAATTACTCTTCAGAATCCCCAGCTTCAGCATCATCTGCGGTTTCGTTAGCGAAATCATCGCGACGCTCACGGCGCTCGTCTTTCGCTTTAACCATCGGAGAAGCTTCGGTAACAGCGTGCTTAGTACGCATAACCATGCTGCGGATAACGGCATCGTTGAAGCGGAAGGTAGTTTCCAGCTCATCGATCACTTCCTGCGGCGCTTCAACGTTCATCAGAACGTAGTGCGCTTTGTGCAGTTTGTTGATCGGGTAAGCCAGCTGACGGCGGCCCCAGTCTTCCAGACGGTGGATCTTGCCTTCTGCGCCAGTGATGGCGGCAGAGTAACGCTCGATCATACCCGGAACCTGTTCGCTCTGGTCAGGATGGACCATAAAAACGATTTCGTAATGACGCATCGAATTGCTCCTTACGGATTATTCAGCCTCCTGTCTGGGTCAGCCGCGGCCCATGGAGGCAAGGAACGTGTTAAAGGTCGGCTGAAAAATGACGCGTTATAATACTGGCGCCTGCGGGCAAACTCAAGGTGATTGTACAATTATTTATCGTGCCGAACGTAACGCCTGTCCCGTCGCATTTTGCTGCTGAGATATTAACGTTATATCGCGCGCCACTATAAACGGCCTGTTGCGGCAGAGAAATTGACACTGTGGGCAGCGCACTTTTTTGCCACACAGGATTTCTTAAACATGGCGGCATACATCAATGGGTTGTTAATCAGGTAAAAAACGACAATGCGATAATTTTTTGAACAACAGCATCAGAAAAGGTCGCCATCTCTGCGGCGGGTTATGGTTAAAATTAAACCAGAAGCGATTCACTAAAGGGGGATATCGCCAACCAGACCGCGCTGCTGAGGAGGTACTCTATGCGAGCCCGGATAATGTTATTTCTGGCTGCGCTTTTGCCTGGCATAACGGCAACGGCAGCCATCGAGTTAAATAATCACCAGGCCAGAAATATGGATGATGTGCGCAGCTTAGGCGTGATCTACATCAACCATAACTTCGCCACGGAAAGTGAAGCCAATCTGGCGCTGAATGAAGAGGCCGACGTGCGAAACGCAATGTATTATCGCGTCATACTTATCCGGGAACCGGGTAGCAACGGCAATATACACGCCAGCGCGAATATTTATCGCTAGCATCAGGAAAACCAACGAAAAAGCCATAGTTGATTTGCCCCCTGAACAGGGGGCTTTTTTCGCGGAAAGATGGCTCCGGAATTAGACCTGTGACATCCCGATAATATTCACATTCCGGAGCTCATACTTCACTTCTGCCCGTAATACGCATTCGGGCCATGCTTACGCATGAAGTGCTTGTTCATCAGATAATCGTCGATGGGATTCAGCGCCGGGTTAATGCCGCGCGCAATCCACGCCATTCGCGCCACTTCCTCCATGACGACCGCGTTATGTACCGCATCGTGCGCATCTTTCCCCCAGGCGAATGGCCCGTGTTGATACACGACAATGCCTGGCGTATGCAGCGGTTCCACCTCGCCCAGCGTTTCGATGATCACCTTACCGGTGTTCAGCTCGTACTCGCCCTGCACTTCTTCTTCGCTTAACGCCCTGGTACAAGGAATATCGCCAAAGAAATAGTCCGCGTGCGTGGTGCCGAGCGCCGGAATAGCCATCCCTGCCTGCGCCCATGCCGTGGCGTGGGTGGAGTGGGTATGAACGACGCCGCCAAGCGACGGATAGCGTTGATATAGCGCCAGATGGGTAGCGGTATCGGAAGAAGGACGATAACCTCCCTCCACCACTTTGCCATCCATATCCACCACCACCATGTCATCTACCTTCATGGTTTCATAGGCGACACCGCTTGGCTTAATCACCACCAATCCGCGTTCGCGATCGATAGCGCTGACGTTGCCCCAGGTAAACGTCACCAGTCCATAACGGGGCAAATCCATGTTAGCGTCAAATACCTGCTGCTTGAGCTTTTGCATTAGGCTGCCTCCACCATGCCTGCTTTGGCCATGCGCGCTTTCACCCAGTCACGCGCTTTCGCTACCTCTGCCGCCGGGTTCTCTGCTGTTTCACTCCACATCTCAATCAGATAGGGCCCGCAATAGCCACTCTGTTTGAGCGTTTCGAAGCAGCGTTCGAAATCGACAACGCCTTCGCCAAACGGCACATTTTTGAACACGCCGGGTTTAGTATCTTTGACGTGTACCGCGACGATATGCCCGATTCCCGCCTGTAGCTCCATCTGTACGTCGTTATCCCAGGCAGACAGATTGCCGATATCCGGATAGAGCTGGAACCACGGGTTATTGAGGTAGTGAGCATAGCCCAGCGCTTTACTGATGGAATTCATCAATGGGTAATCCATGATCTCCATCGCCAGCGTCACCTGGGCGCGGCTGGCCATATCAACGCTCTCTTTTAACCCATCGCGGAAGCGGCAACGCGTTTCGTCGTTGGCCTGCTGATAGTAAACATCGTACCCCGCCAGTTGAATGACGCGAATCCCGACGTCCTGCGCAAACTGAATCGCTTTACGCATAATCTCCAGCCCCTGCGCCCGTACCGCGTCATCTTCGCTACCGAGCGGAAAACGACGATGCGCGCTCAGACACATGGACGGCACGCGCACGCCGGTTTCAGCAACCGCGCTCACCAGCGCCAGGCGCTGCTCGCGACTCCAGTCGAGCCGCGCCAGTCGGGCGTCGGTCTCGTCCACCGACATTTCAACAAAGTCAAAACCCAGCGTTTTCGCCAGCCGCAGGCGTTCCAGCCAGCACTCCCCGGCAGGGAGCGCTTTTTCATAGATGCCGAGCGGAATTTGTTTCGACAGCATAGCCGCTCCTTAGCCCCACAGTTGGGCAATGGAGCGTTTGAACTGCCGTGCGGCTTCTACCGGCGATTCGGCATCGCGAATGCTACGCCCCGCGATAAAGACATGGATCGGAATGCCTTTGAACAGCGGCAGGTCTTCCAGCGCCAGTCCGCCGGTCACGGTCACTTTAAAGCCCATATCGGAGAGCCGTTTAATCGCGGTAATATCCGCCTCGCCCCACGCCACGCCTGCGGCCTGCGCGTCACGGCTGCGGTGATAAACCACTTGCTGAATACCCGCATCACGCCACTGCTGCGCCTGTTCCCAGGTCCAGTAACCGGTCAGCTCGATCTGCACGTCGCCGTTGAACTCTTTCGCCACATCCAGCGCGCCTTTTGCGGTGTTGATATCCGCACAGCAAATCACGGTCACCCAGTCCGCGTTGGCTTCGAAACACATACGGGAGAGGATTTTACCGGCATCGGCAATTTTGGCGTCCGCCAGCACGATTTTGTGTGGGTAAAGCGCTTTCAGATCGCGAACGGCACGCACGCCTTCGCCCACGCACAGAATGGTGCCCACTTCAATAATATCCACCTCTTCGGCAATCAGGCGGGTGGTTTCATAGGCGCTATCCATAGTCTGGTTGTCCAGCGCGACCTGCAACATTGGTAATGACATTTTCAATTCCTTCTTAAGCTGCCGCGTTGGTGCGGTCAATGAGATCCAGGACTTCCTGCGCGGTGCGGCAGGCGCGTAAACGGTCAAAATTAGCTTCGTCTTCAAACAGGTTGACGATCTGCATGATGCCCACTTCCTGGTGAGTGTTGGCATCAACCGCCGCCATGGTGATCAGAATATCGACCGGGTCGTTATCTTCGTGGTTGAACTCCAGCGGCTTTTTCAGGGTCACCAGCGAAAAACCGGTTTTCTTCACCCCTTCTTCCGGGCGGCCATGCGGCATCGCCAGGCCGGGGGCAATCACAAAATAGGGGCCAAACTGCTCAACGCCATCGAGAATGGCCTGGTAATAGCGTGGCTCCACCACGTCGGCAGCCACCAGTAAATCGACGCCGATCTTAACGGCTTCCTGCCAGGTATTCGCTTCAGCCTGCAGGCGGATAGAATTATTCTCCGCCAGTGAATCACGTAATTTCATGTTGCATCCTTACTTCACGTCTTGCGGGAAATGTTCTTTGATCACTTCCAGCAGTTTCGGGCCAAAATCCGCAGGCGACAGCATGTTGCGCACGCCAACCACATATTTGTTGCCCGTCACGCTGATTTCGCCCGCAATATGGGTAGAAGCGATGATGATATCCGCGCCGCTCAACTCGCTTTTGTACTCGCCAACCGCGCAGCTGTTTACCGTGTGGTCAATGTTTGATTGGGTTAAAAACTGGTCCACTTTCATTTTCATGATCATGGAACTGCCCTGTCCGTTGCCACACACAGCCAGAATACGTACGGTCATAATCAAAACTCCTTATTAAGCAGACTGTTCTGCCAGTTGTTTTTCTGCATCTTCTTCTGCGCGCAGTGCGCGGCCAGCGAAGAACATATAAGCCAGTGCAATTACAATGATGACGGCCATAAAGGCGATACCGAGGGAGAAGAAGCCCTGCATCATCGGCGGTGCCAGAATCGACCAGTCCGCCATGCCCATCCAGGCGCTCATACCGGTGAGTTTCACCGCCCAGACGCAACCAAAGATTTCGATCATCCCCATCACCAGACAAATTTTCAGCGCCGCACGCCAGCCGCCGAAGTGGTTAGCGAACACGCCGATAGTGGCGTTAGAGAAGAACATCGGGATAAAGCCAGGAATAATCAGGATCGAGGAGCCGCAGGCAACCAGGATGCCAACCGCAATCAGCTGACCGATGGTGCCCCACATAAAGCCCCAGACCACCGCGTTCGGCGCGAAGCTATAAATAGCGGCGCAGTCAATCGCCAGTACTGCGCCCGGAATCAGACGCTGGGAGATACCGTTAAACGCTTCAGAGAGCTCGGCGACAAACATACGCACGCCCTGAGTAATAATGAAAATCGCCACCGCAAAGGAGAAACCGGTTTGCAGGATATAGATTGTCCAGTGGGTTTTACCCGCCATCGCCTGTACGGTATCGATACCAAAGGAGAGCAGAATGGCACCAAAGAAGATGGTCATTACAATCGCCGTGGAGACGATGTTGTCATGGAAAATGTTCAGCCAGCCCGGCAGTTTGAGGTCTTCAACGCTTTCCTCTTTTTTGCCCAGGAACGGCGCGACTTTATAGGCAATCCAGGAAGCAAACTGCTGCTGGTGACCGATGGAGAAACCGCAGCCGTCCGTCACTTCCTGAGTCGGCTTGTACATCATGTTGGAGGTAATACCCCAGTACAGGGAAACCAGTATCGCCGTGCAGATAATGGTGGTCCACATGGAATAGCCGAAGATATAGAAAGAGACCGCAATCAGCCCCGCCTGCTGGAACATGATGTGCCCGGTCAACATGATGGTGCGAATACCGGTAATGCGTCGCAACAAGACGTAACAAATATTCAGCGCCAGCGCGAGCAACACCGCGTAGCCTACCCAACTATACGCATCACCCATCCGTTCGATCGTTGCCATCATCGAAGCATAGGTATCGGAAATCGCGCCGTTGATGCCGTAGACCTCAGACATTTTCGCCACCACCGGTTTAAAGGTGCTGGTCAGAATGCCGGACCCGGCCTGTAGCAGCATGAAGCCAATGATGGTTTTGATCGTCCCTTTGATGATCACGCTGACGCTTTTACGCAGCAGGATATAGCCCAGGCAGGTCACAATACCCAGTAATAGCGGGGCATTGGTCATTACCTGATTAAAGAAAATGGTAAAGATGTTGTAGAGGATCTCCATAACGATCTCCGGTAGACGAGGTTGCTGAGTCACAGGCGCTCAGGATAATGTCCCTTCACTGTAATTTTCAAAAGTAATCACAACAAGATTGAATTTGATTAAATGTGACGTAGCGCGCAAATAATTAGCGCACTTAATACATGGTTTACTTATAGGTAACTCATTTTTTCATTAAATAAGTAAAATCATAAAGATGTCTACATCCCCATGACGCCAGGCAAGATTAAATTTTCTCCTGACTGCGTTATCTATTCCCCAAAAGTCAAAAAATAGCCCATTGCCTTCTTGAGAAAATAGTGTCAGGATTAATCAAAACAAATCACGTTTTGAACTATTTTGAACAAACATGAAGGTAAATGCGATGAGTAAAGTACAAAGCATCACGCGTGAATCATGGATTCTGAGCACGTTTCCGGAGTGGGGAAGCTGGCTGAACGAAGAGATTGAGCAAGAGCAGGTCGCGCCGGGTACGTTCGCTATGTGGTGGCTGGGCTGTACCGGTATCTGGCTAAAATCTGAAGGCGGCACTAACGTATGCGTCGATTTCTGGTGCGGTACCGGTAAACAGAGCCACGGTAATCCGTTGATGAAAACCGGCCATCAGATGCAGCGTATGGCTGGCGTCAAAAAATTACAGCCTAACCTGCGCACCACGCCGTTTGTTCTCGATCCTTTCGCTATCCGTCAGATTGACGCCGTACTGGCGACCCACGACCATAACGATCACATTGACGTCAATGTCGCGGCTGCCGTAATGCAGAATTGCGCCGATGATGTTCCGTTTATCGGCCCGCAGACCTGCGTGGATTTATGGGTTGGCTGGGGCGTGCCGAAAGAACGCTGCATCGTGGTAAAACCGGGCGATGTCGTGAAAGTGAAAGATATTGAAATTCATGCGCTTGATGCCTTTGACCGCACCGCATTAATCACCCTGCCCGCCGATCAGAAAGCCGCTGGCGTCCTGCCGGACGGCATGGATGTACGCGCGGTTAACTATCTGTTTAAAACGCCGGGCGGCAATCTCTATCACAGCGGCGATTCTCACTATTCCAACTACTACGCGAAACACGGCAACGAACATCAAATTGATGTCGCGCTTGGTTCTTATGGCGAAAACCCGCGCGGTATTACGGACAAAATGACCAGCGCGGATATTTTACGCATGGCGGAATCGCTGAATACCAAAGTGGTGATCCCGTTCCATCACGATATCTGGTCGAACTTCCAGGCCGATCCGCAAGAGATCCGCGTGCTATGGGAAATGAAGAAAGATCGCCTGAAGTATGGTTTTAAACCGTTTATCTGGCAGGTTGGCGGCAAGTTTACCTGGCCGCTGGATAAAGACAATTTCGAATACCACTATCCGCGTGGGTTTGACGATTGCTTTACCATTGAACCCGATCTACCGTTCAAATCCTTCCTGTGAGTCGATATCATGCCGGGATTACCCGGCATTTTTTCCATTTACTTTAGTATTTCCAGGCTATTTCAAATATCATCTTTTCAAATCAATTTGTATCGGAATAGCTCATGACTGAAGCACAAAGACATCAAATACTGCTGGATATGCTGGCACAGTTGGGCTTTGTTACCGTCGAAAACGTGATTGAGCGTCTGGGGATCTCCCCGGCGACAGCGCGCCGCGACATCAACAAGCTCGACGAAAGCGGGAAACTTAAAAAAGTGCGCAACGGCGCAGAGGCCATTACCCAACAGCGGCCCCGCTGGACGCCGATGAATCTGCACCAGGCGCAAAACCACGATGAAAAAGTACGCATCGCGAAAGCGGCGTCGCAGCTGGTAAACCCAGGTGAAAGCGTAGTGATTAACTGCGGCTCCACCGCTTTCCTGCTGGGGCGTGAAATGTGCGGGAAGCCGGTACAGATCATTACCAACTATCTGCCGCTGGCGAATTATCTGATCGATCAAGAGCATGACAGCGTGATTATCATGGGTGGTCAGTATAATAAAAGCCAGTCGATTACCCTGAGCCCGCAGGGAAGTGAAAACAGTCTCTATGCGGGCCACTGGATGTTTACCAGCGGAAAGGGCTTAACCGCGGATGGCCTGTACAAGACCGATATGCTAACCGCCATGGCGGAACAAAAAATGCTCAGCGTCGTCGGGAAACTGGTCGCGCTGGTCGATAGCAGTAAAATTGGCGAGCGCGCGGGAATGCTGTTCAGCCGCGCCGATCAGATCGCTATGCTGATTACCGGCAAAAATGCCAATCCGCAAGTTTTGCAACAGCTTGAAGCCCAGGGTGTAAGCATACTCCGCGTTTAAAGATGCTGTCGGAAAAACGCTACCGTCGCCGACAACGCTTCTGGCGTAATGCGATGCCGCACGCCTGCGGCCCATAAACAGGTCACATGCTTATCCAGCTTCGCCGCGGCGAGTGCCTGCTGGAGCCGGAAGGTTTCGATAGCAGGCACCACGTCATCCTCCTGACCATGCCACAACAGAAGCGGCCTGTCGGCCAGTCGCTCTAACTGGTGTGTGACTTCCCATTCACGTAGCGGCGCGATGATATTGTCGAATTCCGCCTGCTGTGCCGGGTTCTGCGGGGATAACGGCGGGAAAAGCGTCCGGGCAAGCCCGGTAAAATAGCCCGACCCCATTAAACTGGCCCCGCATTTTACCTCACGGTGACGCGTCATAATGCCCAGCGCCGTCATACCGCCCATGGATGCGCCGCCCACCGCCAACCGCCCGTCAAGTAGCCAGTTTTCCGCCTGAATCGCCGCACGTAACGTCGTAAATTCCTGCATGTTTTGGTGCAAAATCTGCCAGAATCGGTGTATTCGTCCCTGTGAGTCGCCGCCGAAGCGAGCGCCATGCTCCGGCGCATCCGGCATCACTACCCGGAATCCTGCCTGTGCCAGGGCAACGGCAAAATAACTATAAACCAGGCTGGAGGAGGTGAAACCATGATAGAACACCACACACGGAAGCGGCACGGCGCGTTTCCCTTCCGGGAAGGCATGTAGTACGACGCCTCCGGCTAATTGTCGTGTTTCAATCGCTATCATTATTCTCTCCTTTTTATCCGGTATGCCACGGAGAAATACTTAACGCAAGTTTATGGATAGCGCAATAATTCATAATGTTTGAGAACTGGGTTACGCTTTCGCAACGTTTTCATTCGAAAATCGCGTGACAGGTAACACTTCGGGAACATTCCCCCTAAAGGGAAATCAATAAGGCATTACACTATGATTATCAGGAAACGAGATAGAGTTATGCGTCGGTTTGCTTCATTGATAGCAGCGCTGTTATTAAGCGCGTGTAGCGTGCTGCAGGGTACGCCGCAACCTGCACCGCCTGTCGCCGATCACCCGCAGGAAATCCGTCGCGATCAAACGCAAGGACTACAGCGGATGGGGACCGTAAGCGCGCTGGTTCGGGGCTCCCCGGATGATGCAATAGATGAAATCAGAGCGAAAGCCGTCGCTGCGAAAGCCGATTATTACGTTATCTTAATGGTTGATGAAACGGTTGTAACCGGCCAGTGGTATTCACAAGCCATTTTGTATCGTCAATAACAGTAGATTGATTTTTAGTCAGTTTTACATTGCTTTGCGCCCCTATGCGTTTACCTGTGCACAATACACAAACAGGTTTACCGTGATGGAGCGTCCTGTTAAATGCGGGGTATGTAATAAGGAGCTGACGATGAAACAAGAACTTGCCTTATCCTCACTGCTGCTTTCTGCCGGACTGGTGAGTACGACGGCACAGTCTGCCGAATTCGCCAGTGCTGACTGCGTAACGGGTCTGAATGAAATCGGCCTGATCTCGGTCAGTAATGTTGCAGGAAACCCACAGGATGTGGAGCGGATTATCGCCCTGAAAGCCGATGAACAGGGTGCGTCCTGGTACAGAATTATTCAAATGTATGAAGAACAACAGTCGGATAACTGGCGCGTACAGGCGATACTCTATGCCTGATGCCGCGTGGCTCGCGCCGGATGGCATGTACTACAGGCCAAACGTTACCGCAGTCCCCCGGTCGCCCTTAACAGTAAATCATTTTGCACCTGGGCAGGCAGCGGCATTTCGCCGCGTGTATCCAGCATCATCTGACACCACGCTTGCGCCAGCGGCGGCGAGGCATGACGCAGCATTTCCGCTCCGCACCCCAGCAAGAAAAGCTGCTGCGTAATCTCTCTGCCCATTGCTTCGTCCGGTTTGCGTAAACGTTGCTGTAGCTGACGTACCGCGCGGTCGTAATGGCGATCCTGACCTTTGACTTCCGCAAAAGCTTCACTCAATACGTCATAGACGCCGTGTTGTTTTGTCAGCACCCGCAGTACATCCAGACACATGATATTGCCGGAACCTTCCCAGATACTGTTCACCGGCATTTCACGGTACAGGCGCGGGAGTTCGCTCTCTTCGCAATACCCCATCCCGCCGAGAACCTCCATCGCCTCAGCCACAAAAGGGATTCCCTGCTTACAGATGGCGAATTTCGCCGCTGGCGTGAATAATCGCGCCCATAATGCCTCTTTCGCCTCGCGACGTTGCTCCCAGGCGCGCGCCAGCCGAAACAAAAGCGCTGTCTGCCCTTCCAGGCATAGCGCCATACGACTTAAGGTTTGTCGCATCAACGGTTGTTCGATCAGCGGCTTACCAAAAGCCTGACGCTGATGAGCATGGTAAATCGCGACTGAAAATGCGCGCCGCATTAAGCCATGACTCCCGAGCGCGCAATCAAGACGCGTCATACCGCCCATCTTTAAGATATGCCGAATCCCTTCGCCCTCTTCTCCCAGCCGCCAGCCAACGGCATCCTGAAACTCGACTTCGGCGCTGGCATTAGATCGATTACCGAGTTTATCTTTCAGGCGCTCAAGACGAACAGAGTTCCGTTGCCCGTCTGGCAGGAAACGCGGCACAAAGAAACAGGATAGTCCTCCTTTTGCCTGCGCCAGCACGAGGTGCGCATCGCTTTGCGGCACAGAGAAAAACCATTTATGTCCCACCAGCCGATATGAATCATCCGCCAGCCGCTCCGCGTGGGTCGTATTACTGAGTACGTCAGATCCGCCCTGCTTTTCCGTCATTCCCATGCCGATGAGCAGGCCCCGTTTTTGCCCGCCCGGCAGCAAATGCGAATCGTAGCGATCGCTGCGCAGCGGCGCCAGCCAGTCATGGAAAGTGGCGGGAAGCATCTGCAATAGCAACGGTGTCGCGGCAAAGGTCATCGTGACAGGACAGAGTGTTCCCGCTTCTACCTGAGCATGTAATACAAAACGCGCCGCCCGGGCGACAAAACTTCCCGCCCTTGCCTCCTCCTCCCAGGCCAGGTTATGTACCCTATTAGCGCAAAGCCCCTGCATCAACAGGTGCCAGGCGGGATGAAAGCGAACGTCATCCAGACGCTGTCCCTGTGGATCGTAACGCAGCAACTCAGGAGGATGCGCGTTCGCCAGACGCCCCAGTTCCAGTGATTCTGCCGTTCCCAGTTGTTGGCCAATGCTGGCGAGAAGATCGCTATCCCATCCCGCGCCTTCCCGGGAAACCGCTTCACACAGCGCGCCATCAGACAGGAATAAGTTACTGTTATTGAGCGGAGCTGGTTGATTAAAAACGGTATGTGTTTGCCAGGACATGGTGTCTCCCTCCTTCAATGGCGCTGAAGTCAAGTATGGTCATGACTGCGCCATTGACGCCGGAGCAAGATCACAAAAGTATGATTAACCGGCAATATAATGTGGGACGAAACGGGAAGTGTCTTTGGTAATTAGCGTATTGTCCTCGCGAATCCCCATCCCGGAGGCTTCATCGTCAATGATCCAACTGCCAATCAGCGTATAGCTATCGCCAAAGCGCGGCAAAGGCTGAAACGCCTGGTAAATCATCGGCTCGTCAGCGTAGTCGCCGTCGGCATGATCGATAACATTTTGCCGCTCGTCGAAAATCGTGACGTTGCCGCCTTCACGTGAATAAATCGGCTTCCGCACGCTGCTTTCACCTGGCGCTGCGAGCGATTTTTCGCCCTCAAACCAGGCCGGCAGCAGATTCGGATGGCCAGGGAAAAAGCGCCACAATAACGGCAACAGCCCTTTGTTACTCAGAATACTTTTCCACAATGGCTCAATCCATTGCTCACGCCGTTTTCGCAACAGCGGGCCGTTGTCGTCGCGCATCATCCACTCCAGCGGGTAGAGCTTAAAGGCGCGGCGAATCACGTTATCGTCCAGATCGGTCAGCACGCCGCCTACGCCAAGCCCCAGTTCTTCAATATAGATAAATCGCGTTTCCTGCCCCGCCTGCTGCGCGCAATCCTGAAGGTACAGCACCGTCGTGCGATCTTCGTCGGTATCTTCACAACAGCAAAAGTAGAGCGGTTCCCGACTGTACAGCTCGCTGAAGCGGGCGATCAGCCGCTCCTGTATCGCGTTGTATTGATCGGCATCACGCGGGATGGCGCCGCTACGACGGGCCTCCTCCAGCCATAGCCATTGAAAGTAGGAGGACTCATAGAGCGACGTCGGCGTATCCGCATTGTATTCCAGCAATTTAACCGGATCTTTGCCGCACCAGACGAAATCCATCCGCCCGTAAAGCGAAGGATCGCGGCTGCGCCAACTTTCGGCGATGACATCCCAGTACAATGGCGGGATCGCCAGCTGCTGCATGATCTGCTCATCCCGGACGGCCCGCTCGACAATCTCCAGACACATCTGATGAAGCTCTGCGGTCGGTTTTTCGATCTGTTCTTCAATTTGCCGTAATGTAAAACGGTAGGCCCGGCTTTCATCCCAGTAAATTTCGTTATCGATAACATGAAAGTCAAAACCGTGATCGCAGGCGATCTTATCCAGATCCCGACGTATCGGTACGTTGTGTCGTAGCATGGTTAGCCTCCCCAGTGCCCGCGGGCGCTGGAAGAACGGCCATAGCCGCCGCGGGAGACGGTGGACGCTTTCCGTGTGATATAACCAGGGCTGGTCGCGGTATCGCTTTTCCCTGTGCCGCTGCGCCACGCATAATCGCCGGATGTGGTGCGCCAGACGGGACGGGAGACATAAGATGAACCGCCGCTGCTATAGATGTATTGTTCATCACGGTTCTGACGAATCGCGCGGCTGAGTAAAAAGCCGCTTAATACCGGAACCCAGCTCCGCTCGGTGATATCAAAGTAGCAATCGCCAAACTGCGACTGACAGCGCTCCTGCGTCAATTGCTTAGGCACATTAGCGTAAAATTCTGTTTTCGCATTATTCCAGCCGTCAGCGCAAACGCTGGCGCTATTGCCATCGTCAATACAGTCGTTCACCGTGGCGTAAAACGTCCCATCGCCGTCGTTGTCACTATTACTGCCATCACCGCACCCTTTCAGGAGAAAAAAGGCCGCTCCGCCCATAATCACCAGCGTCAGGCATTTTGGCGTGTAGCGATTTCGTTGCCGCTCAAAGGGATTGACCGGTTCGGCTATCCGTCTTATTGCCGAATGGCCTACGCCGGATGTGCTTCTGGATTTTCGTTTTTTTGCCATGATCTTCCGTTACCATGTCATACAGGCAGCGTTAAAAATACCGCCAGCCAGCGCTGCGGTTCCCATAAATAGCCCCGCCGCCACGTTGTGATTAATAATTTTTTCGCTCAGCGTAGGCATGTATAACCTTACGCAACCATAAATCAGCAGCTGAATCACCAGCGCAATGCCGCCCCAGGCAAAATAGTCCGGGATACTGACCGAGTTTATCGCCGCGCTGGATAAGGGGATGACATAGCCCAGCAACGTACCGCTAAAGGCCAGCGATGCCGCAGTATTGTTATTTTTTATCAACTGCCATTCATTATGCGGCGTTATCTTTGAGTAAATAAAAAGAAATACAATGACCATTGCCGCGCCAATAAAAAAATAGGCGCAGAAAGCCAGTAATGCGTCCAGTATATGCATAATTTCCCTGTATGTGCTTAACCAATAACCGTCAGTGAAGTGAGCGGGATATCCACGCCGAGGGCGCGTGAAAACACCCATTCAGGCTCACCGCGCTCGTTAAATGATTCTTCCCCGTTCAATAGAAGATACTCCCAGGCGTCATCCGTCACCTGGCGCTGGAAGCCCATCGTAAAATTGTGAACGTCCCATTTCTCTGCCTGCTGATTTTCAACCTTTTCCAGCATGTAGACAGGTTCAATATTGCCCGGCTCTTCATGGTTAAAAAAACGCTGCCAGCGCCGTTCTTGCCAGTTGAGCGTCATCGGCCCTATTGCCGCTGGCGCAATGGCTGAACGCCAGTGACGTTCCTCGTTAATACCGAAACTTTCCTCATATACAAAGAGTTTGATGTCATCAATGTCGTCAACATCCGTGCCGCCAGTGGTGTTAATTTGTAGAAACTCATCGCCAGAGGTGTAGTAGCGAAAAATCTGACTGCCGCCGCCTAAATCTATGCGACTCGCTGCCGCGACAGTGTATTTTTCACCTGGTAGCGCCACCAGCAACGACGACTCCAGTAGCCGGAATGCCAGCGTATCCAGCGTGAAACCGGCGTTAAGATGTAATCCTAATGGTCCGCGAATCGGCGCTGGCGCGCTTGTTTTACCGAGCAAACGCTGAAAAAATTGCATCATAGGGGAACCTCTATCTCTTGCCATGCGACCTCTTCAGCCAGAATGCGATTGTCGTTGGGCATAATGCCATTTGAGATCGCGCATTCATGTGCCGTCTCGTATGAAAGCGACGAAGCTCAGCACGGTAGTGCGCTTTCGCGCTACCGATAACAAAGCAGATACTGCCCGATAAACAGGCCAGGTCAGTCTGGACAAATGCCGCTGGCAGGTTTTGACCATCCATGTAAAGAGCATTACTCGCCTTGTTGACGCTGCAAGCGCGCCAGCACATCCTGGGCGCAGCTTTTGTTGGTTGCGCCAATACCGGCCTGCGCCAGTTTTTCGTCCAGGTCGCGTCCATCGGCGACTTTTTCCAGCTGCGCGGCGGCATCCAGCCGGGCCTGGCGTTCAGCCTGACGCGTTTGTAAACGTTTAAGCGACTCCGCCGCCGTAGACACATTCGACGCGGCTCCGACGGTCGAAGTCGTCACCGCCTGCTGGGCGCGCTGCATGGCTTCTGTCGCCTTAACCACTTCAAGTTGCTGCTCAAACTGCGCAATCTGCTGGCCTGTCGCCGTTACTGCCTTTTCCACCGCATCGCGAGAGGCTTCCAGATTAGTCAGCACCTGTTCTTCGGCAAGAATGGCATTTTCCAGACGGGCTATCTCTTCCGCCACTTCGTTGAGTAAAGCGGCGTCGACATTCTTACTCATTGCCGCCAACGCCCGTGTTTCAAGGCTGGCTTTACGCTCACGTAAATCATTCAGCTTGTCATGGCTTAGCTTCACCCGCGCCAATAAATCCACTCTGGATTTACCTGCTTTATCCAGCTCGGCTTTTGCGTCGCGAATATGCTGCTCCAGCATACGTACACCCTGCGCTTCATCAATGGCTTCTTCTGCCTGAGCAACGAATGATTTACCTAACGTGAACAAACTTTTTAAAATTCCCATGTAAGCCGCCTGTATTATTCCTGTGAATAGACTTGTGTTATTTCAGCGATATCCAACGCATTTTCTACAAGCGTGGTGATTTCCAGCGTCACGTCGGCAAGCGACGAATTTAACGACAACGCGCCAAAAGCGACATAATATTCCTCCTGTTTTACCTGGGTAATACCGACCGAAGACAGCGGTAAAACCTTCTGATTTCTCAGTAAGAAAAGATTAAATTCCGCGGTATCTCTAATCGTATTTACCGGACAGATATAAGTCTCGATAACTATTTGTTGCGAGGTAAATAAAACCGCCAGTGGTAAATCGCCATAATCATTCATTTTTATTATTAATGATGATTCATTATTTTCTATATCAATATCTAATTCGGCGATGTTGTTTAACGCATCCGTCAGCGTCCGTGGAGTCCATGCCATATTTTTATCTCTATCTCATTTTTTATAAATAAAAGAAATTACAGGGTAGGTTTTTCTTTTTATATTACCAGCCAGAGATAAAAAAAAACCATCCATAATCGGATGGTTTTTTCTTAAAAAATACTATTAGCGTCAGGTTCGCTGGCGAACGGCTTCAAACAGACAAATCCCGGTCGCAACAGAGACATTCAGCGACGACACGCTACCGGCCATAGGAATGCTGATCAGCTCATCGCAGTGCTCACGGGTCAGACGACGCATACCTTCACCTTCTGCGCCCATGACCAGCGCCATGCGGCCAGGCATTTTGCTCTGATACAGCGTATGGTCAGCCTCGCCCGCCGTTCCGACAATCCAGATATTCTCTTCCTGCAACATGCGCATCGTGCGCGCCAGGTTGGTGACGCGGATCAATGGCACGCTTTCCGCTGCGCCGCAGGCGACTTTCTTCGCCGTCGCGTTAAGTTGCGCGGAGCGGTCTTTCGGCACGATTACCGCATGTACGCCTGCAGCATCGGCGCTGCGCAGACAGGCGCCAAGATTATGCGGATCGGTGACGCCATCGAGGATCAACAAAAAGGGGCGTTCGTGTAATGCGATCAGATCCGGCAGATCGTTTTCCTGATACTGCCGGCCTGGTTTCACGCGAGCGATAATACCCTGATGCACGGCACCGTCGCTTTTCTCGTCGAGATATTGGCGGTTTGCCAGCTGGATAACCACGCCCTGGGACTCAAGGGCGTGGATCAGCGGCAACAGACGTTTATCTTCACGGCCTTTTAAAATAAAGACTTCCTGAAAACGTTCAGGGGCGCGCTCCAGCAGGGCCTGCACTGCGTGGATGCCGTAAATCATTTCGCTCATTAATGTACTCATTGTTTACGTTTTGCCGGGGGCGCTACGCTTGCCCGGCCTACAGATAATTCACCCTCTTCTGTTTGAAGAGGGTATTGCTCACTCTGCCGCTTTTTTCTTCGCCGCACGCTTCGCTTTGGTCGCTGCGGCTATTTTCTGCGTTTTAGCCGATGGCTTTTTTGCTCTTCTCGCGTCTTTCTTCGCTGCTTTCGGCTTCGCTTTTTTCTCGCCGCGGAAGGCGCTATCAGGCTCGAAGTTAACTTTTTTACCTACCTGACGACGTTTACCGGCGTTTTTACTTTCACCTTTTTTCGCTTTTTCACGCGCCGTTTTGCCGACGTTACGCGGTGCGCGCTCGCTGGAGATCAGGCTAAAGTCAATTTTCCGTTCGTCCATATTCACCGCTTCGACGCGTACCTCGACCCGGTCGCCCAGGCGATATGTCTGCCCGCCGGACTCGCCAATCAGACGTTGCCCTACCTGATCGAAGCGATAGTAATCGTTATCCAGTGAGGAAACGTGTACCAGCCCATCGATAAACAGTTCATCAAGACGGACAAAGAAGCCGAAACCGGTGACGCTGGCAATCACGCCCTTAAAGACGTTGCCTACCTGATCCAGCATAAAGTCACATTTCAGCCAGTCGGAGACATCACGCGTCGCTTCATCAGCGCGGCGTTCCGCCATCGAACAGTGCTGGCCGAGCTGCAACATCTCTTCCATCGAGTAGTGATAACCGCCCGTTTCTGTGGTGTTGCCCTTGTTCCCTTGCTCTTTCGCCAGCAGGTACTTAATGGCGCGGTGCAAAGAAAGATCCGGATAGCGGCGAATCGGCGAGGTAAAGTGCGCATAAGACTGCAACGCCAGGCCAAAGTGCCCGCGGTTTTCCGGATCGTAAATCGCCTGCTTCATTGAACGCAGCAGCATAGTTTGCAGCATTTCGGCGTCCGGCCGGTCGGCAATCGATTCAAGCAGTTCGGCATAATCGCGCGGTTCCGGTTTGTTTCCGCCCGGAAGCTCCAACCCCAGCTCCGCCAGTACGGAGCGGAATGAGGTGATCGCTTCGGTGGTGGGCTTATCATGAATACGGAATAACGCCGGCTCTTTAGCTTTTTCGACAAAGCGCGCCGCCGAGATATTCGCCATGATCATGCACTCTTCGATAAGCTTATGCGCGTCATTACGCTGGGTCTGTTCGATACGCTCAATGCGACGCTCGGCGTTAAAGATAAACTTCGCCTCTTCGCTCTCAAACGAGATCCCCCCGCGCTCTTCACGCGCTTTATCCAGCACTTTGTAGAGGTTGTGCAGCTCTTCAATATGCTTCACCAGCGGCGCATATTGTTCACGCAGATCCTGATCGCCCTGCAGCATATGCCAGACTTTGGTATAGGTCAGACGCGCATGGGAGCTCATCACCGCTTCATAGAATTTGTAGCCGGTCAGCCGACCTTTCGCCGAGATGGTCATTTCACAGACCATACACAGCCTGTCAACCTGCGGGTTTAGCGAACACAGGCCGTTGGAGAGCACCTCCGGCAACATTGGGACAACCTGTGACGGGAAGTAAACCGACGTACCGCGATTGCGCGCCTCGCGATCCAACGGCGTTGGCGGCCGTACATAATAGCTCACGTCAGCAATAGCGACCCACAAACGCCAGCCGCCGCCGCGTTTTTTCTCACAGTAAACCGCGTCGTCAAAGTCACGGGCATCTTCGCCATCAATCGTGACCAGCGGCAAATCGCGCAGATCGACACGACCGACTTTCGCCTCTTCCGGCACCTCTTCTTTCAGCCCGGCGACCTGCTGCTCTACCGCCTGCGGCCAGATGTAAGGTATTTCATGGGTACGCAGCGCCATATCAACCGCCATACCGGTGCCCATATTGTCGCCCAGCACTTCGACGATTTTCCCTACCGCTTTAGTACGGCGAGTTGGACGTTGGGTCAGTTCAACCACGACCACGAACCCCATCCGCGCGCCCATGACGTCTTCTGGCGGGATAAGAATGTCGAAGCTGAGACGGCTGTCGTCCGGCACTACAAAGCCGACGCCCGCATCGGTGAAATAACGCCCGACTATCTGACTGGTTTTCGGTACCAGTACACGGACGATACGCGCTTCGCGGCGACCTTTACGATCGGCGCCCAGCGGCTGCGCCAGCACCTGATCGCCATGAATACAGGTTTTCATCTGCTCGCTGGAAAGATACAGATCGTCTTTGCGGCCTTCGACACGTAAGAAACCGTAACCATCACGATGACCGATCACGGTGCCTTTCAGCAGGTCGAGGCGTTCCGGCAGCGCATAGCACTGGCGGCGGGTAAAGACCAGTTGTCCGTCGCGCTCCATCGCGCGCAGGCGGCGACGCAAGGCTTCAAGCTGCTCTTCGCCTTCAATATTCAGTTCTACGGCCAGTTCTTCGCGACTGGCCGGTTTTTCACGTTTCGTTAAATGTTCGAGGATAAATTCCCGGCTCGGGATAGGATTCGCGTATTTTTCTGCTTCGCGTTCCTGGAAAGGATCTTGTGACATTGAGGTTCCTCCATTGTCATCTCTAATGAAGTTTACTTCACTCCACCAGTAATAATTTATAAAGCGGTTGATTCTCTTCAACCAAATCGGCAAGCGTGTAGTTATCCAGCTCCTTGAGAAAACTCTGCACGGCCTTAGAAAGCGCCTGTTTCAGACGACAGGCAGGGGTGATGTGGCAAAATTCGCTGCTACAGTTGACCAGTGATAAGGGTTCCAGCTCACGCACCACATCGCCAATACAAATAGTATTAGCCGGTTTACCCAGGCGGATACCGCCATTTTTTCCCCGAACGGCAGTGACAAAGCCCGCCCGGCTAAGCTGATTGATAATTTTGACCATATGATTACGGGACACGCCGTAGACTTCTGTCACCTCAGAAATGCTGGTCATTCGTCCATCTGGTAACGACGCCATATAGATTAGCGCACGTAAGCCGTAATCGGTGAAACTCGTTAACTGCACATCAACCTCAGGAAAAGGGAAAACGGGATATAACTTATCTGTATTGATGATAAACCAGCCACCTGTCAGGCTGCTAATTTATTTCGGTTCAGGAAGGAAAAAAGCGGGGAACAATGACGCATTTGAGCCGTAGGGTGATGCAAAGCATCTTATCCGGCTAACAAATGCGTACTCATCATAGACCCGGTAAGCGTAGCGTTACCGGGCATCATCCATCAATTACGCGTCGAACGGATCGCGCAGAATCATCGTCTCAGTACGATCGGGGCCGGTAGAAATAATATCAATCGGCACGCCGGTCAGTTCTTCGATACGCTTGATGTAGTTCAGTGCCGCCTGCGGCAGACCGCTACGATCTTTCACGCCGAAGGTGGATTCAGACCAGCCCGGCATAGTTTCGTAAATCGGCTCTACACCTTTCCAGTCGTCAGCTGCCAGCGGAGTGGTAGTCACTTCGCGGCCATCCGGCATACGATAAGCCACGCAGAGTTTCACCTCTTTCAGGCCATCCAGCACGTCCAGTTTGGTCAGGCAGAAGCCAGACAGGGAGTTCAGCTGTACCGCACGACGAACGGCAACGGTGTCCAGCCAGCCGGTACGACGACGACGGCCGGTAGTAGCGCCGTATTCGTTACCCTGCTTGCAGAGGAACTCGCCGGTTTCATCAAACAGTTCGGTCGGGAACGGACCTGCACCTACACGAGTGGAGTAAGCTTTGAGGATACCCAGAACGTAATCAACATAACGCGGGCCCAGGCCGGAACCGGTCGCCACGCCACCTGCTGTGGTGTTAGAAGAAGTTACGTACGGATAAGTACCGTGGTCGATATCCAGCAGGGTACCCTGCGCACCTTCAAACATGACGAAATCGCCACGCTGACGCGCCTGGTCGAGCAGGTCCGAAACGTCAACAACCATAGAAGTCAGGATGTCGGCAACAGCCATCGTATCATCCAGAACTTTCTGGTAATCAACAGCTTCAGCTTTGTAGTAGTTAACCAACTGGAAGTTGTGATATTCCATCACTTCTTTCAGTTTTTCAGCGAAGGTTTCTTTGTCGAAAAGGTCACCAACACGCAGACCGCGACGTGCCACTTTATCTTCATAAGCAGGCCCGATTCCACGACCGGTGGTGCCGATCGCTTTCGCGCCACGCGCTTTCTCACGCGCGTTATCCAGCGCAACGTGATAATCAAGGATCAGCGGACAGGCTTCAGACAGCAGCAGACGCTCACGAACGGGGATGCCACGGTCTTCCAGTTCTTTCATCTCTTTCATCAGCGCGCTCGGAGACAGCACAACACCGTTACCGATGATGCTGGTTACATTCTCGCGAAGAATACCTGATGGAATAAGATGGAGAACGGTTTTTTCACCGTTGATTACGAGAGTATGGCCTGCGTTGTGACCGCCCTGGTAGCGTACAACATATTTAGCCCGTTCAGTCAGAAGATCGACGATCTTTCCTTTACCTTCGTCACCCCATTGGGTGCCCAGTACGACGACGTTGTTACCCATTTTTCAAAATCACCGTTTGCTTAAAAATGGATTCTACCATCGCTTTTTCAGATATACAGCACTTTTTGCACTCAATATGCGGCAAATCCGACCACTTTTTGCTCAGCCAATCGTTTTCCTCAACATGTAGTAGACCACAACTCCCGCGACCACAAGTCCGCCGCCGAAACGACGTAAAACATTTTCCGGCAGTTGCGCCAGTGCCGAAACCATTTTTTTCCATGCGCCGGGATACAGCATCGGTCCCAGCCCTTCGAGGACTAATACCAGAGCAAGCGCCAACCAGATTGTTGAATTCATTTATCGCCCTTATAAAAGAAAACCACCGGCATCCTTTGGATGCGGTGGTTTTGCTGGTCTAAAACCGCTGACGCTATTTTAGCGTGTCGTCGAACTCGGTGTCTTCATGTAGCGGAAGAAATCGCTGTCCGGGCTCAATACCATCACGTCCTGATTACCTTCGAAGCTCTTCTCGTAAGCGCGCAGACTACGAATGAACGCGTAGAAATCAGGGTCCTGACTGAACGCGTCGGCAAACAGCTTCGCGGCTTCAGCATCACCTTCACCACGCATGATACGCCCCTGACGCTCGGCTTCCGCCAGAGTTTTCGTCACCTCATAGTCAGCAGCCGCACGCAGTTTTTCCGCTTCTTCCTGACCTTGTGAACGATGACGACGCGCGACCGCTTCACGCTCGGCGCGCATACGGTTGTAAATCGCCTCAGAAACCTCGGTCGGCAGGTTGATCTGCTTAATACGCACATCGACCACTTCGATACCCAACGCCGCCATACTGTTCGGGTTGATGACCGGTACTTTACCTTTGGTTTCCGCCGTGACGCGTTCCGCCGCTTCGGCAATCGCGTCATCCGCCGCCGGGGTCGCCACTTCATCATCGGTACCGGCTGAACCGGAGTTCAGCGCGTCGCGCACTTCCAGAGTCAGACGACCACGAGAATCGGTCACGATGTCTTTTACGTCCAGGCGACCAATCTCAGAACGCAAACGGTCCGAGAATTTACGTTTTAGCAGCACTTCGGCTTGCGAAATATCGCCGCCGCCGGTCGCCAGATAGTAACGGCTAAAGTCGCTGATACGCCATTTGATGTAGGAGTCGACAATCAGGTCTTTCTTCTCTTTAGTCACAAAGCGATCGGCCTGGTTATCCATCGTCTGGATACGCGCATCAAGCATTTTCACTGATTCAATAAACGGGATCTTAAAGTGCAGACCCGGCGCGTAAACCAGCGGTTTGTTCTCATCGTCACGCAGAACTTTACCAAAACGCAGCGTAATGCCGCGCTCGCCCTCTTTGACCACAAAGACGGACATGTAGAGCACTACCAGCACGATGATGATAATCGCAATAACTGACTTACGCATCGTTATTCCCCCTGACGCTGGTAGTCGTTACGCTGCGCATTCGCGCGGCGTTGGTCCATAATATCGCCCTGATTTGAGGACGACGTGTTGCTTGCTCCGCTGGCGTTAGACTTTGTGGACGGCGGCAGGCGCAGCAGGTTGCTGGCGCTATTGTCGCTCTTTGCCGCCGGCGCATTCCCGCCTTTCAGCATCTGATCTAACGGCAGCACCATTAAATTACCGCTCTTGTCGTTAACCAGTACTTTACGGGTATGGCTCAGCACTTTTTCCATCGTTTCAATATACAGACGCTCGCGTGTAATCTGCGGCGCGGCTTTATATTCCGGCAAAATCTTCGCAAACCGGGCGACTTCGCCCTGCGCTTCCAGGATAGTCTGGGTTTTATAGGCGCGTGCCTCTTCCAGAATACGCTGCGCCTGACCGTTGGCGCGCGGCTGAACTTCGTTGGTATACGCTTCCGCTTCACGAATGTACTGCTGCTCGTTTTCACGTGCGGCAATCGCGTCGTCAAAGGCGGCTTTCACCTCTTCCGGCGGACGCGCGGCCTGGAAGTTCACATCCAGCAGGGTAATCCCCATGTTGTACGGTTTGATAGTCTCTTCCAGCTCGCGTTGGGTATCGCTACGAATAACGGTACGACCTTCGGTCAGGATGCGATCCATCGTGTATTTACCAATGACGCCACGCAGCGCGCTGTCGGTGGCCTGACGCAGGCTATCGTCCGGGCTGGTCACGCTAAACAGATATTTCTGCGGATCGGTGACGCGGTATTGCACGTTCATTTCAACGCGCACGACGTTTTCATCAGACGTCAGCATCACGCCTGACGCCGCCAGTTCGCGCACCGCTTCGACGTTCACCGGCGTGACGTCGTCAATAAATGTCGGCTTCCAGTTCAGACCTGGCTCTACCAGATGGCTGAATTTACCAAAACGCGTCACAACGCCGCGCTCGGCTTCTTTAATGGTATAAAAACCGCTGGCCGCCCAGATAATGACTACTGCCGCCGCGGCGATGGCGACAATACGGCCTCCCAGTTGCGGACGCGGGCCTTGCGATGAGCTACCGCCGCCGGAACCGGTGCCTTTACCGCCCCCAAAACCACCGAGTTTTTTACTCAGCTTACGGAAGATATCATCCAGATCGGGAGGTCCCTGATCGCGGCCACCTTTGTTTCCATTTCCCCCAGAGTTGCTGCCAGGTTTGCTGCTTCCCCACGGGTCGCGGTCCTGTCCGTTATTACCGGGCTGATTCCACGCCATGTTTGTGCTCCATATTTGTTATGCGGTGATCCCCGTTGTCTTTCGACCTCAGAGGATAAGGCGAAATTACTCCATGCTTCAGACGAACCGCCGTTACAGACATCATCTTTCAGGCTGCGTCCTGAGTGGCGGCTTTTTTACTCCAGGTTACTTCGTTGTGAGCTCCTGAAATTCTCTCAGCTACCGCTTCAATACGACCTGAATGACTTCGCGTCTAGATCACGTATTCGATCAACGCCGGTTCTTGTTTACAGAGGCGACGCCAGTCGACAATCGGCATTCGTACCTGCAGACTGACGCTACCGTCTTCCTCCATCCACTCTTTTTCTATTGCCTGAAGCTGATAAAACCGGCTTCTCAGACGCCCTTCCTGCGGAGGCAAACGCAGCGTATGCTGCGCCACCTCGCCGGAAAGACGCTCCGTCAAAGCCTGAAAAAGCTGTGGTATCCCCACGCCGCTTTGCGCTGAAAGCCAAACGCGGATGGGTTTATTCTCTTCATCTCTGTCGATACGCGGTTCAAAGTCGTCCAGCATATCGATTTTGTTCATCACCATTAAGGTGGGGATTTCGTGAGCGTCAATCTCTTCAAGAACGGTGTTTACCGCCTCGATGTTTTCCTGCACACGAACATCCGCCGCATCGACCACATGCAGCAGCAGCGTCGCCTGACGCGTCTCCTGCAGGGTAGCTTTAAAGGCAGCCACCAGGTCGTGCGGTAAATGGCGGATAAAGCCTACCGTATCCGCCAGAACGGTTTCACCGACATCCGCTACATCAATACGACGTAACGTGGGGTCCAGCGTCGCAAATAGCTGATCTGCCGCATAGACCCGCGCTTCAGTGATCTGATTAAAAAGGGTGGATTTTCCGGCGTTGGTATAGCCCACCAGCGATACCGTCGGAACGTCGGCCTTGATGCGCGACTGCCGCCCCTGCTCACGTTGCTTCTCAACCTTCTCCAGGCGCGACTGAATTTGCACAATGCGATTACGCAGTAAACGACGGTCGGTTTCGAGCTGGGTTTCACCCGGACCGCGCAAACCAATCCCGCCTTTCTGACGTTCAAGGTGGGTCCAGCCACGCACCAGACGCGTAGCCAGATGGCGTAGCTGCGCCAGCTCAACCTGCAACTTACCTTCATGGGTACGCGCACGTTGGGCAAAAATATCTAAGATAAGACCGGTGCGATCGATAACCCGGCACTCGCACAAACGCTCCAGGTTTCGCTCCTGGGCTGGACTCAATGCATGATCAAACAATACGACCGCTGCGCCAGTCGCTTTCACGGCTTCCGCAATTTCAACTGCCTTACCTTCACCTACAAAGTACTTCGGGTGCGGTGCTTTACGGCTACCGGTAATCACCTGCATTGCTTCGACACCGGCGGAAGAGACCAGAGATTCAAACTCCTGGAGGTCTTCCATATCTTTGTCTTGCGAAAAATAGATGTGTACCAGTACCGCCTGCTCACCGGCATCATAACGGTCAAACAAGCGTAAACCCTCTTAATAACCAGCGGGGGCGATTATCCGACGCCCCCGACATGGATAAACAGCGCGTGAACTTATTCAGTCTCTTCGCTGTCCTGTTGCGCAGTAGAACCCTGCGCGTTGCTACCGTGATGGTAGTTATTGCTGGCGCCGCCACCGGCATTGTTGCTGTGATGGGAAACCGGGCGAGACGGGACAACAGTAGAAATCGCGTGCTTATAAACCATCTGGCTGACCGTGTTCTTCAACAGGATCACGAACTGATCAAAGGACTCGATTTGACCTTGCAGCTTAATACCATTCACCAAATAAATAGAAACTGGAACACGTTCCCGACGCAATGCGTTCAGGAACGGATCTTGTAAAGATTGCCCCTTAGCCATTCTCTTTTCCTTATATGCTTATTTGTACTTTGAACCTTTCGATTCTGAAAAATTGCGCACGATACGTCTCAATTGTACACATTCAGTCTGCGATAGCACCAACAACCTGTAATACTTCTTTTCGCGCCCGATCGGGATTCTCACTGTCAAGCCAGCGCACCCCTTCCCAACCGCGCAACCAGGTCATCTGGCGCTTCGCCAACTGTCTCGTGGCGCAAACACCTCTATAAACCATTTCATCATATGAGATTTCGCCCTCAATGTATGACCACATCTGGCGGTATCCCACACAACGGATGGAAGGCAAGTCCGTATGCAAATCTCCTCGGGCAAAAAGCGCCCGGACTTCTGCTTCAAAACCTGAAGCCAACATCTGATGAAAACGCAGTTCAATGCGCTGATGGAGCAGTTCACGGCTCGCCGGGGCGATAGCGAACTGATGCACCTGGTACGGTAGCGCGTCTCCTGACGTTTGCGTTAGCTCCGTTAAAGTTTTACCCGAAATGAAAAAAACTTCCAGTGCCCGGGAAAGTCTTTGCGGATCATTTGGATGAATTCGCGCGGCGGCAACCGGATCTATCTCCTGAAGTTGCTGATGCAACGCCTCCCATCCAAGCTCCGCTGCTTGCTGCTCTATCCGGGATCTGACTTCCGGATCTGCTGAAGGCAGCGGCGATAACCCTTCCAGCAATGCCTTAAAATACAGCATGGTACCGCCCACTAACAGCGGGATACGCCCCGCAGCGGTGATCTCCGCCATTTGCGCTAACGCGTCGCGGCGAAAATCCGCCGCCGAATACGCCTGCGACGGGTCGCGTATATCCAACAGTCGATGCGGCGCCGCTTTCAGCTCATCGGCATTCGGCTTAGCCGTGCCAATATCCATTCCCCGATAAATGAGGGCGGAATCAACGCTTATCAACTCTACTGGCAAAACTTTACGCAGTGCTATCGCCAGCGCCGTTTTGCCGGAGGCCGTCGGCCCCATCAAAAATATCGCCTTAGGCAGGCTCGCCTTGCTTACATCATTCATGCTTCAGGGCGTTCATCGCCGAATGTAAATCAACAGGTTGTAACAGGCCACCCGGCGGCGCTTTTACCAGCTGCGGACATAGCCGCTCAACATCCGCCAGCAGCGATATGGCCTGCGCCATCGACCACTGCGGATGTTCGCTCTGCACATTACGCGCTATCCATTGTGCAATATTGACCGTTGCAAATGTGGTCTGTTGCGCCAGGTAGCCTATCAGTTCAGGAATCAAGATTTGTAAATTTTGTTGTCGTAAGGGTAAAGGCACCGCCCGAATGGTCACATGCTGCGCATCTGACTGAAATTCAATACCCAATTCTCCCAACAAAGATTGGGCTTTTTGCAGCGCGTCTTTTTCATCGGCGCTCACTTTTAAACGCAGCGGAATCAGCAACGGCTGCGCGCAAACCGGACTTTGACCCGGTGTAAGCTGCGCCTGACGCAGCCAACGCTCCGCAACCGGCAGTGACAAGAGCTGGATAGTCCCCGCGTGTTCCAGCAACGCGCAGTCACCGCCGACTATTGTCAGTACGCGACCAAAACTCTGGCTATGTCCGTCAAGCGCAGGCGCAACCGGCTCCGGCGCGGGGCTCGTCGCCGGCGTCTGTAAAAGCGCGCGATAAACCTCGCCCTGCTGCTTCTGATAACCTGGCTGCGCGTGCGGCCAACCACCTGCGGACTGACGCCCGCCGTTGCCGCCCGATGCGCCGCCGGAATAACGCGGTGTCGCGGGCTCGCGCGCCGCAGTTGGCTCGGCGGGTACAGCAAAATGGTTGCGCCCCGCGGCGATACGGTTTTCCGGGACATGCCGCGGCGCTGGCGCAATATCCTCAAGCGGCAGCGTCGTTTCCGTCTGCTGTTGCAGAACGCTCAGCACCCCTTGATAGATGAAGTCGTGCACCAGCCGGGATTGATGAAAACGCACTTCGTGCTTGGCGGGATGAACATTGACATCCACCTGATGCGGGTCAATCTCCAGATACAATACAAACGCAGGCTGTTGGTCCGCGCCCAGTTTATCTTCACAGGCCTGGCGAATGGCATGGTTGATCAAGCGGTCGCGCATCATGCGGCCATTCACATAACAGTACTGGATCTCCGTTAACGCCGTGGTGGTGTGATTCGGATCGGCGACCCAGCCGCGCAGGGTCAGATCGCCATGCTGCCACTCGATCGCCAGTGCCTGTTCGAGAAACGGCGTGCCGCAGATGGCGCCTAACCGGCGCTCTTTTTGCCCGTCCTTTGCGACAGCGCGATACTGCCGTACCAATTTGCCGTTGTGCGACAGGTTAAGCGTGACGTCAAAACGGGCCAATGCAATACGACGGATGATCTCATCGATGTGATTAAATTCCGTTTTTTCGGTACGCATGAATTTGCGCCGGGCGGGCGTATTATAAAAGAGATCCAGAACTTCCAGGGTGGTGCCGACCGGGTGCGCGGCGGGTTTTACCGTCACGTCCATGTCGCGCCCTTCCGCATACGCCTGCCAGGCTTCCGCCTGCTCCGCCGTGCGCGACGTTAGCGTCAAACGCGAGACCGAACTGATACTGGCCAGCGCTTCGCCGCGAAATCCCAGACTGATAATCGCTTCCAGATCGTCAAGCGAGGCGATTTTACTGGTGGCATGACGGGCCAGCGCCAGCGCCAGCTCCTCTTTTTTAATGCCGCAGCCATTGTCGCGAATACGAATAAGCTTTGCGCCGCCACGCTCGATGTCGATATCAACGCGGGTGGCGCCTGCATCCAGACTATTCTCTACCAGCTCTTTAACAACCGACGCAGGGCGTTCCACCACTTCGCCAGCGGCGATTTGGTTCGCAAGCTGCGGCGGCAGAACCTGAATCGGCATGAAATCTCCTTAATTCGCGGCAGTTATGGCGCCAGGCTGGTTGGTACTGGCCGTCTGGCCTGGGCTGCCCTGCGGCGCAGACTGGATCGGATGCGCTGCAAAGTACTTACGCAACCCCCGGTATATAGCGTCAGCAATCTGCTGCTGATAGCGGTCGCTCGCCAGCAATCGCTCTTCGCCGTGATTACTGATAAAACCCGTCTCCACCAAAATGGACGGGATATCCGGCGAACGCAGCACGCCCAGGCTCGCGTGTTCCGGGCGGCGTTTATGCAGCGCCCCCACGCCGTCGAGTTGGCTTAGTACGTTCGTCGCCACATCATACCCTACCCGCTGCGAATGACCGAATTGCAAATCCAGTACCGCCTGGCTCAGGTAAGGGTCTGACTGACTGTTCGCCAGCACATCGCCAGCGCCGCCTAACAGTTCGGATTGCTTCTCATGCTGCTCAAGCCAGTTTGCCATTTCGCTGTTCGCGCGACGATTGGACAATACCCAGACGGAGGCGCCGGTGGCGTCGCGATTTGGCGCGGCATCCGCATGAATAGAGACAAGGAAGTTGGCGTTTTGCTTACGCGCCACGTCAGACCGCCCCATCACCGAAATAAAATAGTCGCCGTCACGCGTCAGCACGCCTTTAAACATCGGATCGTTATTCAGCAATGTGCGTAACTTACGCGCGATGGCGATGGTGACATTTTTCTCGCGCGTACCGCCCGGGCCTATCGCGCCGGGGTCCTGACCTCCATGCCCGGCATCAATAGCAATCACCACTTTATCGCCAGCGCCTGCTGACGCGCGCGCCGCAGGCCGCGTAACGGTATTGCTGCTGGTTACGCCGGTCAGGCGATCATCAGAAGATTTAAACGGATTACGGGCAGGCTCCGTCGGGCGGGGCGCGCTTTCAACCCGTTTCGCGACGACAGGCGGTGGTGGTGGCGGCGGAACATCGGCATTAATGGTGAAAATGACCGTATAGTTGCCGCCGTTTTGCCGCTTCACCGCCTCGGTTTTACCATTTTCCGTCAGATCGACAAGCAACCGTAAAGATTGCGCATCTTTCGGCGTTCCGGCACGGATCGTTTTTACCAGATTGTTACCGCTAAACTGAAGCGGCAGCCCCTGAATCACGCCGGTCTGCCTGATATCCAGCGCCACGGTACGTTTACCGTCCTGTGAGTAAGCATATTCCGGCTCGCCGATAAAACTCAGCGTAATGCGCGCCTGCTGCTCGCCGTTGGACACCTGAATATCAGAGAGACTGGCGGCGCCCGCGTGCGCGCACAGCAGGATTAAGGCTGCTATTACGGCATTTTTGATGCGATAAATCATCCCGCCACCTTTATAGCTAATCGGCTAAACGCGCCAGTAACGAATGACCCGATGAGGATACCGCGCTTACGCGAGCCTCACGCCCCTGCGCCTGGTAATCAATATGGATTTCGACGTCCGGGTCGGGGAGAACGCCTTTACCTTGTTGCGGCCACTCCACCAGACAAATGGCGTCGTTGGCGAAATAATCGCGAATGCCCATAAACTCCAGCTCCTCCGGGTCCGCAAGACGGTATAAGTCGAAGTGATATACCATCATGTTATCAAGCGTATAAGGCTCTACCAGCGTATAGGTGGGGCTTTTTACATTACCGGTATGGCCTAACGCCTGTAAAAATCCCCGGCTAAACGTCGTTTTACCGGCACCTAAATCGCCATACAGATAAATAACGGTCGCGCCATTGCAGGCGTTGGCTACCCGTTGCCCCAGGTCTAGCGTCGCCTGTTCGTCAGGTAGCGGAATTACTCGATTCATCATGGTTTACGTCAATCACATCAGGGTTAACAATACGCCGCAGCGTAGTAAAAAGATCGGTCGCCAACATGCCGCGAGCGCCATAACGCGCTGCCAGTAAGTCCGCCGCCGCGCCGTGAGCCACACATCCCACACATGCCGCATCATACGGGGTAAACTTCTGTCCGAGCAATGCGCCGATGATGCCGGACAGGACATCGCCCATCCCGCCGCTCGCCATCCCCGCATTACCAGCGTCAATGATAGCCAGAGGGTGGTGTTCAGCGGCGATAATCGTTCCTGCGCCTTTTAACACGACCACGCCTCCGTACCGTTTTACCAGACGCTGCGCTGAAAGTAAGCGATCACTTTCAATTTCTGCCACAGAACATCCTAACAGGCGGGCAGCCTCTCCCGGATGCGGCGTAATCACGCGATTGTGACGTTTATCAGGATTGATTGCCAGTAGGTTCAACGCATCCGCATCCCACAGCATAGGTTTACGGACGTTTTCTACTTTCTGTAAGGCTTTTTTGCCCCATTCCTGCTGCCCAAGCCCCGGGCCGATCACCACAACGTCAGCCCAGGTCAGGCTCTCTTCCAGCGACTGAGGCGTGAGTTCATGTACCATCAGTTCCGGGCGGGCCGTCAGCAACGGCGCGATGTTTTCACCGCGAGTCAGAACTCTGACCAACCCAGCCCCCGTACGCAGCGCCGCCTCGCCAGCCATCCGAATTGCGCCCGCTGTTCCCTGGTCGCCGCCAATAATCGCCAGACGACCATGATCGCCCTTATGCGAGGTCGGTCGACGCGGCGTTAGCCATTGCCCCAACTGCGTCGCGTCAAAACGCCGGAGCGGCGGCGTCTGGCTCGCCAGCCAGCCTTCCAGTCCCAACGCGTCATAATGCAATATGCCGGTAACGTCACGCGCTTTGCCGGTCAGCAGGCCTGGTTTCAGGGCGATAAACGTGACCGTATGCGCGGCGCTTATCACCGCGCCAGGCGTGGCGCCCGTTTGCGCCAGCAGGCCTGACGGGATATCGACGGCGACAACCGGCGCAGGATGGGCGTTCGCCTGTTCAATCAGACCGGCTACCGAGTCGCGCGGCGCCTGGGCTATGCCGGTGCCAAGCAGCGCGTCGATAATCAGATCCGTCGCTTCCGGCCAGATAATATCGGCAGCATGGATAATGCCGCCAGCATTCAGCCAGGCATCGCGCGCCTGCGCCGCTTCTTCAGGTAACGGTTTGTCGCTCTCCTGCGCCAGCAACGTTACGCTGATGCCCGCCGCTTGCGCTAGTCGCGCCACGACGTAACCATCGCCGCCGTTGTTGCCATGACCACACAACACCAGCCAGTGTCGGGTGTCAGGATAACTGTCACGGGCTACCCGAAATGCCGCGTCGCCAGCGCGCAGCATCAATTCATAGAGTGTGAGTCCGAAGGCATCCGCCGCATCGCGTTCCAGCCGTTTGATGTCATCGGCGGGCCAAATGTAGTGTGGTATACTTACAGGGTTTTTCTTCATGTTATGGTCCATCATGTCAAAGCCCCTCGATCTCAATCAGTTAGCGCAAAATATTAAGCAGTGGGGGCTGGAGCTGGGCTTTCAGCAGGTCGGTATTACTGATACCGATCTGCGCGCATCCGAACCTGCGCTACAGGCGTGGCTGGACAAACAATACCACGGCGAGATGGCATGGATGGCGCGCCACGGTATGATGCGCGCCCGGCCTCATGAGCTCTTACCCGGTACGCTACGTGTCATCAGCGTGCGCATGAACTATTTGCCCGCCAACGCCGCGTTTGCCAGTACGTTGAAGGATCCCACGCTGGGCTACGTTAGCCGATATGCGCTGGGGCGTGATTATCACAAGCTATTACGCAGCCGCCTTAAAAAACTGGGCGAGCAGATCCAGCAGTACTGCGGTTCGCTGAATTTTAGACCGTTTGTCGACTCTGCGCCTATTCTTGAACGCCCATTAGCGGAAAAAGCCGGACTTGGCTGGACGGGTAAGCACTCACTTATCCTTAATCGGGAGGCGGGATCATTCTTTTTCCTGGGGGAACTGCTGATTGATTTACCGCTGCCGGTCGACCAGCCGGTCGAGGAAGGTTGCGGCAAATGCGTCGCCTGTATGACCATTTGCCCGACCGGGGCGATTGTCGAACCGTATACGGTGGACGCGCGGCGCTGTATTTCTTATCTCACCATTGAGCTGGAAGGCGCTATTCCGGAAGCATTTCGCCCACTTATAGGCAACCGTATTTACGGCTGCGATGACTGCCAGCTTATCTGTCCGTGGAATCGTTACTCTCAGTTGACCGACGAAGCAGATTTTAGCCCACGCAAGGCGCTGCATAACCCAGATTTGGTTGAGTTGTTTAGCTGGAGCGAAGCGCAGTTTCTGAAAGTCACTGAAGGTTCTGCGATTCGGCGCATTGGTCATTTACGCTGGCTACGCAATGTTGCCGTCGCGCTGGGGAATGCGCCGTGGAGTAATGCCGTCATTACGGCGCTGGAAAGCCGCAAGGGTGAGCATCCACTTCTCGATGAGCATATCAAATGGGCGATTGCGCAACAAATTGAAAAGCGCAACGCCTGCATCATTGAAGTGCAGCTACCGAAAAAACAGCGTCTGGTCAGGGTGATTGAAAAAGGGCTGGTGCGCGATGCCTGAATTATTCACAGGCTGTGTATAAAAATAAAAACACATTGCGATTCAAGAGGGAAAAAAGGAACAGACAATAACGCTAACGTTTTGAAATCTTATTTTTTCTATATTTTTCAGTAAATTATAGAAATTCTACGCGTCAGGTATAATTTTTTGCATTCCAGGAGTAATGGGCCGCCCTGTGGATAAGTCTGTTTACAAGGATCTGACGAAAGCGGAAAAAAACGTGCCCCAACGCGATATTCGTTGTGGATAATTTTACTGTAGATAAGAATTGGAGCGGGAAACGAGACTCGAACTCGCGACCCCGACCTTGGCAAGGTCGTGCTCTACCAACTGAGCTATTCCCGCATAATCTTCGTCTTTCGAACCGCTACTGCGTTGGCTGCCTTCACTCGCCTGAGTCACTTACTTCAGTAAGCTCCTGAGGACTCATTCAGTTGCCGCCTTGTCGCAATTCGAAATCCTGCGATTGGTGGTCTGTGCTTAACAAGCACTTTCAAATTTTGGAGCGGGAAACGAGACTCGAACTCGCGACCCCGACCTTGGCAAGGTCGTGCTCTACCAACTGAGCTATTCCCGCTTGGGTGCGCTTGTACTTAACAAGTACTTTCAAATTTTGGAGCGGGAAACGAGACTCGAACTCGCGACCCCGACCTTGGCAAGGTCGTGCTCTACCAACTGAGCTATTCCCGCAAATTTGTTGCTGTCGTAATTCGCATTTCTGCGTCGTTACGGGAGGCGCATTATACGAGAAATCCATTTAGCTGCAAGCCCCTGAACGCATTTTTTCGCGATTTTTGTTTGAATGCTGATTAAATCACCAAACAAGACAAAAAACGAGCAAAGCGTGCGCTATGCAACAAAAAACTTTTCACGCCACGCCTAAAGGCACAGAATCAGAATAGCACCCTGCGCCAAAAAAAGAATAGCACGGTGACCACAACATCCAATTGATATCAGGGATCAAGATGAAAAAAAAACTTATTGTCATGCTGTTAGCCAGCCTCTCCGTTCACGCCGCTTCCGTTTCCGCCAGAACATTACATTTTGGCACCTCCGCCACTTATGCGCCCTATGAGTTTGTCGATGCCGATAATAAAATTGTTGGTTTCGATATTGATGTCGCCAACGCGGTCTGCAAAGAGATGCAAGCGGAGTGCTCATTCACTAACCAGAGCTTTGATAGTCTGATCCCCGGCCTACGCTTCAAAAAGTTTGATGCGGTGATCGCCGGTATGGATATGACGCCCAAACGTGAACAGCAGGTCTCCTTTAGCCAACCCTATTACGAAGGTCTATCGGCGGTAGTCGTCACGCGTAAAGGGGCTTATCACACTTTTGCCGATCTGAAAGGCAAAAAAGTCGGACTGGAAAACGGTACAACGCATCAGCGCTATTTGCAGGATAAACAACAAGCTATCACGCCTGTCGCCTATGACAGCTATCTAAACGCTTTTACCGATCTGAAAAATAACCGTCTTGAGGGCGTGTTTGGCGATGTCGCCGCAATTGGTAAATGGCTAAAAAACAATCCGGATTACGCCATCATGGATGAACGCGCCAGCGATCCTGACTACTACGGAAAAGGGTTAGGCATTGCGGTACGCAAAGGCAACGACGCGCTATTGCAAGAAATTAATACCGCGCTCGACAAGGTGAAAGCGTCGCCGGAATATGCGCAAATGCAGGAGAAATGGTTTACGCAGTAATTCAGTGGTGGGAGATCTGCCGGATGAGACGCTCTGGCGTTGCCATCCGGCATGTTACGCCTCACAGCTTAATGAAATGCTCGCGGTAGTAAGCCAGCTCCGCCACCGACTCGCGAATATCATCCACCGCCTGGTGCGTGCCCTGCTTGGTAAAGCCGGCCAGAATCTCCGGCTTCCAGCGGCGCGCCAGTTCCTTGAGCGTACTGACATCCAGATAGCGATAGTGGAAGTAGGCCTCCAGTTCCGGCATATATTTAAACAGAAAACGACGATCCTGACCGATGCTGTTACCGCAAATCGGCGACTTACCCGCAGGCACCCACGTTTTCAGAAATTCAATCGTCGCCAGTTCAGCGTCTCGTTCGCCCATCGTACTTGCCTTAACGCGATCTACCAGGCCGCTACCGGTATGGGTGCGCACGTTCCAGTCATCCATTAACGCCAGTTGCGCATCGGATTGATGTACCGCAATCGTCGGCCCTTCCGCCAGAATGTTCAGGCTGGCATCCGTCACCAGCGTGGCTATCTCAATAATGCGATCGCGCTCGGGGTCCAGACCTGTCATCTCCAGATCGATCCAAATCAGGTTGTTTTCATCGGCACTCATGCTATTTTCCACCCTTCAGAGGTCACATTCACTGTGACTATATTCATCTACAATTGCGTGTATCATAGATGTTTTGCCCACTATGGGCGACCAGGAGCCAGTACGATTGAGCAAAAATAAACTCTCCAAAGGCCAGCAGCGCCGTGTGAACGCCAATCACCAGCGTCGTTTAAAAACGTCCGCGGAGAAAGCCGACTACGATGACAACCTGTTTGGCGAGCCTGCAGAAGGTATCGTCATTAGCCGTTTTGGTATGCATGCCGATGTGGAGTCTGCTGACGGCGAGGTTCACCGCTGCAATATCCGCCGCACTATCCGTTCGCTGGTGACGGGCGATCGCGTCGTCTGGCGTCCGGGCAAAGCCGCCGCAGAGGGCGTCAACGTAAAAGGCATCGTTGAAGCGGTGCATGAGCGCACCTCGGTATTGACGCGCCCGGACTTCTACGACGGCGTGAAGCCTATTGCCGCCAACATTGACCAAATCGTTATCGTCTCCGCGATTTTGCCGGAGCTGTCGCTGAATATCATCGATCGCTATCTGGTCGGCTGTGAAACCCTACAGGTTGAGCCGCTTATCGTACTCAATAAAATTGATCTGCTGGACGACGAAGGTATGGACTTCGTTAATGAGCAGATGGATATCTACCGCAATATCGGCTATCGCGTGCTGATGGTCTCCAGCCATACGCAGGATGGTCTGAAACCGCTGGAAGAGGCGTTAACCGGTCGCATCAGTATTTTTGCCGGGCAGTCCGGCGTCGGAAAATCCAGTCTGCTAAACGCTCTGCTCGGCTTACAGAACGAGATTCTGACGAACGATGTGTCGAATGTCTCCGGTCTGGGTCAACATACCACTACCGCTGCTCGTCTGTATCATTTCCCGCATGGCGGCGATGTCATTGATTCCCCCGGCGTGCGCGAGTTCGGCTTATGGCATCTGGAGCCGGAACAAATCACCCAGGGCTTTGTCGAATTTCATGACTATTTGGGACATTGCAAATACCGGGACTGCAAGCATGACGCCGATCCAGGCTGCGCCATTCGCGAAGCGGTAGAGAACGGCGCTATTGCGGAAACCCGTTTCGAAAATTATCACCGAATTCTTGAAAGTATGGCGCAGGTAAAAACGCGTAAAAACTTTTCTGATACGGACGACTGACAGATACGCTAGGCGTCGTTAGAATCGTCCCCTTTTTTCAGGATACCGGTATAACTGCCGGTTCAGGAACAACAATGGCCTGGAGGCTACCTTGTTAAACTCATTTAAACTTTCGCTACAATACATTCTGCCGAAACTATGGCTCACTCGCCTGGCGGGCTGGGGCGCAAGCAAACGAGCAGGATGGCTGACAAAACTGGTTATCGATCTCTTCGTAAAATATTACAAAGTCGATATGACCGAGGCGCAAAAACCGGATACCGCCAGCTATCGTACGTTCAATGATTTCTTTGTTCGTCCGCTGCGTGATGACGTGCGTCCGCTCAATACCGATCCTAACATCCTGGTGATGCCTGCCGACGGCGTGATAAGCCAGTTGGGTCGTATCGAAGAAGATAAAATTTTGCAGGCCAAAGGCCATAATTACAGCCTTGAAGCGTTGCTGGCGGGTAACTACCTGATGGCGGATAAGTTCCGCAACGGCACGTTTGTGACCACTTACCTCTCCCCTCGCGACTACCATCGCGTGCATATGCCATGCAACGGCATCCTGCGTGAAATGATCTACGTACCGGGCGATCTGTTCTCCGTTAACCATCTGACCGCGCAAAACGTCCCCAACCTGTTTGCCCGCAACGAGCGCGTTATCTGCCTGTTTGATACCGAGTTCGGCCCTATGGCGCAGATTCTGGTCGGCGCAACTATTGTCGGCAGTATCGAAACCGTCTGGGCGGGGACCATTACCCCGCCGCGCGAAGGCATCATCAAGCGCTGGACCTGGCCAGAAGGCGAACATGAAGGGTCTGTCGCCTTGTTGAAAGGCCAGGAGATGGGACGCTTTAAACTGGGTTCCACGGTCATCAACTTATTTGCGCCGGGGAAAGTGAATCTGATCGAGTCGCTGGCAAGCCTGTCCGTTACCAAAATTGGCCAACCGCTGGCGACGTCGACCGAAACATTCGTCGCGCCGGAGGTGGAACCTGCTCCGCTGCCGGCAGAAGAAATTAAAGCTGAACACGACGCCAGCCCGCTGGTTGACAATAAAAAAGACGACACCTAATCAAGAGAGAATGCTGACGTGCGCCTGATTATCGCTTTTCTGATGGCCTGGTGCCTCAGCACGGGGGCGTTCGCCGCAACGGCCCCCGACGCCAAACAAATCACGCAGGAACTGGAGCAGGCAAAAGCGGCGAAGCCCGCTCAGCCGGAAGCCGTTGAGGCGCTCCAGACTGCGTTAAACGCGCTTGAAGAGCGAAAAGGCTCGCTTGAGCGCGCGAAACAATATCAACACGTTATTGATAACTTCCCTAAGCTATCCGCCACCTTGCGCGCCCAGTTGAATAATCTGCGCGATGAACCTCGCAGCGTACCGCCAGAGATGTCCACCGAAGCGTTAAATCAGGAGATCTTGCAGGTTAGCAGCCAGCTACTGGATAAAACCCGCGAGGCGCAACAGGAGCAGGAGCGCGTCAGGGAGATCGCCGACTCGCTCAGCCAGCTTCCCCAACAGCAAAACGACGCCCGCCGCCAGCTTAATGAGATTGAGCGACGGCTCGGCGCCGCAGGCGGAAGTGCCGCGCTTAGCCAGGCGCAAAGTCTCAGTATGCAGGCAGAGTCCGCCAAACTAAAAGCGTTAGTCGACGAACTGGAGTTGGCGCAACTGTCCGCCAACAACCGGCAGGAACTGGCTCGTCTGCGTTCCGAGCTGGCGGAAAAACAGAGTCAGCAATTGGATGCGTATCTTCAGGCGCTGCGCAATCAGCTCAATAGCCTGCGCCAACGTGAAGCGGAACGCGCGCTGGAAAGCACTGAGCTGCTGGCGGAAAACAGCGCCGGTTTGCCGGAAGGCATCGTCGAACAATTTAAAGTCAACCGCGAGCTGTCACAGGCGCTTAATCAACAAGCGCAGCGGATGGATCTGGTCGCCTCGCAGCAGCGACAGGCCACCAGCCAAACGTTACAGGTGCGTCAGGCGCTCAATACGCTGCGGGAGCAGTCGCAATGGCTTGGCGTGTCCAACATGCTTGGCGAAGCGCTGCGCGCGCAGGTCGCCCGTCTGCCAGAGATGCCTAAACCGCAGCAGCTTGATACGGAAATGGCGCAGCTACGCGTTCACCGTATGCGCTATGAAGAGTTACTCAATAAGCAGCCGCAGCTACGGCAAATACGTCAGGCCAATGGACAGCCGCTGACCGCCGAGCAAAACCAGATTCTTGACGCCCAGCTTCGCACTCAGCGCGAGCTGCTCAACTCGTTGTTACAGGGCGGCGATACGCTGATCCTGGAGCTGACCAAACTGAAAGTCTCCAACAGCCAACTGGAGGATGCGCTTAAAGAGGTTAATGAAGCGACCCACCGTTATCTGTTCTGGACCGCTGACGTTAGCCCGCTATCGCTCTCCTGGCCTGTTGATTTGGTTCAGGATTTACGCCGGCTTATCTCATTAGATACGTTTAATCAGTTAGGTAAAGCCAGCATCATGATGCTGACCAGCAAAGAGACGCTACTGCCGTTATTCGGCGCGCTGGCGCTGGTCGGGTTTAGCCTCTATTCGCGCCAACACTTCAACCGGTTCCTTGAGCGCTCGGCCTCGCGCGTCGGGAAAGTCACCCAGGATCACTTCTCGCTGACGCTGCGAACGGTGTTCTGGTCGATTCTGGTCGCCTCGCCGCTGCCGGTCTTGTGGGCGACGCTCGGCTATGGTCTACAGGAAGCCTGGCCGTATCCGCTGGCCGTCGCCATCGGCGATGGCGTGACGGCGACAGTACCGCTGTTGTGGGTAGTCATGATTTGCGCCGCTTTTGCCCGCCCTAATGGTCTGTTTGTGGCGCATTTCGGCTGGCCGCGAAACCGGGTAGCGAAAGCGATGCGCTACTACCTGATGAGCATTGGGCTGATCGTGCCGCTCATTATGGCAGTGATCATGTTTGATAATCTTAACGATCGGGAGTTTTCCGGCTCGTTGGGCCGCCTTTGCTTCATCCTGATATGCGGCGCGCTGGCGCTGGTCACGCTGAGTCTGAAAAAAGCAGGCATCCCGCTCTATCTTGATAAAGAAGGCAACGGCGACAACATGGTCAACAGCCTGCTGTGGAATATGCTGATGGGCGCGCCGCTTATCGCGATTCTGGCGGCGGCGGTGGGTTATCTGGCCACGGCACAGGCGTTACTGGCGAGACTGGAAACCTCGGTCGCTATCTGGTTCCTGTTGCTGGTCATTTATCACGTCATTCGCCGCTGGATGCTGATCCAACGACGCCGACTGGCTTTTGACCGCGCCAAACATCGTCGGGCGGAAATGCTGGCGCAGCGCGCGCGCGGCGAAGAAGAACCGGCGCACTCCTCCAGCCTGGAAGGCGCGGTCGACATCGATGAAAGTGAAATCGATCTTGACGCTATTAGCGCTCAGTCGCTGCGTCTGGTCCGCTCAATTCTGATGCTTATCGCCCTGCTATCGGTAATTGTACTGTGGTCGGAAATCCACTCGGCATTCGGCTTCCTGGAGAATATTTCGCTGTGGGATGTCACCTCTACGGTGCAGGGCGTGGAAAGCCTGGAGCCGATTACCCTCGGGGCGGTGCTCATTGCGATTCTGGTCTTTATCATCACCACGCAGTTGGTGCGTAATCTGCCTGCGCTGCTGGAACTGGCGTTATTACAGCATCTCGATTTAACGCCTGGTACCGGTTACGCCATTACGACCATCACCAAATATCTGTTAATGCTGATTGGCGGGCTGGTCGGTTTCTCGATGATCGGCATTGAGTGGTCAAAGCTACAATGGCTGGTGGCCGCGCTCGGCGTTGGGCTTGGTTTTGGCCTGCAAGAAATTTTCGCTAACTTTATCTCCGGCCTGATTATTTTGTTTGAAAAGCCGATTCGTATCGGCGATACGGTGACCATTCGCGATCTCACCGGCAGCGTGACCAAAATCAATACCCGCGCCACCACCATCAGCGACTGGGATCGTAAAGAGATTATCGTGCCGAATAAAGCCTTTATCACCGAACAGTTTATCAACTGGTCGCTGTCTGACTCCGTTACGCGCGTGGTGTTAACCATCCCGGCGCCAGCGGATGCCAATAGCGAAGAGGTGACGCAAATTCTGCTGACGGCGGCGCAGCGCTGTTCTTTGGTGCTGGACAACCCGCCGCCTGAAATCTTTCTGGTGGATCTCCAGCAGGGTATTCAAATTTTCGAACTGCGTATCTATGCCGCGGAAATGGGACACCGTATGCCATTACGCCATGAGATCCACCAATTGATTCTGGCGGGCTTCCGCGAGCACGGTATTGATATGCCGTTCCCACCGTTCCAGATGCGTCTGGAGAGTCTCGGCGGTAAACAAACGGGGAGAACGTTAACGTCAGCGGGTAAAACCAGCCGCCCGGCGGGCAGTTTGTAAACGCAATGGCGCCGGATGACGCTAAAAGACTCGATGACATAGGCTTATCAGGTCTTTTAGCATAGATCACACACAAAACTGATAGCGCAAGAAGAATTGCCAGGACCAGTAAGCAAATATCACCAACGCGACACAGTACAAAAACCAACTACGTATTTTCTTATACACAGTAACGTAAAAAAACGGGAAAAACAGGGGCAGCGTCATCATCGCGCCAAAACCTCTGGAATCATCATTTTCGACAGTTCTCATCACATCACAAATGTTGTTTATCCCACTCTCGCCAATCATCCACTCTTTATCCAGGACTGAAAATACAGCGATGAGTGGGATAGCCAGTAAAATCCAGATAGCGCACAATGCAAACATTTTCGGACTCATTATAAATATCCTTTTCATAAAGCCGATGAGCTAACGCTATCCGGACAAAGATTACTCCGCCGCCCACTCCGGATCGGCGCTCATGCGGCTGCTGTAATTCTGATAAATCGCCATCGCCAGCAGCGAGAAGAAGATCGGGCCGCCGATCATCCACAAGGCGCTGTCCCAGTCCCCAGCTTCAATCACTGGCTGGATGATGGTAAAGACGTTGGCAAACGTCACCACCAGCACCACAACACCCGTCGCGACCAGGGTAGAGGCTTTGGTTTTAAAGAGAACAAATGGCCGCTCCAGATCCTGACGCGCTTTAAAGAAGGGAAATGCCAGCGCAAGGAACAGGTATGGCAAGGTCATTGAGACGTTCGCCATCAGAGTGAGTTTGTTATAAAACGCCGATGCGGTGTCACCGCCAAAAGAGACCAGCAAAATAAACAGACTCACCAGCACGCACTGTAGCCACATAGCGGTCGCCGGCATACCGTTAGCGTTCAGTGTCGTCATCGGCGTGGGCCACAACGCTTTTGGCGTCCCCTGAATAATGGCTTTCAGCGGTGAATAGCTCAACGTAAAAAACGCGCCGGTATAAGCCAGAAACATAGAAAGGCCGGTGATACGCGCAAACCAGACGCCCACCGTCATCGCTGCGTCCGGAGAAAGGTTTAACGCGTTACCTAATGTCGTGCCTAAACTCGACATCAGAATGTAGGTGATATTCCCTAAGTTAACGGCGCTATTACTTAATATCTGTTGCCAGTTAGTGCTGACGCCCCATAAAAAGATCGCCAAAGAATAACCAATTGAAATCACAATAGCCGCGAAAACAATACCTTTCGCAAAATTCTTTTCCGGTTTCTCGGTTTTATCCACCAGTCCGCCGACAGCCTCAATACCGCCGTAAGCAAAAATAGCAAATACCACAAATGACAACATTGCCAGGCCGGAGTGATAACCCGGATTCGGTGACGAGGTAAAATTAATTTCTTGTGCAAAATGCCCACCATTTAATAACAAAATAGCGACACTCACTAACAATAAAACTAAATTAAGGCACATTACGGCAATACCTCCGACCGCCGTAATTCGCGCAATTTTATTGATCCCTCTGGCGGCGACACACGTCACCAGAATCATCCAGCCGACGGCGAGCAGCCCGACAACCTGCGTAGGCTCAAGCCCCGCAATACGCCAGTGCTGCGTCATATCGGCGCCAAAAACAAAAGTAGAAAACGGTACCCAAATTTTTGCCGCCGTACTTACCATCCATATGACATACGATGAAAACCACATAAACGTGCCGATAAACGCGTAACGTGGCCCCACGCTATTATTCATCCACGAATAGATCCCGCCCTCTTCTTTGCGATAAGCGGAACCCATTTCAGCCATCATTAAGGCGAATGGAATAAAAAACAGCAAGGCAGAAAATATATACCACGGGATTGCGCTATACCCCATTAAATAAAACGCCGACGGGCTATTCGCAAAACCAAAAACAGAAGTAAAAATCATCAGGATAAGCCCAATAAGGCTCATCTTTTTTATCGTGTGGGTCATTCAACCATCCCTTACGCTCGAGCGCGTTTGCCAGACGCCGCTCACCGATTGACGCCGCCTTCTTTTTTACAAAGGTCAGCGATAAAAAAATCAACACAGGATTGATACCTAAATGGCATCAAAGTTCCAGCCTTATGTTGTGGCAAACAGAGGATAATTGAAAAAATATGCTACAAAATGGCGCTTATTGCGCCATTTTATCTCGCCAAAGAGTGAATTTCAGATTTACGCCCGATCGACCGTAAAAGCAATCACGTCCGCCAGGCTTTCTGCTCCCAGCGCCAGCATCACCAGACGATCAACACCCAGCGCCACGCCGGAACAATCCGGTAGACCGGCGGCCAGCGCATCCAGTAGATTTTGGTCAATCGGCTGCTGCGGCAGACCGCGCGCGGCGCGCTTACGATTGTCCTGTTCAAAGCGCTGTTGTTGCTCACGTGCGTCCGTCAGTTCGTGGAAACCATTCGCCAGCTCAATACCTTTGTAGTACACCTCAAAGCGCTCGGCGACGCGATGATCCTCGGTACTGATTTGTGCCAGCGATGCCTGACTTGCCGGAAAGTGATAAATAAAGGTCGGCTTTTCTTTACCTATATGCGGCTCAACCCCCATCGTGAACAGCAGTTGCAGCAACGTATCACGGTCTTCTTCCGTATCGGCGATATTGCTTAAATCAAGCTTTGCCGCCGCCTCACGCAGTTGCGTTTTATCTGCTGATAACGGGTCAATCTCCAGATGGCGCTGAAACGCCTGTTGATAGGAGAGACTTTCCGCAGGTTGACAATCCAGCACTTGCTGAAGCAAATCATCCACTTCATTCATCAGGCGGTACATATCGTAATGCGGGCGATACCACTCCAGCATAGTGAATTCCGGATTATGATGTCGTCCCATCTCTTCATTACGGAAACTGCGGCATAGCTGGAAAACCGGACCGCACCCTGCCGCCAGCAGGCGTTTCATATGGTATTCCGGACTGGTCATTAAATAGAGGTTCATCCCCTGGGAATGGCCAGGTCCGACGAAACGCGTTTCGAACGGGAACAGATGAATGTCTGTGACCGTCGCCTGACTCATGCAGGGCGTCTCAACCTCAAGCACTCCACGATCGGCAAAGAAACGACGGATTTCCGCCATAATCGCCGCACGTTTTAATAAATTGGGGATGGACGCGCTCGGCTGCCAGGTTGCCGTTTCGCTCATGATTCTTTCTCCAGTTTAAGACAAGGTCACGAAGTCTACTCGCAACGCGCGGGCGAAACAAATTTTGCGCAGGCGTATCGGGTGCCTTCTGGAGGGTAAAAAAAGTGATTTCAGATGGTTTAGTAATTAAATTAATCAAAATCAATGATAATTCATCCCTCTGATACGCTAAAAAAATCGAACACGTCAAATTTCCCTGACATCCCTGAGACTATACTGTTGTACCCATAAAGGAGCAGTGGAAACGCATTCATACTTCGCAGAACCCAGAGGCTTTATCTGGCTGCGCGAGGGTGAAATTACAATAATCTGGAGGAATGTCGTGCAAACCTTTCAAGCCGATCTTGCCATTATAGGCGCCGGTGGCGCGGGATTACGTGCTGCAATTGCTGCCGCACAGGCGAATCCCAATGCTAAAATCGCACTGATCTCAAAAGTGTACCCGATGCGCAGCCACACCGTCGCTGCCGAAGGGGGGTCAGCCGCTGTCGCCCAGGATCATGACAGCTTTGACTACCATTTTCACGATACGGTAGCAGGCGGAGACTGGCTGTGTGAGCAGGATGTCGTGGATTACTTTGTCCACCATTGTCCCACTGAGATGACGCAGCTGGAGCAATGGGGCTGCCCGTGGAGCCGCCGTCCGGACGGTAGCGTTAACGTGCGTCGCTTCGGTGGTATGAAAATCGAGCGTACCTGGTTCGCCGCGGATAAAACCGGCTTCCATATGCTGCATACCCTGTTCCAGACTTCCCTGCAGTTCCCGCAAATCCAGCGCTTTGACGAACATTTTGTGCTGGATATTCTGGTTGATGACAACCATGCGCGCGGCCTGGTGGCAATGAATATGATGGAAGGCACGCTGGTGCAAATCCGTGCCAACGCCGTGGTAATGGCGACAGGCGGCGCAGGCCGCGTATACCGCTATAACACCAACGGCGGCATCGTCACCGGCGACGGGATGGGCATGGCGCTGAGCCACGGCGTTCCGCTGCGTGATATGGAATTCGTTCAGTATCACCCGACCGGCCTGCCAGGTTCCGGTATCCTGATGACCGAAGGTTGCCGCGGTGAAGGCGGTATTCTGGTCAATAAAAATGGCTACCGTTACCTGCAAGACTACGGCATGGGCCCCGAAACGCCGCTGGGCGAGCCGAAAAACAAATATATGGAACTGGGGCCGCGCGACAAAGTATCCCAGGCTTTCTGGCACGAATGGCGTAAAGGCAACACCATCTCCACGCCGCGCGGCGATGTGGTTCACCTCGACCTGCGTCATCTCGGCGAGAAGAAACTGCATGAACGTCTGCCGTTCATTTGCGAACTGGCGAAAGCCTATGTCGGCGTCGATCCGGTTAAAGAACCGATTCCAGTACGTCCGACCGCGCACTACACCATGGGCGGCATTGAAACCGACCAGAACTGTGAAAGCCGTGTCAAAGGGCTGTTTGCCGTTGGCGAATGCTCCTCTGTTGGCCTGCATGGCGCGAACCGCCTCGGTTCCAACTCACTGGCGGAACTGGTGGTATTTGGTCGTCTGGCTGGCGAACAGGCAATGGAACGCGCTGCGACGGCAGGCGCCGCAAATAGCGCCGCGCTCGACGCCCAGGTTGCCGATATTGAACAACGTCTGAAAAATCTGGTGAACCAGGAAGGCAACGAAAACTGGTCGAAGATCCGCGATGAGATGGGTCTGTCTATGGAAGAAGGTTGTGGTATTTACCGTACCCCGGAACTGATGCAGAAAACCATTGATAAACTGGCCGAGCTTCAGGAACGTTTCAAGCGCGTACGTATCTCCGATACCTCCAGCGTGTTCAACACTGACCTGCTGTATACCATCGAACTGGGTCATGGTCTGAACGTGGCGGAATGTATGGCGCACTCTGCTCTGGCGCGTAAAGAGTCCCGCGGCGCGCATCAGCGTCTGGATGAAGGCTGTACCGAGCGCGACGATGTGAACTTCCTCAAGCACACCCTCGCCTTCCGCGATGCTGATGGCACGACCCGTCTGGAATACAGCGACGTGAAAATCACCACCCTGCCGCCAGCCAAACGTGTTTACGGCGGTGAAGCGGAAGCAGCCGATAAGAAGGAGAAGGCGAATGGCTGAGATGAAAAACCTGAAAGTTGAGGTGGTGCGCTATAACCCGGAAACCGATACCGCGCCGCACAGTGCTTTCTATGAAGTTCCTTATGATGAAACAACATCGCTACTGGACGCGTTGGGCTACATCAAAGATAACCTGTCGCCAGACCTGAGCTACCGCTGGTCCTGCCGTATGGCGATCTGCGGCTCTTGCGGCATGATGGTCAACAACGTCCCTAAACTGGCGTGTAAAACCTTCCTGCGCGATTACACCAACGGTATGAAGGTGGAAGCGCTGGCGAACTTCCCGATTGAGCGCGATCTGGTTGTCGATATGACGCACTTTATCGAAAGCCTGGAAGCGATCAAACCGTACATTATTGGCAACTCTCGCACGCCAGATCAGGGGCCGAATGTCCAGACCCCGGCGCAAATGGCGAAGTATCACCAGTTCTCCGGTTGCATCAACTGTGGTCTGTGCTACGCCGCGTGCCCGCAGTTCGGTCTGAATCCTGAGTTTATCGGACCGGCTGCGATTACGCTGGCGCATCGCTATAACGAAGATAGCCGCGATCACGGTAAGAAGGAGCGTATGGCGCAGTTGAACAGTCCGAACGGCGTATGGACCTGTACTTTCGTGGGCTACTGCTCCGAAGTCTGTCCAAAACATGTCGATCCGGCTGCGGCCATTCAGCAGGGTAAAGTGGAAAGCTCGAAAGACTTTCTTATCGCCACCCTGAAACCACGCTAAGGAGTGCAACATGACGACTAAACGCAAACCCTATGTGCGGCCGATGACGTCCACCTGGTGGAAAAAACTGCCGTTTTATCGCTTTTATATGCTGCGCGAAGGCACAGCGGTGCCGGCAGTCTGGTTCAGTATTGAACTGATTTTCGGTCTGTTTGCGCTCAAACACGGCGCGGAATCCTGGATGGGATTCGTCGGCTTTTTACAAAACCCGGTGGTAGTGATCTTAAACCTGATCACCCTGGCGGCCGCGCTGCTGCACACCAAAACCTGGTTTGAACTGGCGCCGAAGGCGGCCAATATCATTGTAAAAGACGAAAAAATGGGGCCAGAGCCAATCATCAAAGGGCTTTGGGTGGTCACTGCGGTAGTCACCGTAGTCATTCTGTATGTTGCCCTGTTCTGGTAAGGAGTCCCGGATGATTAATCCAAACCCAAAACGTTCTGATGAACCCGTATTCTGGGGACTGTTTGGCGCAGGCGGTATGTGGGGCGCGATCATCGCGCCGGTGATCGTGCTACTGGTTGGCATCATGCTGCCGCTGGGGCTATTTCCGGGCGATGCCCTGAGTTTTGAGCGCGTACTGACGTTCGCCCAAAGCTTTATTGGTCGCGTTTTTCTGTTCCTGATGATCGTGCTGCCGCTATGGTGTGGCCTACACCGTATGCACCACGCGATGCATGACCTGAAAATCCACGTGCCTGCGGGCAAATGGGTCTTTTACGGTCTGGCGGCAATCCTGACCGTTGTGACGGCAATTGGCGTTATCACTCTCTAAGTTGCCACGACGCCCTCTTATCTACCCGATAAGAGGGCGTTTTTTCTTTTCCTGCCTCTCATTTTCCCGCCAGGTTCTACACTTAGAAAAAACACTGGAAGGAAAAACGCTATGCGCTTGCTGCCCGTCGTTGCTGCGGTTACTGCGGCATTTTTGGTTGTCGCCTGTAGTTCACCTACCCCGCCTAAAGGCGTTACCGTGGTAAATAACTTTGATGCCAAACGTTACCTCGGCACCTGGTATGAGATCGCACGCCTCGATCATCGATTTGAACGTGGACTGGAACAAGTCACGGCCACCTATAGTCTGCGTGACGATGGCGGGATTAATGTCATCAATAAAGGCTATAACCCGGATCGGGGAATGTGGCAAAAAACAGAAGGCAAAGCGTATTTTACCGGTAGCCCAAACCGCGCCGCGCTCAAGGTCTCTTTTTTCGGCCCGTTCTACGGCGGCTATAACGTGATTGCGCTTGACCGGGAATACCGTCATGCGCTGGTGTGCGGCCCGGATCGCGACTATCTGTGGATACTCTCTCGCACGCCAACGCTTTCTGAGGAAATAAAACAGCAAATGCTGGCCGTCGCGACCCGGGAGGGGTTTGACGTCAATAAATTAATTTGGGTAAAACAATCAGGTTCGTAGCAATGTCAGCGACGAATTAATGCGCACTGAGTTTTAGCCCAATGATACCCGCGACGATCAAGCCAAGACTGAGCAAACGCGCCGGTGAGGCAGACTCGCCCAGCAGAAGGATACCGGTGATTGCCGCCCCAACGGCGCCGATGCCGGTCCAGATGGCGTACGCCGTTCCAACGGGCAGCGTTTTCATTGCCCAGGAAAGTAACGCCATACTGATAACCATGGCCGTAATGGTGATAATACTGGGGGTCAGACGAGAAAAACCGTGGGTATACTTCAGGCCGACAGCCCATACCACTTCAAGTAAACCAGCGATTAATAGAATGATCCAGGACATAGCAGGCTCCAGATAATTAATGGGGCCGTCCCCGGTGAGAATAGCGTTTACAGGTCGTCCTGTAACGTATACGGATGAAAAGCCATTCTTGCCTGAGAGAAAATGAATTTCAACCTTTTTATTTTTTTCCGTCTAAAGGCGGGAATTGGCCCTTTTAAGCCGCGTAGTTTTCGCATTTAGCGCCCACAGGAGTTCTCTATGATGGAACGCCTTCTGGGAAAGAAAGTGCTTTATCTACTTCCGGGTGCAAAAACTATGTTGAAAATTTTAGTGATAGACCGATGCCACTTTACCCGTACGGGCATGGAGGCCTGGCTTAATCACACTGATGTGCTCAGTTCTTCACTGCTGGTATCCGGGATGAATAACCTTATACTGGCGAAAGAACATATTCTGCAATGGAAGCCCCATCTGGTTATCGCTGATTTATATGGTTTTCTCAACGATGCCTTACCCGAGCAGCCTATCAATGCATTTTTTGCCGCCTGCAGGATGACGCCGTTGGTATTATTACAGTCAGGGAATATGCCGTACAGACCGCAATATGCCAGTCATGCGGTGTTATCTAAACACACGCCTTTACATGAGCTTGCACAACGAATTAAAGGAGCGCTATATACTCATCCACTGCAGGAAGCGCCGGAAAGCGCCACGCCATTGCTCTCTCCGCAGGAGGAAAAAGTGCTCGCGATGTGGACGGAAGGCACCAGCAATAAAGAGATTGCGTATGCGCTTGGCATTCACGGGAAAACGGTTTACACCTATAAGCGTAATATCCGTATGAAACTTCATATGGATAATCGGTATTCTCCCTTTCTTATGCTTCCGGAGAAAATCGATTAACGGTACGACGCCATGCCGTACCGTTGATGATTACTGCTGAGCTCTGGTTGCAGCGCCAGAGATCGCACTACCACCGTCCGAGATGTCCTCGCCCACGCCGCGCGTGGTATTACAAGCAGTTAATACAGTGGAAAGTACCAAAACAGAAAAGATCGCTGCAATTGTCTTTTTAACCATAATGTCTTCCTTTTCTAGCCAATGTTGTTTGTGTATAGCAACTTAATAATAGACAACATCCCAGAAAATGACGGGCGATCGACTAATTTTAGGAAGACGAGAAGCGATTAGCTGGCTGCGCGGGAGATGGCGTGGCCAAGATGCTGAATATCTTCGCCGAAGCCGCGGGCGGTATTACATGCCGTTAATAATGTGCTGGTAAGAAGAACCAGCGCGACAAGGCCGATAAAGCGTTTCATCATTGATGGCGCGAAAAATAGGATGGCGCAGCATACGCTGCACCATTTTTCCCGATAACGTAAATTATTTTACGCGGGATACGTATTCGCCGGAACGGGTATCGACTTTGATCACTTCGCCAATCTGCACGAACAGCGGAACTTTAACCACTGCGCCAGTAGACAGCGTGGCTGGTTTGCCGCCAGTACCTGCGGTATCGCCCTTCAGACCTGGGTCGGTATCAACAATTTCCAGTTCAACAAAGTTCGGCGGAGTGACAGAGATAGGCTGACCGTTCCACAGGGTCACGATGCATTCCGCCTGATCCAACAGCCATTTTGCGTTGTCGCCGATAGCCTTGGCATCTGCAGACAGCTGCTCGAAGGTTTCGTTGTTCATGAAATGCCAGAACTCACCGTCGTTGTACAGGTAAGTCAGGTTCATATCGACTACATCCGCGCCTTCTGCGGAATCGGTCGATTTGAAGGTTTTCTCAACGCGCGTGCCGGTCAGCAGACGGCGCAGCTTAACGCGGGCAAACGCCTGGCCTTTACCCGGTTTCACGAATTCACTGGATTCAACCGCATAAGGTTCGCCATCCAACATGATTTTAAGACCGGAACGAAAATCGTTGCTATAGTAAGTCGCCATAAGGCCCTCTGAAATTGTTAACTGGTAGCTAAGCCACAAAATGGCGCATATTGTAACCCTAAATACCCCATTGCGAGAAGATTGGTTAGCGCAACTTGCCGATGTTGTGACCAATCCCGACGAACTGCTGCATCTTTTACAGATTGAAGCTGATGAAAACCTCCGGGCAGGACAGGACGCCAGGCGCTTGTTTGCCCTCCGCGTGCCGCGCGCTTTTATTGCGCGCATGGAGAAGGGCAACCCTGACGATCCTCTTTTACGTCAAGTGCTGACGTCCCGGGATGAATTTATTGTCGCCCCCGGTTTCTCCACCGACCCGCTGGAAGAGCAACACAGCGTGGTGCCAGGATTATTGCATAAATACCAAAACCGGGCGCTATTGCTGGTAAAAGGCGGATGTGCGGTAAATTGCCGCTACTGTTTCCGTCGTCACTTCCCGTATGCGGAGAATCAAGGCAATAAGCGCAACTGGAAAGTCGCGCTGGAGTATATCGCCGCACACCCGGAACTGGATGAGATCATCTTTTCCGGCGGCGATCCGCTGATGGCGAAAGATCATGAGCTGGACTGGCTGCTCACGCAACTGGAAGCCATTAAGCACGTCAAGCGGCTACGCATCCACAGTCGGTTGCCTATCGTCATCCCGGCACGCATTACTGACGAACTGGTCGCCCGCTTTGACCAGTCACGTCTGCAAATTTTGTTGGTGAACCATATCAACCACGCTAATGAAGTGGACGAGGCGTTCTGCCTGGCGATGAAGAAACTGCGCCACGTGGGCGTCACGCTTCTCAACCAGAGCGTCCTGCTGCGTGGCGTGAATGATAACGCGCGAACGCTGGCGAATCTGAGCAACGCGCTATTTGACGCCGGCGTGATGCCCTATTACCTGCATGTGCTGGATAAAGTGCAGGGCGCCGCGCATTTTATGGTCACCGATGACGAAGCCCGGCAAATCATGCGCGAACTGCTCACGCTGGTATCCGGCTATATGGTGCCAAGACTGGCGCGTGAAATCGGCGGCGAACCGAGCAAAACACCGCTGGATTTACAGCTTCGGCAGTGCTAATCCTCGCGGGCGCGTCAGGGACGACGAAAAATATTACCGCGCAATATCACGAGGAGATTCCCCCGCGATTCTCCTCACCCTCTGGCGAGGATAAACTAACCTTCGTAAAATACACCTTTCCGGTCCTCTCTTTTCAATAAAGTCCGTTTTAGGACTCGCTTAGCGTGTACTGCATTTTCGAATTATACTGGTTCTCCTTTTTATAGGACGGCATAAACAATTTATATATCAAATACATTGCAGTAAAACATTTAATTATTTTATATTTGTGGAGAATTGACATGGCCTTAACGATTAAGGGACTAAATACCGGCGTTATTCGTCACAATGATAAGTTTATCGCGCTGGCGCTTAAGGTGAAGTCACTGAGAAATAAAGAAACACTGCTTTTCTTTCCTGTGCTCGCGCTGCGAGACTTGTTGATCGGCCTTGAACACCGGCTTTATTTACAACACTCGCTTCCGGAACAAGAGCAGGAAAAACGCCAGAAAGCCAAAAGCAGTCATGTGCTTAAAATGCATGAGAATATTCCGGCAATACTCCGTGAAGAGCTGGAAAATGCCGATGTTAATCAGCGTGTTGAATCTTTAGCGTTGAGCGATAATACAGAAAAAGTATTAACCTTTACGTTAAAGCTGCACAATGGTAGCCATCTTGATTTACAGGTCGGTGAGTGGCAGGTTGAAGTTCTGGTGATGGCTATTATTCACGCCATTAATAATGCCGAAATGCGTGAGCTCGCATTGCGTATTTCTTCAATGCTGGACTTTTTACCCTTATACGATGCTGACTGCCTGGAAAACGGTAATATCGAATTCGATACCTATAACCAGCCTGACTGGAAACATAATCTGTATAACCATTATTTAGCGCTCGTTTATCGTTATACGGATGAGGCAGGACAATTGCATGATTGCGGCACCATCATTAAGACCCGCAGTCAGTCAGGCTCTAAAGAAGCTGAAGCGATATCACGCCGCTTGCTGAATTTCAGCCCGCGTCTTAAAAAGCTGGAAGGAAAACCGTGTAAGGTTTTTGTCAGAACGCTTGGAACCGGTAAAGCAGCGCGTCTGACGCAAGATCAATGTATGCGCGCGTTGCATAATCTACGCATGGCGTCATCGCAGGAAAAACGCTAACCATATCGCCCTCTGAATCTTTCAGAGGGCGTTACGATTCAGACATATCAGTTCGGACATTTATAAACCTGGCCGTTCATCTCGCTGGCCGTCGGGACAAAACTGGACAACATGCCCTGCGACGGACTACTTACGCCATACAGCACGTTTCCACCCATCGCGGCCGCCTGATTACGCAGATCGTTCGCTGCGCCACGCATTGAGCCACCCTCTTCGCCGTGCTGGCCTGAAAACCAGTTACTCTGTTTACCGGTTGCCGTACCAATTAGCTGGCATTCCGCGCCTGGCTTATCTTCGACAAAGCGTACATTTTGGCCGGCAGCGGTGAGTTCGTTGCTGGAGCTACAACCCGCCATCAGCAGCGCGGCGCCAACGATCCCTGCTAAATATTTCACGTGCATGTTATTCCCCATAATCAATGAGCTGGACGTTTTGTCCGTATCTGAATCTTATACTAAAAAGATGACTAAAAGAAAAACCCCCGGTCATTTCTGCCCGGGGGTTTCTCAATTCTGGGAGATAAACACCCAAATCATTCTGGTTGCAGGAAGGCGGCCAGTTTGTTAATCCCCAGTCACTTACTCAAGTAAGTGACTGGGGTTAGCCAACGCATCTGCAGCCTGAAGGATGCAGGGTGTGGGCAATGTCGGGTAGCAGCAGCGCATTACTGCGCCGCCGCCCCCTAAGAACCGTACGAGCGAGTTTCCCCGCATACGGCTCAAGCCTTTATAAGTCTTCGCTATTGCTTAGACCGACAACGTTAGTTTGGGGCGATATATCTAGCGAAACGACCCTTTCCTTGCTTGGATATGAGCTTCCTATTTTGAAGATTCCCTAGAATTGACCATGAAAGGTAATTTGTATGCTTACCTTCAATATCCGACTCCAATCCTAGTTCCACTGCTATTTGTTTGTTACTAACACCTTCTGGATGCTGTTTCACAAACTCAATAACTGCGTCTTCAATCGTGCTAAGGCCAGACTCGGCTTGTTGCTTTAAGTTACTCATCAGTGTTCCTTAGATTTCGCCCACTATTCATCCTAAATTACCATGAACTAACCGATGGCAGTTAGGATGCAACATCATTAAATTATCGATTTCGTCACCACCACCGTCTACTCGTCTGATAATGTGATGGACATCCCAGTCATCATTATCTCTAAATATCTGGTGACAGATCGGACACAGATGGCCTTGTCGCTCCCAAATTAATCTCAGTTTTCCTCGCTGCATTTTACCTTCTTTCCAGCGCTTAACCTGCCGCTGTTCGAAGTACAACTCGTCAACCGGATCATATGGATTAGCCTCAGACCTGATTTTAATGTGACGTTTTATAGGGATATCTTTGCAGGAGACGAGCCTTTTCAGACCGTTATCCGCATCGATACTCTGGAATACCCAGTTTTCGCTCCCGACCGAGTGAAAATACTTCTTTTTCACCCAGTACTTGTTGCGATTACCGTGCCGACGGCATGACTAGTGCCAGAGCAATTTCCAGACGCGATAGTCGATGTAGCTAAACGTTTCTTTGGCAACAATATGACGATGATAATTAGCCCAACCCCGTAGTACAAGATTAAGTTGTCTTATCAAGTCACCCTGTTTTGACGCCGCATTACGTTTCACTATCTGCCTTACTTTCTGGAGGTGGTTACGCAATCCTTTGGCAGCAGGCTTTATCAGCATTTTGCCGCAGTACTTGCGCACGTTCTGCCCCAGAAAATCAAACCCTTCGGAAATATGCGTTATCACTGTTTTTTCGGGTGATAATTGCAGCCCTCGCTCCGCCATAAAGGCTTCAACGAAGGGTTTAAATTCATCTTCCAGCAACTCTTTAGAGATACCCGTAATGATAAAATCATCTGCGTAACGCACATAATTGACCTTGGTTTTGTACCTGGCTTTGGGGTTTTTCTTCCCAAAATGGGTTTCTAACACCGCTTCCAGCCCATCCAGTGCCATATTCGCCAGTACGGGGGTAATAATGCCTCCCTGTGGTGTCCCAGCCTCCGTCGGGTGTAACCGACCGGACTCCATGAATCCCGCTTTAAGCCATTTCCCGAGTACCTGTTTGTCCAACGGAATGTTGGCAAGTAACCAGTTATGGCTGATATTGTCAAAACCCCCTTTTATATCGCCTTCCAGTACCCATTCAGCAGAGCTTTTACGACTGAGATTAACAAAACACTGCTCAATCGCATCTGCCGCTGAACGTACCGGACGGAATCCGTAGCTGTTGCGGTCGGCCGATGTTTCCGAGATGGGGTCAAGTGCCAGCAGGTATAACGCCTGCATCGCTCTGTCCTTCATCGTCGGTATGCCCAGAGGACGGCGTTTGCCGTTGCTCTTGGGAATATAAACCCGCTTTAACGGAGACGGCTTGTAACCCGTCCGTTTTAGCTGACCTATCACCTGCCACTTACTTCCGGGAGTGTTCCACAACTAGCGATCCACTCCGGCTGTCTTTTTGCCTCGATTTTCGGTAACTCGCCTGACAGCCAGTGCTTTAGCTGCAAACGAGCGCGTCAGCATCCTTTGCAAGGCGTTCACCCTGCGCCAGTGCTTCTGCTCCGTTGCCTTTGCGATTCGTATCTGTAGCCCTCTGACCTGACGGTGTATCTGACGCCAGTTAATCTGGTGCCAGTTTTCTGCCCTGCCGGAAAGCGCAGGTACTTTTATTAACGTACTCAACTTGCTACCCTCCTCAGTGCTTTTGGTTAGAAAGCCCTGAGCGAATAGCAGACGGCCCCCCCTTACGGGAGTTATCTTATGCTCTCGCAAGGGTCTGGTTAGGGTGGGTATGAACCACCTTAGCCAGCTTTCTGCCACGTTAGATTGCTTTACAGTACTGCACACAATTAAAGACCAGTCGGAAGTCTGCCCCGTTTCCGGTGGAGGAAAATTTAACCCCCTATCCACTCCATTACAGAATGGCATTTGCTTTCTCCAACCTCCTCTACCCGCACCCTCAACAGCTTGTCTTGCGACTCACCTGCCACATTGTGGCGAAGATACGGGCTTACCGAATTCCGTACACATGACACGAATCACTTAGGTTCTGCCTATACACCGAAGGTCTGTTGGTAACGTATTCCCAGATGTAAAAGGAATAACCGACCTTGTACCTTTTGGTCACAGCATATCGGTAGCTTTTGCTGCTTGCGGCTGACGGTGCTTACGGACAGTTCACTTAACGTTAACCCTATGATCCAGCCTAGCCTCTCATTCACCTGCTACTGGCAAAATCCACTGTCTATCTAGCGATAAAACAGCACCCAAACATCGGGGAGTACATTGTCAGAGCGCTCTCACACCCCACCATTACTGGCGGCGCGCTGCTTCTAGGCTACTTGTTAGTTACATAACAGGTCTGGCTCTGCATCAAACAGCAATGCAGTCAGACAATCATGCGTACAGCTTCACACCGGTAGGTGCTAGCGTACATAACATTAATAAAGACGATGTTTACCCCGCTACATCACAAGGCAAAACAGCAACTTGCTTCAGCGTGAATCTATTGAGACGTTACAATAGTTATAAAAGTTAATATATTTGATAAATTTCAAATAGTTATAACAGTTAATACATTTGTAAGTTTTAAGGGACTCTAACTTTAAAGTCATATCCGGAAGTTAGGGCTTCGCTAAGCAAAGCGCCGATGTTCCGGAAGAATTTAAAGTCCGGAACATCGGACATTTATTACATTTATGCTACTTAGTGCGGGATATAGTGAACACAACCTTAGTTAGTGTTCACTATCGACGTAGCCCGCTAGGCTAGCTACGCGACTCTCGTCGCATGTCGGGTAGCAGCAGCACATTACTGTGCCACCGCCCCCTAAGAACCGTACGAGCGAGTTTCCCCGCATACGGCTCAAGCCTTAATAAGTTCAACCGACGGGTTGAACCGGTTGCGCATGTTAATCCCGAAATCGTTCTTCACACTCGAAGCAGCACTCCCCGGCATGATCACCTGAGCTAGCCACTTCCTGAATGAAGTCCGTCATCTCACGTCGACTACTATATGCTCGGCCTAATTCTCCTGCCGTGAATTTTCTGTTTCCCAGCTTATATGCTTCTTCAACATCCTCTTCACCTTGGAAAATAACTCCATGATCGTCACAAGAATCTAACACGTCAGCCTCAAGACAAATTTGTATTGCGACTTGCCTTTTATTTTCTTGTTCATCCATACTACGTTTGATGAAACTCATAATGTCTCCTTATCGTAACTAATTGAGACCATAAGAGTAATCCGATCTAAGTGGTGGCCTTATTCATAACGTGCCACTGGATGTGGCAGCCCGGATGCAGCATCACCAGATTCTCAAGCTCGTCACCGCCGCCCAGATGCTTCTGGTGCTTATGGTGAACGTGCCAGCCTGTTTCCATCGTAATTAACTGGTTACAGAGCGGGCAGCGTTTCTCCTGCCTGAGCCAGAGCGCCAGCAACTTCTTCCTGCCCTGCATGGTTTCCTTCCAGCGACGCTCAAGGCGTTGCTCAAAGTACGGTTCCCATTCAGGCAGATAAGGATTAGCCTCCGCCTTTATCTTGGTATGTCGTTTAATGACGGTGTCTTTTGCATAGACTAAAGTCACCGGATTCTCCTTATCCTCCCGCCATTGAAACGTCCAGTGCCGGTTGCCCACTGTGTGAAAGTATTTCGCCTTCACCCAGCGTTTGTAGCGGTTTTTATGCCGCCTGCAACACCAGCGCCAGAGCAGTTTCCAGACACGGTAATCGACATAGCTGAACGTCTCCTTCGCCACCACATGCCGGTGATAGTTGGCCCATCCCCGCAATACCGGGTTGAGCTGATGTATCAGCCAGTTTTGCGGCTGTGTCGGGTGACGCTTCACAATGTCCCTCACTTTCGCCAGAAACGTTCGCAGGCTCTTACGGGAAGGCTTTATCAGCATTTTCCCGCGATACTTGCGCACGTTCTGACCGAGGAAGTCAAAACCCTGCTCAATGTGCGTTATCACCGTTTTCTCCGGCGACAGTTGCAGCCCCCGCTCCGCCATAAAGGCTTCAACGAGAGGTTTGACTTCATTCTCCAGCAACTCTTGCGAGATACCGGTGATGATAAAGTCGTCTGCATAACGCACATAGTTGACCTTGGTCTTGTAGCTGGCTTTGGTATTCTTCACCCCAAATCGGGATTCAAGCACCGCTTCCAGCCCGTCGAGCGCCATATTGGCCAGTACCGGTGAGATAATACCGCCCTGAGGCGTACCCGCACCGGTTGTATGGTAATGACCGGACTCCATGTAGCCTGCCTTCAGCCATTTACCCAGCACCTGCTTATCCATCGGAATATGCGAGAGTAACCAGTCATGACTGATGTTATCAAAGCACCCTTTGATGTCGCCCTCCAGCACCCACTGCGCCGAGTTGCCCCGGCTGAGCGCTACAAAGCACTGTTCAATAGCGTCCGCCGTTGAACGCATCGGACGAAAACCATAACTGTTGCGGTCGGCTGTCGTTTCCGATACGGGTTCCAGCGCCAGCAGATATAACGCCTGCATGGCCCTGTCTCTCATAGTCGGTATCCCGAGCGGACGCAACTTGCCGTTCGACTTCGGGATATACACCCGCCGCAGCGGTTTAGGGTGATATCCGGTTCTCTTCATATCGAAGATGGCCTCCCATTTGGTTTTCGGGGTACTCCATAACTTTCCATCCACTCCGGGGGTATCCTTGCCCCGGTTTTCCGTGACTCGCCTGACCGCTAATGCCTTAGCCGCCAGCGAACGGGTCAGCATTCGTTGCAGCGCTTTTACCCGCCGCCACTCCTGCTGAAGCGCTGCCTTCGCAATGCGTACCTGTAGCTTTCTCACCGCTTCTGAGGTTTTACGCCAGTTAATGGCGTGCCACCTTTCCGGGCGGGAAGACGCAGATACCGCCTGCGATTCAACTCGCGTTTCGGTATTCACCTTGCTATCCTCCTGAATGCTCTGTCGAGAGCACCCTGAGGACGAACGTGGATTCCCCCCGAGGGAGAAATCACGTTTCGCCCCTCGGGGTTTTACATTCAATAAGCTTTACAAGCCTTATTACGATTTAAGACCAGTTGGAAGTCTGCCCCGTTTCCGGTGAGGCCCTGTTTCATGCCTCTATCCACGCCATTACAGCGCAGCGTTTGCTTTTTCCAACCTCCCTTACCCGCATACCCAACAGTTCGCCTTGCGACTCCCCTGCCTCAACGAGGCGAATATAGGGGCTTACCGAGTTCCGTACAGATGACACGTATCGGTTAGGTTCTGCCTATCCACCGGTGGCGCTCATATCAGCGTATCCCCAGATGTAAAAGAGATAACCTGTCCACCCACCTTTTGGTCAAAGCGTATCAACGACTTACGCTCAATGCGGCTGACGGTGTTTAACAGCAGTTCACGTACGTTAACCTTACGATACAGCCTGGCCTCTCATGGTCATGTCGTTAGACCAATCCAGATGGCGTCCTCGCGGATACCAGCCGCCGCTTGCGCGGGAGTACGTTGTCAGGAAGCTCCACACCCCACCGTTACCAGTGACGCACTATCCTTAGGCTACCGTTGGCTGAACAACGGGTTCTTCTTCACTATTTCTGCTCAAGAAATAGCGACAGAACAATCACCCGTACAGCTTGCGCTGCATTCCTCTTGTAAAGATCGCGAGCAAAACGATCCCGTCCTGTTCATGAATCCATGAAAGGATGAAGTGATGATGTATGGCAAACCGCGCCATAATCGTTAGGGATGTAACGTCGATTTGGGAATCACCGACGTCTGCCCTGACGGGCACTCCGCGCAGAGTAAACTACTGCGGATAACTGTGTGAAAGTAATGGGCGCGTTACTGCTCATCACTGAAAGGTAACCCAAATATGGGTGCGTATTCCGCCGCCGAAGCGACTCCACCTTATGCTACGCTAAAGGGATGTGAGAGCGGGTACTTGACCCGCTCTCACGGGGCACGCAAGCTAACTGCAAGAGAAAAATTCTCTATTTTATTCAGTTAGTTACGCAGAGGAATGCGACTCTCGTCGCATTACATCATGCCGCCCATACCACCCATACCACCCATGCCGCCAGCAGCGCCTAAATCAGGAGCATCGCTTTTCGGCAGGTCGGTCACCATGCACTCGGTAGTGATCATCAGACCAGCCACAGAAGCCGCGTACTGCAGCGCAGAACGGGTAACTTTGGTTGGGTCCAGGATACCCATATCGATCATGTTGCCGTATTCTTCAGTTGCTGCGTTGTAACCGTAGTTACCGTCGCCGCCTTTAACGGTGTTAGCGACAACAGACGGCTCTTCGCCGCAGTTCAGCACGATCTGACGCAGCGGAGCTTCCATTGCGCGCAGCGCAACTTTGATACCCACGTTCTGGTCTTCGTTCTGGCCTTTCAGGTCAGCAATTTTAGAAGCAACGCGGATCAGCGCAACACCACCACCAGCAACCACGCCTTCTTCTACCGCAGCACGGGTCGCGTGCAGGGCATCTTCAACGCGGGCTTTCTTCTCTTTCATTTCAACTTCGGTCGCAGCGCCAACTTTGATTACCGCAACGCCGCCTGCCAGTTTCGCTACGCGCTCCTGCAGTTTTTCACGATCGTAGTCGGAGGTCGCTTCTTCAATCTGCTGACGGATCTGAGCAACACGGCCCTGGATGGCAGCTTCTTCACCCACGCCATCGATGATGGTGGTGGTGTCTTTGTTGATCACAACGCGTTTCGCCTGACCCAGGTCTTCCAGGGTTGCTTTTTCCAGCTCCATACCGATCTCTTCAGAGATTACGGTACCGCCGGTCAGGGTAGCGATATCCTGCAGCATCGCTTTACGACGATCGCCGAAGCCCGGTGCCTTAACAGCAGCCACTTTCACGATGCCACGCATGGTGTTAACAACCAGGGTAGCCAGCGCTTCGCCTTCAACATCTTCAGCGATGATCAGCAGCGGTTTGCCTGCTTTTGCAACGGCTTCCAGAACCGGCAGCATTTCGCGGATGTTGGAGATTTTCTTATCAGCCAGCAGGATGAACGGGCTTTCCAGTTCTACTGCGCCAGTTTCCGGCTTGTTGATGAAGTAAGGAGACAGGTAGCCGCGGTCAAACTGCATACCTTCAACCACGTCCAGTTCGTCCTGCAGACCGGTACCGTCTTCAACGGTGATGACGCCTTCTTTACCGACTTTATCCATCGCTTCCGCGATCAGTTTACCTACGGTTTCGTCGGAGTTAGCGGAGATAGTACCTACCTGAGCAATCGCTTTAGAGTCGGAGCACGGTACGGACAGCGCCTTCAGCTCTTCAACCGCAGCAGCAACCGCTTTGTCGATACCACGTTTCAGGTCCATCGGGTTCATGCCCGCAGCAACGGCTTTCAGGCCTTCGGTAATGATGGACTGCGCCAGTACGGTCGCGGTGGTGGTACCGTCGCCTGCAGCGTCGTTCGCTTTAGAGGCAACTTCTTTCACCATCTGCGCGCCCATGTTTTCAAACTTGTCTTCCAGTTCGATTTCACGCGCTACGGAAACACCATCTTTAGTGATAGTCGGCGCACCGAAAGATTTATCCAGAACCACGTTACGGCCTTTCGGACCGAGGGTTACTTTCACTGCATCTGCCAGTACGTTTACGCCGCGCAGCATTTTCACACGAGCGTCGTTACCGAATTTTACGTCTTTAGCTGCCATTTTCTCTTTCCCTTAAATTCGTATGTTCAGTGTCGTTCGCGGATTACGCTTCAACAATTGCCAGAATGTCGCTTTCAGACATGATCAACACTTCTTCATTGTCGATCTTTTCAGATTTCACACCGTAGCCATCGTTAAAAATAACGATGTCGCCAACTTTCACGTCCAGCGGCTGTACAGTACCGTTGTCCAGGATGCGACCCTTACCGACAGCGATGATTTCGCCACGAGTTGATTTACCCGCTGCGGAACCGGTCAGTACGATGCCGCCAGCAGATTTGGACTCAACTTCTTTACGTTTGACGATCACACGATCATGTAACGGACGAATACTCATTGATAGCTCTCCTTTGAGAAAGTCATTATCAGTTATGGGTGACGCCGGCCCGTAAACGGTTTCCCGGCTGGTGACCAGAGAGATGGGGATGGGGTTTTGCCCCTTCAAGGGGGGAGATGAAAAAAAATTCTTCTGAGCGAAAAAAGCGGTAAAAACGCTACTTATCTCACGTTTACCCAAGGTTTAGAACATCCTGCTATAAGAAAAGGCGTGTGTGATACGCTTAAAAATGTCTGTCGTCACCTGACGTTACAATGCCGCCGGATAATGAGCTGATGAATGAACTAAAAAAAGAGCTTGGATTGGTTCAGGGCGTTATCTTGTTAACCACATCATTATTAGGGACTGGCGTTTTTGCGCTTCCGGAGCTGGCTGCGCTGGCGGCAGGCGACATCAGCCTTTGGGCATGGCCGCTGCTCATTATTTTGATTTTCCCTATTGCGATTGTCTTTGCTGTGCTGGGGCGTCATTTTCCACACGCTGGCGGCGTAGCGCATTTTGTCGGGATGGCATTTGGCCCGCGTCTGCAACGAGTGATCAGTTGGCTGTTTTTATCAGTCATTCCTGTTAGTTTTCCCGCAGCCTTGCATATTGCGGTGGGTTTCGGCCAGGCGCTGTTTGGCTGGCAAAGCGAACAGCTCTTATTTGGGGAGCTGGGTACTCTAGGTTTACTATGGTTTATGGGATCGCGCGGCGCCAGCTCCAGCGCCAACCTGCAAGCCATTATCGCTGGATTAATTATCGCGCTTATTGCCGCCATTCTGTGGAAAGGCGCGATTAAACCTGCAGATATCACCTTCCCAGCCGCAAACGAAATCACCTTTTCCCGGCTGTGTACCGCCCTGGCGATCATGTTCTGGGGATTTGTGGGAATTGAGGCGTTTACGCATTTGTCGTCTGAATTTAAAAATCCTGAACGTGATTTTCCGCGCGCATTGATCATTGGCCTGATGCTGGCCGGCGCCATTTATTGGGCCTGTACCGCCGTGGTGCTGCATTTTGGCGTCTATAGCGACAAGATAGCGGCAACAGCCTCGCTACCGCTTATTATTGTTCATCTCTTCGGTATCCAGGCGTTGTGGGTAGCCTGCATTATTGGTTATCTCACCTGCTTTGCCAGCCTGAATGTGTATGCTCAGAGTTTTGCGCGTCTGATATGGACGCAAATGCAATATCAGCCCGATCACTATCTGGCTCAACTCTCTCCCGGGCGCCTTCCCTTGCACGCGTTAAACGTTATTCTGGTCTGTTGTTGCGTGAGTTCCCTGGTCGTCTACGCCCTGAAGATTAACCTCAATGCGCTGATCGTCTATGCTAACGGTATTTTTATTATGCTCTATCTGCTTTGTATGCTGGCGGGCTGTCGACTATTGAAAGGGCGCTGCTATGCACTGGCGGTGACGGGTTGTCTACTGTGCCTGTTATTGCTGGTAATGCTGGGGTGGAAAAGCTTATATGCCATTATCATGCTGGCTGCATTATGGCTGTTTTTACCGAAGCGAAAACGCATGGCGTAAGACGCATCCGCTGGCCGGATAGCGCCTCACGCGACTTATCCGACCAACATCTCTACCTTTAATCCCGACGATCGTCTTTATGTTCAATACGATCGCGATCGTCATCTTTACGCTGATACTCGCCGTCAAATGTTTCGCCACCGCCAGTACCCGCGCTAAACCCGCCGCCCGGCATCCGGGAAAAACGTAAATGCGGCAGCAACTTCAGCGTCAAATGTTTTTGCACCGGCGGTAACAAAAGGAGAAGGCCGAGAAAATCGGTGAAAAACCCCGGCAACAGGAGCAGTAAGCCAGCGATGATCAGCGATACACTCTTAATCATTTCTGCCGCCGGGCTCTCACCGGCCGCCATTTTTTGTTGCATCAGCAAAAAGTTTTTAAAACCCTGGTTACGTACCAGCGACATACCGATAACAGACGTAAAAATCACCAGGATTAGCGTCATCAGGACACCAAGCACATGGGCGACCTGAATAAAGATAGAAATCTCAATGTAAACATAGAGAAAGACAGCTAAAAAGGGTATCCAGCGCAAAGGACTCTCCTGTAAGTCATGGCCGTCTGCGACGACCATTTGAATGGGGTTGCGATTCGCATCGATCCGATATGGTGGTGCGTAGCAAAATTTCAAGTGGTTTGTACACCTATTTTAGGTAGTAATACTAAAGCGGTGACCTATTTCACAAAATAATAAATAAGGGGTAAATTCCCACACTTTAAGTGATCCAGATTACGGTAGGAATTCTGAACCAGCATATGATCTCGTTTATCAGGCCGATGGAGGGGATAATCGTCGGTCAGAAAACATTCGAAATCACATATATCCTGTGTGTTTTAAAGTAAAAATCATTGGCAGCTTGAAAAAGAAGGTTCACATGTCAAACAACATTCGTATCGAAGAAGATCTGTTGGGTACCAGGGAAGTTCCAGCTGAAGCCTACTATGGTGTTCACACTCTGAGAGCGATTGAAAACTTCTACATTAGCAATAACAAAATCAGCGACATCCCTGAATTTGTGCGTGGCATGGTTATGGTAAAAAAAGCGGCGGCGCTGGCCAACAAAGAGCTGCAAACCATTCCTAAGAGTGTGGCGAATGCCATCATTGCCGCATGTGATGAAGTCCTTAACAACGGTAAGTGCATGGACCAGTTCCCGGTAGATGTCTACCAGGGCGGCGCGGGCACTTCCGTCAACATGAATACCAACGAAGTGCTGGCCAACATCGGGCTGGAACTGATGGGTCATCAGAAAGGTGAATATCAGTACCTGAACCCGAACGACCACGTGAATAAATGTCAATCCACTAACGACGCCTATCCGACAGGCTTCCGTGTAGCGGTTTACGCCTCTATCGTCAAACTGATCGATGCCATCAACCAGTTGCGTGAAGGTTTCGAACGTAAAGCGGTTGAATTCCAGGACATCCTGAAAATGGGTCGTACCCAGTTGCAGGACGCCGTACCGATGACGCTTGGTCAAGAATTCCGTGCGTTCAGCATCCTGCTGAAAGAAGAAGTGAAAAGCATCGAGCGTACTGCTGAGCTGCTGCTGGAAGTCAACCTTGGCGCAACGGCAATCGGTACTGGTCTGAACACGCCGAAAGAATACTCTCCGCTGGCGGTGAAAAAACTGGCTGAAGTCACTGGTTTCGCCTGTGTTCCGGCTGAAGATCTGATTGAGGCGACATCTGACTGTGGCGCGTATGTTATGGTTCACAGCGCGCTGAAACGTCTGGCAGTGAAGATGTCCAAAATCTGTAACGACCTGCGCTTGCTCTCTTCTGGTCCTCGTGCCGGCCTGAACGAGATCAACCTGCCGGAACTGCAGGCGGGCTCTTCCATCATGCCAGCCAAAGTGAACCCGGTTGTACCGGAAGTCGTAAACCAGGTATGCTTTAAAGTCATCGGTAACGACACCACCGTTACGATGGCGGCAGAAGCCGGTCAGTTGCAGTTGAACGTTATGGAGCCGGTTATCGGTCAGGCGATGTTCGAATCCATCCACATTCTGAGCAACGCGTGCTACAACCTGCTGGAAAAATGCGTTAACGGCATTACCGCGAATAAAGAAGTGTGCGAAGGGTACGTTTATAACTCCATCGGTATCGTCACTTACCTCAACCCGTTCATCGGCCACCACAACGGCGACATCGTCGGTAAAATCTGTGCTGAAACCGGTAAGAGCGTACGTGAAGTTGTGCTGGAGCGCGGCCTGTTAACGGAAGCCGAGCTGGACGATATTTTCTCCGTACAGAACTTGATGCACCCGGCTTATAAAGCTAAACGTTATACTGATGAAAGCGAACAGTAATCGTACAGGGTAGTACCAAAGAGGCACGTCACGATGACGTGCCTTTTTTCTTACAAGAAGTTACCAAATAACAACAATTTAATATCAACTTGTTAAACAACAAGGAAGGCTAATATGATAGTTGTCGAACTTATCATTGTTTTGCTGGCAATCTTTTTGGGCGCCAGACTTGGGGGCATCGGTATTGGATTCGCAGGTGGGCTGGGTGTTCTGGTACTTGCCGCCATCGGCGTGAAGCCAGGGACAATTCCATTCGATGTCATTTCCATCATCATGGCGGTTATCGCCGCGATCTCTGCTATGCAGGTCGCGGGCGGTCTGGATTATTTGGTAAACCAGACGGAAAAACTGCTGCGTAAGAACCCGAAATACATCACTATCCTCGCACCGATTGTGACCTATTTCCTGACTATTTTTGCTGGTACCGGGAACATTTCCCTGGCAACGCTGCCGGTTATTGCCGAAGTCGCGAAGGAGCAGGGAATCAAACCTTGCCGTCCGCTCTCGACCGCCGTGGTATCCGCGCAGATTGCGATTACCGCCTCGCCGATTTCTGCGGCCGTGGTGTATATGTCTTCTGTTATGGAAGGTCATGGCATTAGCTACATTCACCTGCTGTCCGTGGTTATCCCCTCTACGCTGCTGGCGGTGCTGGTGATGTCCTTCCTGGTCACGATGCTGTTCAACTCCAAACTGTCGGACGACCCGATTTACCGCAAGCGTCTGGAAGAAGGGCTGATTGAACTGCGTGGTGAAAAGCAGATTGAAATCAAACCGATGGCAAAAAATTCCGTCTGGCTGTTCCTGCTGGGCGTTATCTGCGTGGTTGTTTATGCGATTGTCAACAGTCCGAGCCTCGGCCTGGTTGAGAAACCGCTGATGAACACCACCAACGCTATTTTGATCATCATGTTGAGCGTCGCAACGCTGACCACCATCCTGTGTAAAGTGGAAACTGACGCCATCCTCAACTCCAGTACCTTTAAAGCAGGGATGAGCGCCTGTATCTGTATTCTGGGCGTGGCGTGGCTGGGCGATACCTTCGTATCCGCTAACATCGACTGGATCAAAGACACTGCGGGTAGCGTCATCCAGGGCCATCCGTGGCTGCTGGCCGTCATCTTCTTCTTTGCTTCCGCGCTGCTCTACTCTCAGGCGGCAACGGCGAAAGCGCTGATGCCGATGGCGCTGGCGCTGAACGTCTCTCCGCTGACGGCAGTCGCTTCCTTCGCCGCCGTTTCCGGCCTGTTCATTTTGCCGACCTACCCGACTCTGGTTGCGGCGGTACAGATGGATGACACCGGTACAACCCGTATCGGTAAATTCGTCTTTAACCACCCGTTCTTCATCCCAGGCACCCTGGGCGTCGTTCTGGCTGTCTGCTTCGGCTTCCTGCTGGGCAGCTTTATGCTGTAAGTGTTTCACCCGCGGGGCGTATCACGCCCCGCATTCTCCCGCCCTTTGACTAACATCCTGCCCTCGTCCGTTGTATAGTGACCGTTCACTTGCGGGTCTTTTTGTTCTTTCGAGGTGTTTATGCTTGATGTTAAGAGTCAGGATATTTCCATCCCCGAGGCCGTTGTGGTGCTTTGTACCGCCCCGGATGAAGCTACCGCCCAGGATCTGGCCGCCAAAGTGCTGGCGGAAAAACTGGCCGCCTGCGCCACCCTCCTCCCCGGCGCGACATCGCTGTACTACTGGGAAGGCAAACTGGAGCAGGAGTATGAAGTTCAAATGATCTTAAAAACCACCGTTTCACATCAGCAAGCGCTTATCGACTGCCTGAAGTCTCATCACCCGTATCAAACGCCTGAACTTCTGGTTTTACCTGTTACTCACGGAGATACTGATTACCTCTCATGGCTCAACGCATCTTTACGCTGATCCTGCTGCTGTGCAGCACATCCGCCTTCGCTGGATTATTCGACGCGCCGGGTCGCTCGCAGTTCGTCCCTGCCGACCGGGCGTTTGTTTTTGATTTTCAGCAAAATCAACACGATCTTACCCTCTCCTGGCAGGTAAAAGAGGGTTACTACCTTTACCGTAAACAAATCAGTATCACGCCGACGAAAGCGGATATCGCCGCAGTCCAACTCCCGGCAGGCGTCTGGCATGAAGATGAGTTCTACGGAAAAAGCGAAATCTACCGTAAGCGGCTAAACGTTCCAGTAACGGTTAACCAGGCGGCGGCTGGCGCGACATTAACGGTAACGTACCAGGGGTGCGCCGATGCGGGATTCTGTTATCCGCCGGAAACGAAAACGGTGCCGCTAAGTGAAGTCGCCGCGGCAATAGACGCCACGCCGACGCCTGCTGTCACCCAGACGAGTGAGACGTCAAAACCCGCCGCCCAGCTACCTTTTTCCGCGCTCTGGGCGCTGCTGATCGGCATAGGCATCGCCTTTACGCCCTGCGTTTTACCCATGTATCCGCTGATTTCCGGTATTGTCCTGGGGGGAAGGCAACGTTTGTCGACGGGGCGCGCACTGCTGCTGGCCTTTATCTATGTACAAGGGATGGCGCTGACCTATACCGCACTGGGTCTGGTCGTCGCCGCGGCGGGATTACAGTTTCAGGCGGCGCTGCAGCACCCTTATGTGTTAATCGGCCTTGCCATCGTGTTCACCCTGCTTGCGTTGTCGATGTTTGGCCTGTTCACACTACAGCTCCCCTCCTCACTGCAAACCCGGCTGACATTAATGAGTAATCGTCAGCAAGGCGGCTCGCCCGGCGGTGTTTTTGTTATGGGGGCGATTGCCGGATTAATTTGCTCGCCCTGTACCACAGCGCCATTAAGCGCGATCCTGCTTTATATCGCTCAGAGCGGCAACATGTGGCTGGGCGGCGGTACGCTGTATTTGTATGCATTAGGTATGGGTCTGCCGCTAATGCTGGTCACCGTGTTTGGCAACCGTCTGCTACCGAAAAGCGGCCCGTGGATGGCGCATGTCAAAACCGCTTTTGGTTTCGTGATCCTCGCGTTACCGGTCTTTTTACTGGAGCGGATTATTGGCGAGGCTTGGGGTTTACGTCTGTGGTCGCTGCTGGGCGTCGCTTTCTTTGGTTGGGCCTTTATCACCAGCCTTCAGGCCAGACGAGCGTGGATGCGTATCGTACAGATTATCCTGCTGGCGGCAGCGCTCATTAGCGTGCGGCCTCTACAGGATTGGGCGTTCGGATCGCCATCCGCGCAAGCTCCAGCGCACCTCAATTTCACGGCTATTTCTACCGTGGACGAACTCAATCAGGCGCTGGCGCAGGCCAAAGGCAAACCCGTTATGCTGGATTTCTACGCCGACTGGTGCGTGGCCTGTAAAGAGTTTGAAAAGTATACCTTCAGCGATCCGCAGGTCCAGCAGGCGCTCGGCGACACGGTGCTCTTGCAGGCTAACGTCACCGCTAACAATGCGCAGGATGTCGCGCTGTTAAAGCATCTGCAAGTCCTCGGGCTGCCCACCATTCTGTTCTTTGATGCCCAAGGCCAGGAACAGCCGCAAGCGCGAGTCACCGGCTTTATGGACGCCGCCACCTTTAGCGCGCATTTGCACGATCGCCAACCGTGAGCGACACTTGCAAAAGCAAAGACGGAGGAGAATACCGTGCAACGTGAAGATATTCTGGGAGAAGCCCTGAAATTACTGGAGACGCAAGGGATAGCCGATACTACGCTGGAAATGGTGGCGGAGCGCGTAAATCGCCCACTCGACACATTACAGCGTTTCTGGCCAGATAAAGAAGCCATTTTATATGACGCGCTACGTTATCTGAGTCAGCAGGTAGATATCTGGCGACGCCAGCTTCTTCTTGATGAGACGCTTTCTGCTGAACAAAAGCTACTGGCACGCTACAGCGCGCTTTCGGAATGTGTCAGTAATAATCGTTATCCTGGTTGCTTGTTCATTGCCGCCTGTACGTTTTATCCCGACCCAACCCATCCTATTCACCAACTGGCCAATCAACAAAAACGCGCGGCACATGATTTTACTCATGAGCTACTGACCACGCTGGAAATTGACGATCCGGCGATGGTTGCAAGGCAGATGGAACTGGTGCTGGAAGGTTGTCTCAGCCGAATGCTGGTCAACCGCAGTCAGGCTGATGTAGATACCGCTCAGCGGTTGGCGGAAGATATTCTGCGTTTTGCACAGTGCCGTCAGGGTGGCGCGCTCACCTGACGGGTACTGATTTTATGCATTTTGCCTGAAAAGCAGGCAGTCAGCGCGCTTTTATCACTTTTTTCGTGTAAAGCCGTTGACGGCCGCGCCCCTTTACGGTTTAATGCGCCCCGTTGCCCGGATAGCTCAGTCGGTAGAGCAGGGGATTGAAAATCCCCGTGTCCTTGGTTCGATTCCGAGTCCGGGCACCACTTCTTCAGAGCCTGTTCGTTAAGAGATGAGATCCTTAACGGGCAAGACAGTAGTCCCCAGACGGCATGATGATGGTAGTTGTGTTACCGCATCAGTTGAACACGGGACTTAAATCCAGAGGATGTTCCAACCATCCTCTGGATTTCTCACGTCCACAATTTACTTCACGAACGTATTTACCCTCAGATCTTCCCTGTGTCAATCTTTTGTAAAGCAAACATCCCTTTTTTTTCCATTTTTAATTTCATCAACTTAGATTTAACTTAAGATTAGTCTTATGCCGCATCCAGCTCCTCCAGCATGTCCCGGACCTTATCCAGGTCACTTTCAACATACTCCAGCGTGACCGCCGGTGTTGAATGCCCCAGCAGGTCCTGTGCCATCTTCAGGTTACGATCCGGCAAACGCATCAGGTTAGTCGCGATGGTGTGTCGGAACCTGTGCGGACTGACTGTAAAACCGCATTCTCGTGAAAGTCGTCTGAAAAACGCACGCAACGGCGGATAATCCATGTTGCTGCTGATTTCATTCTTCCGGCCATCAAAGCGAGATAGATTAAACAACTGGTCCTGCATCTTCGCGCCACGTTCAAGGGAAAGGTTATAGAGCCTTTCAAGTCTGGGGCGGAGGTTTTCAGTAATCGGAACCCTGTGTTCCTTATGGTTCTTGGAACCCTCAGGCCGGAGATTAATCCAGCGGTGCTCAAAATTTACATCCTCCAGGCGAATGTGCAGCAGCTGGTTCTGGCGCATTCCTGTCCTCCGCAATGCATCCAGTACCGTTAGCCAGAACCATGCTGGCCGTAAGGCGCTTTTTCTTAACTCCATCATACCAGTCCGTTCATCCTCTTCCCTTGCCAGCATGTGCAGATAAATTTTATTCATCTGCACATCAGTCAGTGTTTTTTTGCGTTTGACATCAGGTCGGGTAATTACGCCGTTGAAAGGGTTTTCCCTCATCGTTACAAGCCCATTAACGATGGCGTGATTAAATATAGCGCGCATATGAGTCACTTTATTATTCCATGTCGTTCTGCTCAGCCCTTCCTCATGGATAATTTTTCGGCGCCACGTTAAAACCAGCGTTTTATCAACCTGCTCAGGTGAAATACCTTTCCCGCTAAAGGAAATGAATGATCTGACTACCTTCCTGTAGCTCCACTCCGTAGCCGGGCGCAAAGATTTACTGAAAAAATAATCATCCAGCACTTCTTCAAATGCATTGTTCATATTCACCTCGTATATTGTTATTCTGACTTAAACAATAGTATTAATTTCTTCGTGCAAGCCATACGCTGTCCGGTGGACAGGTTCCTTTTCTGTAAATAATGTCAGCGCTCAGCATGTATCCTGACATTTTGGTGTAACGACCGCTTTTGTCCGGCGTATCGTATTTATGGTAATGCCAGAGGCCTTTACCATTTCGTGAATAATGAACGTTCAGAGCTTCAAAGCTTTTTTGTAACTCTGATTTATCCAGTGACTCGTTTGTATTCAGCGATAAATATTTAAAAAAACATTCAGGTGAAACAATGAATACAAACTGAGCCAGAATATGTGCAAAACTCTCGCCCTCATTGACACTAACCGTACCGTCAAGGATTGAGGATTTCAGCCAGTCCAGAAACTTTTCTCCTGGAGTGCCAGATTCCATCCCGACCAGCGAAGGCTCTTCAGAAGAAGTAGTTTCAACCTTCGCTTCAACAACAGGAGCACCAGAGCCCGACATCTGGTCAAGCACGCTAAGAAGTTCTGCGGTTGATACCGACTCATCCGGGACAGCTTCATCACCTGTTCGTTCATCGGATGACTGTGTATCATGATTATCAAATGCCGAAAGCAACGTAACCTGACCGGTAACATCCTTAGCAGCATAATCACCTGTCTGGTTAGTATCGTAACCTATTGAAGCATTGTTAATTGGCTCTGAAACCGGTGTTATATTTTTGTGACTGGACGTTTGATGCATATCGTCGTCTATTAAATTTGGGATATTGTTTGTTCTGGATTCTTCCTCCCCTTCCTCCCCTGTGGTGATCACCTTATCGCTTTCAGAGGGGCTTGCTGTACCAGAAACGGTTCCTGATTTATTGGCAACGCTGGCAAGCGCATCGCTGATGATGCTGTTGAGAATTCCAGACTGAGCTTTTTGTCCGCTGAGATACAAAAATAGCGCACCTGAAATCGCCGGCCAGCGTTGAAGCCAGATAGCCGCAGCATCCGGGATGAGTTTACTGGCAATGTACATGCCGTTCATTGAAGCCGTTCTCCCCTGCCGGGGACGCACCCGCCAGTTTGCACCGGGTATTTCCATCCCCGGACACCAGGCTTTTCCGTTCGCCAGGCTCCCTTCAATCTGCGACAACCAGTCAAGATGATGAAAAAGCCCAGCCCAGAACACTGCGCATATCCAGGCAGGCCCCTGCTCTGCCTGCTCCTCAGGCGTCGCTCCCGGAGGTAACATCATACCGCGTACCAGCCTCACGGCACTTGCGGCCACGGATAAACTGAGGTCAGTAAAGCTCCCTGGTGTGGAGAACGGCCCCGCCCAGGCTGCCGGTACTTCCTGAACCCGAGCAGCCATTTGCTCTAAGGGTTTTAGCCAGAATTCGTCAAAGGCTGACTGTGACAGTGGGCAATTTTCCCGCAACATCCGGACGATCTTCTGTCGCTCCGCAGTTCCCAGTAACAACTGACCGGACCGTACGTTCCTGAACCCTCCCGCTTGTGCCGGCTGCACGGATGGCCTTAGTGAGTGTTCCGTTCCGACTGCCAGCCCAAGGCCTGTTAACCATTTCAGTCCACGCATAACCACCCCATAACCAGATTCCGAATTGACGCTACGCTATGGAGACGGTTGTATTTTGCAAGTCAAAAGCCTTAGTTCCTGATTAAACAAAACGAACTTGCATTAATCCTTAAAGGCCGGTTCACAGTTTTCAGATGAAGATAATTAATCAGCATGCTTCCTTAAGCGCCATCAGAAATCTGAGGGAAGCGACAGGAATGCAAAGATTAGTGGTCTCTGGAATTATCCTCTGCTGGGGTCTTGCGAGTTACGGGCTCATCGCTCTGATTACGGGGTATCAGGATGGGATGGTGTATCTCTGGGGGCTTGTTTTGCTATCCCCTTTTTCTCTGAGAGTGGTGAACTGGATGCAGCGCAGACTCATCAACCAGCCCTGCATCCTGAGCTACCATAAGCGCAGCTCAAGGATATTCGTGCATCTGTCGCCAGGCCAGCCAACCGTCAGTATTTCATCCGAACGTGTGGTCTGGTTCTGGAATGGAGTGCTAACCAGTATAGAGGTCGCTCTCAGTGGTAAAGAAAACACCATCGTGATTGCCTCCCATCTCCTGACCTCTTATCGAATTAAACGTATCAGAAGGCATCTTCAGATTCAGGCCGGACATTACCGAAGCCATGTCATACATGTCCCCTTCACACCCGCTGCTCGTGCAGTTATGCAACTGGAAATTCTTCTTGCACAGTGGCGCTGGCGTGTACCGTCCAGAGCGTTATGGCCCGTTCTTGTCATACGAAAAACTTTCAATCCGAAAAAATAATTTCCCCTGTTTTGATTTTTCACCTGTTGTCACACTGGCTACATCAATGTAGTCGATCTGAACGATCGATTTTCATCGTTATACATCCACTCTGGTGCGCGGTAACGTATCCACAGTGGATACAATAATTAATAACTTAAGTCGAATTAATGTATTAGCCAACACCGGGAAATTATATGAACCGTCTGAACATCACCTCCATCCTTGCCAGTATCATCACTGAACGGGATGAAAATATGCAGCAGCTGGTAGCCCAGCTTTCGGACGGAAAGAAAACGTCTGGCAGCCCTATTGCAATACGTTTTAAACCAGCTGTCAGGGATTTCGTCACACTGGTATCAGGACGCCTGGGTATTTCATCAGCTGAACTGGTCAATATTCTCGTCGAGGGTATCATGCGCGAGACGCTTATCCCCCGACAGGCTGTGATCACACATATCCACGAACGGTTCTGGCTGCTGATGGATGAGCACCGCCTGTCAGTACTGGACGTGGCTCGTCTGCTCTCGGACTGGAATATCGGTCTGAGCGTTCTGGAAAGCCGTGAAAGAACGATGGATTACTTAACTGCACCTTTGCTGAAACAGCTATCTGACTGGTTCTGTGTAAGTACCAGATGGCTGGAAGGAAGTGATCCCCGGCCAGTGTACCTGACCGCTTTCAGCGAATGGATGCAGGTTGCCATGATAATTAAAAAAAGAATTCAGGAATATACATCTGACGACAACCTGACCCGTCCTGACATATTCCTCGTCAAAGAGAATCAATACACATCAGGAGATATCAAAAACGAATCCGGACATGTTTTCATTTTTATTCGGCGCTATAAAATCGTTAATAACACAACAATTCGTGTAGTTGAATGTATCGGACATTGTCCATCTTCAGGTGCTTATAAAACACAACTTAATTCATTCCTGAGCATGAGCAACATTCTCTTCAGGGCGCATATTCTCAACAGTTTTGACACATTTTATGCATCCGGTTATTTACTGCATGCGCTGAGAGAAGGAAAGATACTTCCGGCCGCTGCACTGCGGGAGATTCAGAAACTTCAACGAACAGAGTCAGGTAAGTTTTCTCAAAATATTTGGACCGAAGAGGAAAGAGAACCTTTTCTTTTCCCTGAGGAATTTATAACACCAGAATGGAGTAAATTTGTTAGCCAAATAACAGCCCCCAATATTAAGTGAAATAACTAGTCAGACACATTGTTTTATTGGTGCGCCAGCGCCAGGGGATTTTTTTGCCTTAAACACCATAAACGACAAAGGATATAAATGATGAAAGCTTCAATTTCAATGATTACACGCTGCGTTTCCCTTGCTCTTCTGGTTACCGCTGTGCCGTCGGTTAATGCTGCGACGAACTGGATGGAAGCACGCGGTGATGCTATGGGTGGCACCGGCGTGGCATCTGCACACTACGGCACTGCGGCTCTGTCTAACCCTGCCCTGTTAACTACGTCCGGACCAACCGATGATTTCAGCCTGGTGCTGCCATCGGTGGGCGCCCAGGTCTCTGACCCGGATAAAACCGTGGATAAAGCGGATGATGTTAAGGACCTCTGGGATCGTTTCGACAGCTCCGTCGCTAATCAGTCCGGTGTCAGCGAAAGCGCAGCGGCACTCAAAAGTAAGCTTCAGGATTTGAAAAACACACATGCGAACGGCCAGGTCGGGGCTTCAGTTATTGCAACTGTGCCGAACCAGACACTACCGTTCGCCGTTGTGGTGAAATCATGGGGTACTGTCTCTGTCGATGGTAAAGTCAGCGATCACGACCTGGAATACCTCGACAAGGTCGCCGATGGCACAATCCCCCCTTCTGCAGTAGATACTGACTCACTTACGTCAAGAGCCTATGGCCGTGCAGCTGTGATCACCGATGTCGGCGTGGCCATGGCGCATGAGTTCGAAACTGCAGGACATGCCTGGTCCTTTGGTATCACACCAAAATACCAGCGCGTTGACCTGTTTAACTACAACGTTTCCGTCAGTAATTTTGACAAAAACGACATTGACTCCAGCGAGTACCGCAATACCAAAACCGGTTTTAACGCCGACGTCGGTCTGTCCACAAACCTGAACGACAACTGGACTCTTGGTCTGGCCGTACAAAATATCATCCCCCGCTCAATCGATACCAAAGAAGTAAATGGTGAAAAGGGAACGTTCAAGATTAAACCGCAGGCCACTGCCGGCGCCTCATGGCACAACAGCTTCATCACAACCGCGCTCGATGTCGACCTGACTGAGGCGAGTGGTTTCACCAGTGATAATAAGCGTCAGTTTGCAAGTCTGGGTGCCGAGATTAATGCCTGGAACTGGATGCAGGTGCGCGCGGGTTACCGCCAGAACATGGCTTCCGGAGAAGGCAATGCTTTCACTGCCGGCCTGGGGTTCTCTCCGTTTGATGTGGTTCACCTGGATATCACGGGCATCGCAGGCACTGATCGTACCTACGGGGCGGTTGCACAACTTCAATTCACTTTCTGATCCAGCAAAATGAAGGGGCTGTTTACTGACAGCCCTGGAAGTCCTCAGGAGAACACTATGAAAAAACTCATTCTTTGCTCAGGTATCTCTTTTGTACTTATGGCTCTTGCTGGGTGTAGCCAGAACCAGCTCAATCAGTTTCAGCGGCAACTGTCAGATGTCAGCACGATGATATCACCTGGTGAGCAGCATCCTTCTGAAAAACAGGCTGAACGTAATGAGATTGCCCAGGCATTCAGCCTGCCAGTCGGCGTAGATACTGCTGCACTACGCCTGAAGCAGCATTATGGTTTTCCTTCTGATGAAGACGTTTCAGCCGCAAGAAACAATGGTCAGGGAAATGCTGGCTGGTCAGCATCGGCAATTTCAGAAGGTGCCAGTTGGTCAGCCCAACCTGGGTCTTATTATCGCATGAGCCGGAACTGGGCAGCTAATGATCGTCTGACAATAGAAGTCACAGGCGATGCTAAACGCAGCAACGTGACCGCAATTTATCGTTCCTCCAATCCGGAGCATCTTAAACCTGAATGGACCGCGCGCCTGTGGAAACAAATTCCGGAAGTCGCACGCGGTACGAAGGTTAGTCGGGAGGTCGGGCAATGAGCAAGTCACCTTCTCCACGGCCGCAGGAGACTGATATGTCCAGTTTACCAACTGGTGAAAATATCAAAGCCATTGAAAAGCTAATTAGCGATGCCTCAGAGGTTATTGCAAAGCGAGAGCGCTCAGTCAGACGTGCAGAACGAAATCTGGAAATAGCCGAAGACCACCTTGCAGACCTGGAAAATCAGAGAGATGAACTCGTCATAGCGAGCTGGGGAGATGCTCCCAATTGGCATGGAATATTTAGTATGAGTGAGGATGCCTCAACCACCATGCGAGCATACCGTGATAAATGGGTCGGTACGATCGCAGGTCTGCGTCTGACTGCCTTCGGCAATATTTATACCGGGCAGTCAGTTTACGGGATCGGTTTCACAACAAAGTCTGAAGAAGAACTGGAGCAAACAATCCGGATGGTGGAGTTTGTTCTGCCGTACCTTATTGCTGATGAGCGAAAAGAAAAATCATTAATGATTTATAACTACCCCGCGGTGGACTGCTGCCACAGCTTCGTTTTTAATATCGAAACAGGTACATATGGCATCGCCACAGATCGCTTTATGTCACGTCAGGAAACGATGGAGTTTCCCTCACTGGAGTTCGCACTTCGTCATCTCCAGGCAAACACCTTAATAGACGATGTAGATAAACGGAAAAGCCTGAACGATGAGGTGACGGAATGAAAGATGTGTACTGGGTAGTCGAAGCCAACGGGAAGGAAATTGGCGCTATGACACTGGATGAGTTTGAAGACATCCACAAGTCCGTGAAGGCAAACTGGATGAACAGGATCGTTGCCGTTATCAGGTTTTTCTTTTTCCCTGCATATAAGAAAACAGGCCTGTACTGGCCTGAAATTGAAGAGGAAGTAAAAGCACTTTTGCAGGTCAGAACTGATGCTCCGCTCACCATTAAATTCGTTCGCGGAGAAATGCCAACTCAGATAAGACTACTATAACGGCCAGTAGCAAGATGCTGCCTCATCAACCATTCAATCTCTATACCCAATAAAAAAGCCCCCGGGAGGGCTGAGGGATCCCCAGAAACATCATTAATACACCATGATGATGTTTCGATAAGTCCTCGCCATATCGGCGTATACCCTGTCGGGGTTCATCCCCGACAGAAGCCCCGGCGATTGCTGGATGACATTTTCACTCAATGTCAGATACGACAGCACCCTGCGTGATTTCTCACTGTTCGCCTGGAACCATCGATTTATTCCCTTACTTTCAAGGTAATATCCCGTCAGCCATATGATGATGCTGTAGAGAACTGCAACCAGGCAAAGCACGGATAGTCGTTTTTCTCCCCGACTTTTACTTGCCCGCAGTCCCAGCCCATAGCGCTCGCTTTTCTCATCCCTGAAGTTCTGTTCTATCTGCATACGGCGACTATAAATTTTAACTATCTCGCGTGGCTTATATTCCATCAGGCTGGTAAAAAGCAGCCACGGTTCACGCGCGTTTTTACGGTACATCCTGTCTGTTTTGGGATAATGCTGGCGGCTTTTCCTGCCCGTCGCCCGCTTATGCACGATGTAGAAATGTCCCGGACAGTCACGACTGGCGTTGCGTGCCAGTCGCCCGAATCCCAGATAGCGCGCCGTTGTTGATGACGCAATATCCCGCGCCATCTGCCACTCTTCATTCCCGACGACCTGAAAATAGAGGCTGCCCCTGACCCGTCCGACAAAATCCCAGCCCAGAGAGCGGATGTGGTGAAACCAGCTACTGCGAAAGCCTGCATCGGTCACGATAATGACCTGCTTATCTTTGCCGATGGCGACAGCCATCTGATCGAGAAAGGCATTTTGCACGGCAGAGTTGTTCTGGTAGCGGGAGGAAATGACCTTACTCATCAGAGGGATAGCTCTGCCATCACACAATAAGCTTGCCCGCAAAACACTGAGCTCTGATGAAGGATAGCCACTCCAGTCCACGACAATGACACAAACTGAAAGGCTGTGGGTGAGACGGGATACAAGCTGCTGGTAGACGGAGGGAATATCACTGAACATCAGGTCGCTGTTGAGGTGTCGGTCAACACGCTTAATCTTGTGCTTAACACGTGCGGGGCCTGGCAGGTATCTGCCGATGCTGGTAAGAGAAAGCGAAGCACCACGCGTCAGGGCCACGGTCATATCGAGCAGGGCGTTTTTACGGTACTGATGAATGGAGTTCAGGGACTGGCTGAAAAATTTATGGCAAACTTGTGAAACAGGCATAGAGGAGTGACCTTACTTTTTGGTGGAACACTAAGTAGATCACAACCTTCTATGCCTGTCTTTATTTATGGGGAACCATCAGCCCGGGAGGGAGCTTTTTATTATTCAGGCGGCCTGATTCAGGACATGACGTAAACGACCGGGCCAGTTGCCCTGGTAATGCGCAAACGTATGCAACACACGACGGCGTTCATCGCAAAGAGAGTTGCCAATAACCACTTCACCTGGCACTCCACACAGCGTTAACTGAATATAAGCCATCCCCGCAGCCAGCGGATCGATATCAGTAGCTGAAACCCACAAATACCGGTGTGGTGAATAACCGGCATCGCGCAGCACAGTGGCAAATGCGAGCGCCATACATCCCGCGCCACAGGCTGGCTCCGCCAGGGTAATAAAAGGCTTGTCCGCAAAATTATCAGCAACGTTGCCGAGCTGCATGCGCGCCATCATGATGCCCACATCCCATGGGGTAAAAAACTGACCACGATATTTATCACCCAGTTCAAGCTGCATGAAAACCTGTCCAAGAAAATCCCCCGGTGAATCATCCAGCCCATTGACAACATGGGCCAGCAATTCTGCCATACGGACTACATCCTTCTTTTCATAACGTGCAACTATGCGCAGATATTTCTGCTCCCGCTTTTCGCAGAAACTGAGGGCATTCTGAAGAGCAATAACGCTGCAACTGATGAAGTCTTCAAAAACCTGATGTCGATGGTGATAACGAGCAGTCTGGTTGAAAAGCGAAATGAACGCCTTTTCATGGTTTATTAGATTTTTCATGCATGTCTCCTTTAACGGGAAACACGCCCCTGACAGGGAAACAGTGTTTCCCGTCAGGGTGAAAAAAAGCCACAACAAGTGTTGTGGCCAGTATGTTGAACCGGTTAGCCCGGGTTATCCTGGTTTAGTGTCAGGCCCGAATGCTCCCGTATTGTGCCGCTGGCGCCGCATATGGCGTTACCGCTGTGGTTTCCGTAGAGACAAGGTACATTCTTGCTGTTTCACCGTTGCTCAGTTGCTGCATTTCTTCCGGCCAGGGGCCACTGTCAACGTGATCACCGCGGTCAAAACAGTTATATCCGGAAAAACCTTCATCCACTGATTTCCAGTAATGACGGATCTCACAGTCAAACAGCTCTGACATCTCACCCATAACCTCTCCAGATGGCGGGTACCAGGGGGTATCGAACGTCAGTAATATCGTGCCCAGTGATTCACGGCTCCAGTTGGCTTTATGACCAGCCGGGAACTCCACACCATACAGCTGCGTGTAAAGATCTGCAGTTGTGTTAAGCCCCCGGAACAAACCACTGTTACCGTTCAACTCAGTTGCAAGACGTGACGGCATTATCATCAGCATATCGCAGGGACAACTCGCGGCCGGCATTATACTGAGCCATTCCCAACGCTCCTGCGGATCGAACTGTTCCCCGAAGCTGGCAACACCAAACCAGTCAGCATAGTGAACAGCCATCAACTGGGACATTATCTGGCGCGATGAAACTGGAATACTCTCCCATTTAAGTGTTTCCAGGCCGGACTGAACCCAGATCTTCTCCATACGTGCAATAGTAGCGCTGTCGAGCCACGCATCCTTTTCCATTAATTCCAGGAAATGCTGGAACGCCTGGTTTGCCGAAGTAGAAGCCCCCGTACCAGCGGCCGTAAGCATCGGATAAGCAGTAAACTCTGTCGCTTTTGTTGGCTTAAGTATCCCGGCACATCCAGCAAGAAACAGCTTTATGGCCTGCCGTATGGCATGTCGATAACGCGGAGTTTCAGTGCCGGCAATCCAGGACTGCATCACGTCAATACAAACAGATTTCGCAGTGATTTCCAGACGGTTTTTGCACCATGAAAACATAGTTATTACTCCTCTTTAGTTTAGACAGAGGGCATCTCCCTGAGGAGATACCCTCAGGGGATGCTGATGGCCAGGGCCATCAAGTTTATTGTTAAGCAGCCTTGTTCTGTTCCGGTTGTCGGTTCAGTGGCTGCAGTAAAAATTCCGACGCTTCCCGGGCAAACCGGCAGGCGCGGAAAAAGGCTTTTTTATCGTCACGAAGTACCTTCAGCCAACTGGCCAGATAGCTTTCATGCTGAACATCACCGTAAATACCCAGCTCTGCACAAAGAAAAGCACTGCCGGTTTCGGCAATAAGCTCCTCAACGGCGTAAACCGGATCACCGAATTTTCGCGAAGAAGATGTTATCCCTTCACGGCTAAGGCGGCGGCTGTGGCCGGTTGCATGAACCAGTTCATGCAGTAGCGTGGACCAATAATCAGCTTCAGAATTAAACTGCGAAGTCGTAGGCATCACAATTCGATCGGTTGATGGCTGATAATACGCCCGGTTTTGTCGGTACGATGTGCAAACCACACCGGTTGCATTCAGTACTGACAGTACCTGCTCCTGTTGTTGTTCACTGAGTATGGAATGCCGCTCCTCTTCTGCCTCTGTTGGCGGCATGCCGGCAACAGCATCCGGCAGTCCATCACACTGGGCGACATTGAAAAGTTGCAGCGGCTTCAGCATTGCAAGCGACTCCATGACGGGATTACCGTCTTTATCGAACAGCTTGTTATCGTTGCCATCCGTCGCCTGTTTCTCAAACGGTTTGTAGATGATGGCCATCGAGCTGGTTTCACCCTTACGCACCTGACCACCCACGGCTTTCGCCTGCTGGTATGTCAGCCATCGATCGGATGAAAATCCCCGCTCTTCAGCAGACATCCACAGCAAGGGTATATTCACTCCGCTGTAATGGCGGCCGGTTGTGGCATTCACCGGTAACGCGCTGCCATGTACGTTCTGTGCAGAACGCCACGGCCGGCGCCACGGTGGAACCCCTTTTTCCAGGGCGGCAATGATTTTGTCGGTGACCTGCTGGTAAAGATCGGCTTTCTGAGCCGGCGCGGCCTTACGGCCGCGAATGGATTTGTTCATAAGGATGCAACCTGTAAAAAAGGGCGCATCCTCCCCGGGGCGGAAGAATGCGCCACCGGGAGTGGAAAAAAGTCAGAGATAGTCAGTAATACAACCTAGCGGCGGGTTCCCGCGTAACGGAAAGAGCCATCAGACATCACCTCGCTGACGCTGCTGCGTACGCTGCGAACCGCACTCTCAAACATCGTGCGATCAGCCGGTTTTGCCCGTTTACAGTCGAGACGGATTACCCTGTCAAGCACAGACAGCGCCTGTGAGCGCCAGCTCAGACGTTCCGCATTCCCTACACAGGCAGGTAAATGCCGGAGAGACTGATCGTAGAGCCAGCGAATATTGCTGCGATATTCCTCCACCAGGACATACACCTTTTCTGGCGGACGGGTCTCCTTACGAATTGTCATACCAGTCCCCAGTGGACCGGCCGATGGCATCATAAAAAGATCGTGGTGTTCGTTCAGAACGGCGTCGAATTTGCTCTGCTCCATAAAGGTCTGAAAAGCGTATTCCTTCTCGGGAATTAACAGGTCTGCATTTTCCGACCAGTTTGCATCTTTCGAGGGATTACAACCTTCCGCCCATGCCCTGAGCCATTCGCAGGGGTTTCGGTCATCCGGAACCCGGATGTATATACCAAGGTTCTTTTCAAGCAGCAGTGGCCTTTGCATACCGCCCTGCTGTGATAAAAGAGGGCGTAATTCGGTTGAGGTAAAGCGAATCATCAGGACTCCTTAAATTAATAAGGAGGAGACCTCCCCTGGAGGGAAGGTCCCTCCGGGAAGTGTTAATCAGTCAGAACTGATTCAGTCGAAACGGTAACGCAGCCAGGCCATCTGCTGCGCCATCTGCCGTCCCGCCCGTAAAGCCTTACGTGCGGAGGCAAACTGACCGGCGCTGGCCAGTTGCTGATACTGCCAGTCACGCGAACTGTAGCCCGTTCTGCGTGAAATGATGGCGGTAAAACCCCCTTCAGACTGAACGACCTCGGCGCGGAAACTGCTGTGACCGCTACGGTTGGTGAACCATTCGGCCTGCTGCTGCCGCATTGCTTCTGAAATGCGGCTGAGGACGCGCGTGGTATGGGTGATAAACAACAGTATTATACTGCTCATGGTTTTCTCCTTAGTTAATGCGGAGAAAACCATCACCGCAGATGCAGGGAGGTTGTCCCCGCATGGGTTGGTACATCAGTTATAAGCTGGCTTCATTCAGAAAACACAACCACCTCCGTATGGAGAAAGTCCCCATAGGGTTCAGTGCTTCACGTCAGAAATCAGCATCGCTGCGTTCCATAGACAGAAAGGCCTCTTCGTCTTTGACTGCGCTTTTGTAGAAATATGTCCAGGCTTCTTTATCAATACCTTCTGCCATGCGGCAGAGGTCGTTAAAGAATGCCTCCCATGATCCCGGTATAAGTTTTCGAACATACAGTTCAGCCAGTTCCCGGGCAACAGAAGCCATATCCCAGACGTAATACGGAAAGCCGTCTTCATCTGTCCCGGTATTTAGGTCAAGGCGGCGAAGCGCTGCGATACTCAGCAGTTCGCCTTCCGCTTTAGCCAGTGCAACTTTGTGAGCATTACGCTCGCTGGCACGGATGTGAAAATCTTCGGTGAGAATTAACTCGTTCATAAAGGATTCCTTAAAGAGTTGTGGAATCCTGTCCCTGACCGGGACAGAAGTCCCGTTAGGGTGAGAAAATCTTCGACTAATAAGGCCGTCAGGCGATGTCTGAGAAATGGGCGCTCTGATAAAACATTTCGCGCAATTGCTCTGTAGCTTCGTCCAGCTCTTTTTCCTCGCGAGACCTGGTAACGCCCTGAAGAAAAGCTGTACTCCAGTGAAAACTGTGAACATCTGTCCCCAGAAGCGTAAGCTCACTCACTGCTTCTTCGACAAAGGTATGTTTTATGAAGCCATGCTCAGTTGCAAAACCAACTGTATGCGCGACATGTCTGAGAAAAGTCAGGTAATCAGGAAGGCCGTCAGCAGGAACCTGAGGATCTGCGTCGACCATGAGTTTGTTATCCAGACGAACGTTAAGCTGAGTTTTTACGTAATCCACAATGATTTTTGCAGAAGCGGGTGAGTCACAACTCAGTAACGCGAGCGGATTGATCATTCTGGTGTAATGCATGGGTACGATTCCTTATGAAAAAAGGGAACCGTCCCAAAGGGAAAGTATCCCTCAGGGTGAGAATCAGGCCAAAAATGCCGGATGAGTAAATCAGGTGTTTGGTAGTGTGAAGTGAAGTAGAAAAGGACCTTAACCTGTAATCAGGTTCCTGTTTGCAAAGGTTAAACAGGTTTGAACCGCCCGAAAGCGCCATCTCTCAGGTTATGATGGCATTGGCATGTGATTACCCGAAGGCGCCTGTCTCAAATCACTCAGGCATTGGCAGTTGTCAGAGACAACGTTAGCAAATTAAGCGTACACAATTCCCGCACCTCAGGCAATAGTGTCAACGCAAAGATCTTCCCACATTGTGGTTTGAACCAGGACGATGAAGCCCTTAACGGGAAAGTCACTACTGCTGAGAATATCCTGAGAAAATGTGTCATGTTTAAATTGACCAAAAAAAAGGATCATATTTTTATATTTCATGAGCGTTTTCTTTTTCTCTCAGTGATTTCCTGAAAGTTTCAGACAGTGCGCCACGTATGAAATACAGACAGGCATCAATACGGGTAAATTTGTCGCCGTAATGCGCATGAGCCTCCTGTGAACAGGCCACCTCGTAATGCCCCCTATCGATAATACGTGAAATCCTTTCCTTCCATCCCAAAAACACACGATCAATAACCAAATCCTCACCAGAAACAAAAATGCTTTTACTCATTACCCTCTACCTTATTATAAACACGAGCCACGTAATGTCCCCTGCCATCGCCATGTCCCAAATCCATTGATGCCAGAGCCTGTGCCTCTTCTTTAGTGAAGCCTCTTTTCATATGATAATTCATGACATCAACAGAGTAGGCATAGCGTAAACTATGAGGCGCATATTTTCCTGTTAATCCGGACTCACGGACAACATTGCGATAACGTTCAATAGCCGTATGTAATGATGGCTTATCAATCAACTTTCCATTATTTTCATTCAAGTGTTTAAGGGACGCATTTATTGCAGCCAGAGTTGACTCACGATCTAATACCGTTGTATCTCTTGGTCGTCCTCCTTTTGTCCCAAATACAACACGTATTTTTTCGTCACCATTGAGTAAAGCTTTTTGCCAGGTACGCAACGATTTAGCAGACTGTACTGTTTCTTCTGTTCTTAACCCGAGTAATCTGGATAATCTCATTGCACATGCAACGCCATCATCCTTTTGCTCTACACTCGTCAATACCTGCCGAAAATAAGCATCGGGAATAGCAACCTTAGTTCCATCCCGGCTCGTTTCCGAAATACCCAGAGCCTGATTGCTCAGTTTTTCATGAGAAGGATTTGCCATGAATGTTTTCCCCGCAACACGTAACAAAGCCCGGATAGCTGCCATTTCGTTCTGAAGTGTGCGTCTGGAAATATCTTCTGAAAGGCGGCTCTTCATATACAACTCGATATGCCCCGTCTTGATATTTTTAATATCTCTGATTTGAACATTAAGTTTTAATAAACGTTCGGCAAACCTGTCCGCAATTTTCATTCGGTCAGAAACGGTTTTAAAACTTCCCCCTGCCTGCCTGGCAAGCGTTTTAAGATTTTTATTCAGTTTTGCCATAAACAACCCTCCATTTAAACAGGTGTCAGTGCTTTTCCGTCTGCCTGAACGGAAAAGCACTGACACCGGCTGCGCCACAGCTACAGACGATGAATTTCACCCCGACGGCACGGTTTATGGTTGCGCTTCCTGCGTCTCGACAGATATCTGTGCATCGGGGCGGCGAAATGTTGAGTTATTGCGAAGCTCCCCAGGTCTCTGACCTGTTCGCGGTTTGCACCGGGCTGAAATTAATCAGTCTGCTTCCACACACCAGTATGTTGACTGGTGTCGCCATCGATATCGTGTCGATTTTCTCCTTTCAGAATGAAGTCCTTACCCGTTTTTACGGAAAAGACGTTTGGTTGATAAATGAACAAGCAGTGAATGAAGTACGTTTTTAAGGCCCTTAAAACCTTTAAGTACGTGTTGGTCAGTTGGTAAAAAAGTTGTCGAAATGGCAGTGCGTCAGCTCTGCCAGTTATGCGCTGCGCGCGTCACTTGGTACTCGTTTCACTCGTGCACAAGTGACGCCGCGCTCCTCTGCTCTCAATGCAGTCGTGGAATATGCCCAAATGTTCCAAATGGTCATACCCACACCGCAAAGTTCGCAATGGCCAGCAGCGTCATAAAAAGTGAAAACGATAAGAAAATTGCGACCAGACAACGGCTGCAAGACGTATCTGAAAAACAGATACAGAAGTGAAAGGGACCTTCATCGCCAGATTCAAACTGTATGCGATCTTCGTTTTCAAAGGGTAAACGAAGTTACCGCCCGAAGGCGCCACCTCTCAGGTCACGGTGGCATTGGCATGGCGATCACCCGAAGGCGCCTCTCTCAGATCACCGAGGCATTGGCATGTTGCATACAACGCAACGGTACAACGAGAAAGATATTAGATCGGAGCGTGATCCTTTATCAAGTTTTTATCTGTGACATGGAAGACGAGTCTGCAGGAAACCCTCCAAAATTTGAAGGGTTCCTTTAATGATTTACATGTAATCACTAGTCACCTTTATGAAGGATTCTCGACGATGAACTTATCATAAATATCGTCCAGACCAGTGGCCAGACTGTGGTAAAACTCCGTATGATATTCCCCATTACATGAATACTTTATAATCCATCCATATGAAAAATCTTTCGTTGTATATTCAATATCTAAAATTGTCACAGAACTACCGAATCGAAATAAACGTATAAGTCTGTTAAACCTGTTCAAATACTCAACTGGATTTATCTCTACATCGTAATTACTTTCTATATGCCCTATTCGTTCTGCAATGAACCAAGTTTCTGATAACATCCCTTTAATTGTTGATGGAAATAACCTACCTGCCATCAAACCATCAACAATCTCTTCATTGAATGATACGCCCTGGCAGTTTATTCTCGTCCTGACAGAATCCAAAAAATAAAAAATGAATCTTAAGTAACCACGACATTTATTATAATTCCATCTCTGGAATTCGCAAACTTCGTATTTTGTAAAAGATACACCATTAACCTTAGATGTATAACTTAATATGAATCCGACATACAACCTGGAATATTGTTCTTCAAGTTTCTCAGCTTTCTCAAAAGATACATTATTTGCCTTAACTACAGAAACCTTAAGATCAGAATGTCGGAATGATTTCTCCAACAACAGTAGCGAGAAACCATAGGAATCCTTATACCAGGTGTTATCCCGAGGAGAATATAACTCGTTTGTTTCTCCTATGATCCATTTATAATTAATCGAAAACCAGTTAGCTATCTCCTTAATCATATCCATTGAAAGAATATCAATAAACTTATCCGGATTTCGAATATGCGATAACTTGATCCCATAGCCGGAGAGCATTTTCGCCATATCAACTGTATTGATGTTATGCAATTCAAACAGCGACATAATCCTGTCATATATTCCTTTGATTTTGTTATCAGCTGCTGGTTTCATTTCCATTGAAACCACGCCGTCAAGGATCATATTAATCACCTGAGAAAGTGAAACGCCAAGAGTCTCGCTTTGCGACTGCAAGTAGGCCTTTGTTTCGGGACGAAGTCGAACTGTAGTTAATTCCTTAACGGATGTATCTTCAAGTTGTGATATGCGATCTTCAGCAACCATATTCCCCGTTTTGATCAGGCTTTGTAGTAACTGTGTGAATCTGAACATGCCTACCCTCAAGTATGTGATTACATTTAAATAGACATTATCAGATATAAAAACCAAAATAAAGCATCAGAGTGATTACAAATTGATGCATTTTGCCTCTTTCACTGCTCTCCTTCCTACACCACATAGAGCCAGCAGGGGTTGTCAGGCATTTGTTACTCCTTTCTTCCATAGCTAAAATTTCCTGCGCAATAACAGGGCATTACCAATAACTCTGCTGATACAACTTGAAAGCGTCCAAAAAAGATTAACAATACTGTTTATTCATACAGTATTGTTTGAGGTTTAGTATGCTTCGTTTTGTCCCAGCAGCGCCCAGCTCCGGGCCCTTTACCGCCCCCTTTTTCACTGAGCGATGCCCTGCCGGATTCCCTTCGCCGGCACAATATTACGTAAAAACGGAACTTGACCTGAATGAATACTGTATTCAGCGGAGGGGCTCGACTTATTTTGTACGAACCATAGGGAACTCAATGACGGACATTGGTCTACATTCAGGCGATTTGATGATTGTGGATAAGGCAGGACGGGTCAGTGAACTGCTGCTGTGGCGAGTAATACTGCGAGCGGAATAACCAACTTCAGTCAATACGGTTCTCGGCGCACGCTTACGTAGAAACTGCAAGTTACACGGGAAAAAAGGTTTATGCGGTTATCTAGCGTTGCGTGACTACGTTGGTCAGATGAATGCCATTCCCTTGACAGTTGAAAATTTATGAGAGAGTTAAAAAAACGCTCCCGGACGGGAGCGTAAGCCAGTGACTTCGGCGTCAAATGAGGGTCTAACAAGTGGAGCTGCGGGTTAATTCTGGGTGATCTGGCTGCGATGATTTTCAGCCTGCTGCTGATGAATAACGGAAGATTGACCATTATTCGCCTTCTCATGCATAACAGCGGCTTTCTCATGCTCGTTCATTTCGGAAAATGATTTTGCTGTTTCGTTAGAAGCTGCTGGCTTGGATTTCATCATTTTTTTATGCATCTCCGCCATGTCCTGGTGGGCAGAAGCGTTGCCGTTTTGCATCATTTCATGGGACATTGCAGCCTGATCGTGTCCGCTCATATCCATCATTGTCATACTGTCTCCCTGAACAGCGCTTTTTTCAGAGGTTGACTGCATCTGATGGGCGGGTGCCTGGGCATTATTTACCTGGTCATGCATGTTCATTGTCTCTGCAGCCATGGCGGATGAAGCGACAGCCATAATGGCAACAAATGATACAAGGATCTTTTTCATGGTTGGGTCTCCGGTGTTTTCATACCCAAACAATCAACGGCTTATAACAGAGAAAGCATTTGATCTCAGGGCGGGTTATTCATCACTCCAGGAACCAGGCGATTGCGTTATCACTCTGCTCCTGATTTATGAATGATTATAAAAAACCGCCTCTGTTTATCGCGTGACTGAATGATGACAATTTTGTCACCTTCCAGGTTTCTCCTGAATAACGGGATTAATCCATTAACAGGCGCACTTTGAACACAATTTCCCGCCCCTGCTGTTCTGCTGACAGCTCGCCGCCGTGAGCATGAATGATCGACCTTGTAATTGATAATCCCAGCCCCGCGCCTTCCGTGTTGTGGACCCTTGATGAATCTGCTCGATAGAACCGATCAAACAAACGTTCCAGATTAGCGGGAACCGGGCCAGACATCGTATTCGTAATCATCACGTTCACACAGTCACTGTCACGCTCAAGGCGTATCGCTGTACAGGTGTTATCGGGAGAATACTTGATTGCATTGGAAAGCAGGTTACTGAAAGCACGTCGCAGCATATCGCTGTCTCCGGCAACAACGCCCTCTCCTTCAACCGTGATTGTCTTTCCTGTTTCGTCGGCCAGGGGCTCGAATAACTCACGTAATTCATTCAGTTCGGCTGCCAGATCCACATCATGTTTATCCAGCTGCAGCAGACCATGCTCTGAACGTGCCAGAAAAAGCATGTCACTGGTCATTCGTGACAACCTTTTCAGTTCTTCCAGGTTAGCGAATAAGATTTCGCGGTAATGCGAAACATCCCTTTCCTTAGCCAGTGCAAACTGCGTCTGCATCATCAGATTACTGACCGGTGTGCGCAGCTCATGCGCGATGTCAGACGAGAAATCAGACAGTTTCCGGAATGACCCCTCCAGGCGATCGAACATGTTATTGAACTCCTGCATGGTCTCAGAAATTTCCGGCGGAGCCAGATCGGGATTAAGACGCTGATCCAGGCTGTGTACGGTCATGGAGGAAGCCAGACTGGTCATTTCCCGTAGCGGTTTCAGACCAATACGTGTGGTCAGCCAGCCCAGAAAAATAGAAATAAAGACCAGACCGATATTGAACCAGAACAGCCAGGTACTGAGCTTATCCATAAACAGGGTGTGATACCCGGTATCTGTGACAACCGTAATGATGAAATGTTTGCTTTTACCCTCTTCCGGCGTCACGGCAACCCGCCGCGAGATACTACGGTACACTGTGTTATTTTCTTCCGTCTGGATCATATAGTCGAGAATATCACCCGACTTATTCAGCAGGACCGCTGGAACAACAGAATTTTTGGCATACAGTTCCACAATTTTTTCATTTTCCATATTTTTTATAGAAATGAATAAGCCATTGTGCCCCACCATCGCATCGTTTATTTTTTCTGATAATGACTTAATATCCGTTTTGTTCCTGAACGTCTCTGTTTTAAGAAACTCTTCGGTGAGCTGAAGTTTACCTGTCAGAAAATCGCGGTCCTGATTATCGAAATAGCCATTCAGGGTGCTCACCAGCATAAAACTGGATAACCACCATACCGTAAGCATCACTGCAGAAAAAATCAGGCTCAGGCGCGTGGTCAGGGAAATTTTGAACCTCACTCTTCTCTGATCTCCAGGACATATCCGGCACCGCGAACGGTATGGATCAGTTTTGGCTCAAAGTCATCATCAATTTTACTTCTCAGGCGTCTCACTGCCACATCAATCACATTCGTATCACTGTCAAAATTCATGTTCCAGACCAGGGACGAGATAAGGCTTCTGGGTAACACTTCTCCGGTACGTTGCAGCAGTAACTCAAGCAGAACGTATTCTTTACCGGTGAGATGGATCTTCTTTCCCGAACGGATCACGGTCCGGCGCACCATATCAACGGTCATATCTGCTATGGTGCAAACTGTGGCTGCCTGAGAGCGGGCGCGTCGCAGCAAGGTTCTTACACGTGCAACCAGCTCTGTAAAATCGAAGGGCTTAATAAGATAGTCATCTGCGCCAAGCTCCAGCCCTTTCACTTTGTCCCGCACGTTATCCTTTGCGGTTAAAAACAGGACCGGTTCTTCATGCCCGGACTCCCTCAGTGCGCTGATGATTTGCCACCCGTCGAGAAAAGGGAGCATCACGTCCAGTATTATCAAATCATACTGTCCCTTCGACGCGGCCCCGAGACCGTCGCGGCCATTATTAAAGAGATCGGCCTGATAGCCTTCCTCAACCAGTCCCTGCTGAAGGTAACGACCTGTTTTTTGTTCGTCTTCAACGATTAAAATACGCTGCATGGTCAACTCGCTGATATGAAAGTAAAAATCTCACGCATGAGCTTTGGCTGTCCCCTAGCTGACCTGAGACGGAGCAAGCATTCCAAGCCACGCTACGGCGCCCAGAATGATAATCGCAACAACGAATTCTGTCAGGATGCTGTTTCGCATCAGGGCAACGCTGCGATCATAATTCCCTTCCCTGACCATAACTTCAAGCCGGGGACCCAGGTGAAACCGGTTTGCTGCAGCCAGAAGAAGCATCAGAACAAACAGAGCCGTCTTAGCAAGCAATATCCCCCCCCAGGAGCTGTTGAATAAGGGAGTTAAGTTACCCTCAGCAATGTACAGATAGTTGACCAGCGCACTCAGGATCAGGGCTACAACAATCACCGTTCCTGCCGTGGCAAATTTTGCCAGGGAGTCAGATATCACAATGACGCTCTGTGCATTATGCTCGTTTCTGCGCATCAGCAGGATAGCAAATGCAACCAGAGCACCTGTCCAGGCTCCTGCAGCGCCGAGATGGGTCAGATCGCTCAGTAAATGGAGATAGTAATGCAGACCGTCATGCATAACGGCGTGTCCTCCCCAGGCAAGTGTAGCCAGCGCCACGCCCCCACTCATCGTCATCAGCAGGCAGGACAATACTCTCTTATTAGTGTAAAGGAACAAAGCACCGAGTGTGGTAAACAGGGCACAGAGCCTGACAATCCAGCTAATACCTACATCAGTTTCTTCTATCACCATCTCAATAATATGGATAGATAATTCTCTGAGATCAGTTACTCCGCTCATGGCATTAGATACCAGGAGCATATTAATACCAGTGAGAATGATGCCAGCAACAACAGCAAAGGTTATAAACGACCTGAAATTAGTCAGGTTATACGTTTCATGTCTGACACCGCTTATTCCATATATCTGAAAAAATGGCAATCCAAATATTACCATCAAATCAAGATAAAGAAGAAAACGAATAACAATCATAATCAGGTCGTTCATAATATTACTTCACTGTAAAAGTGTAATTGCCGGTAATAGGGTGTGTATCTGCAGAAACCGCGCGCCAGTCAACACGATAAGTGCCGGCTGGCAGAGGTTCTCGTGGGATAATGACCATTGATTTAGGGTCAGCGCCTGGTGCCACTTTTGCCGCGACTGGCATCGGCGAATGTGATGACATGCCTTTCATCCCGGTCATTGTTAATTTAGCCCCTGAGAATTTCACGGTCAGATCTTCTGTGAAATTAAGCTGAATCTTTTCCGGGGCCGCTACGGCTGAATCAGCCTGTGGCACAGAGCTTTTTAACTCAGGATGGGCCATAGCAGAGAAAGCAACGCCCATAGCGAGGCCACCTGTAAGAATGGCTTTATTTAAAATCGACATTTTATTTACCTGTTTAGTTGAGTGTTTTATATCAGTGCGTTAAAACCAGATTCTGGCTCCCGCCAGGAATACTACCTGATGGTCTTTCTCACCTTCTCTTTTCGCCATATCGGATGTTTTCCCGTAAAGTTGATTCCAGGAAACGCCTATATAGGGTGCAAACTCACGGCGTATTTCATAGCGCAGCCGGAGCCCCAGCTCTGTGTCAGTCAGTCCCCTGCCGCGACCCCGCGATTCATCATCCTGACTGTAGAAATTCACCTCATAGGATGGCTGGAGTATGAGCCGGTTAGTCATTAAAACGTCGTATTCTCCTCCCAGACGAAGGGCTGCTTTTCCGCCATTACTGACAAAACCCGTAATTTCAGACTCAAAATTATAGAGTGCGAGCCCCTGAAAACCGACAGCAGCCCAGGTCTGGGCAGAAGCAGGTCTGAAATCCTGCCTGACACCCGCAACCAAATCCCACCATGGGCCAACCGCATGTCCCCAGAGTAACTGCGCTTCAGCCGCCTCCGTTTCCCCATTGCTTCGTTCACCTTCGCTCTTTAGCCAAATCCGATCTGTGTCGCCTCCAATCCAGCTGTTAACACTCCAGCTGAAATTGTTGGTGTTATCCGACCGTTGCCATTCCAGTTGATCCAGCAGAACCAGATAATTAATCGCACTGTCGTGAATCGCATGCCCCGGTAAATTGCCGAATGCAGCCTTCCGGTCGGCATCGGTAACAGGCGGAATTGGCGTTCTGCTCTCAGTTACAATGGGCTCCATGGATGTCATCTCAGTGAAATTCTCATCTGCCGGCATCTGCATGGAAGACATGTCGTGCCCGGCGTGGGGATCTGCAGAGACGGAGCCCGCCGCAATCGAAAGCTGTGAGGTAAACAAACCGGCGACCAGAACAGGTATGGCCTTAAAACTTCTCTTCATTCGCATCATTCCTCCACCCGGACTTCACGAAACATTCCCATTTCCATGTGATAGAGCAGATGGCAGTGATACGCCCAGCGGCCAAGCGCATCTGCTGTCACTCTGTAACTGCGTTTTGTACCAGGGGGAATATCTATTGTGTGTTTACGAACCATGAAATTACCGTTTTCATCTTCCAGATCGCTCCACATACCATGCAGGTGAATGGGGTGAGTCATCATGGTATCGTTGACCAGCGTGATCCTGAGTCGCTCACCGTATTTCAGCAGCACCGGTGCGGCATCTGAAAACTTGATTCCGTTAAATGACCAGGCAAACTTTTCCATGTGACCGGTTAAATGCAGTTCTATGGTGCGGCCAGGTTCACGTCCGTCAGGATCCTCAAAGCGGCTTTTCAAATCCGCGTACGTGAGAACCTTTCTTTCGTTATTTCGAAGACCAATACCCGGATCGTTTAATTTCGGAGAGACGCTCATCGCCTGCATATCAACCAGTGGGTTATCCGTTTCTGACGCAGGATGACTTTGCATACCCGGCATTCCGGCCATCTGGGAATGATCCATACCGGCCATGCTGCTGTGATCCATGGGCGCGGAGGATGTCCCGCTATCCGGAAGGTCAGCACCGTCCATAGACATCATCTCTCCGCTGTTATCCATGCCTCCCATCTGGCTGTGGTCCATTCCTGCCATATCATGTCCCATTCCTCCCATACCCATATCTTCCATGGTCAACAGAGGACGGGGATCGAGGGGGGGAACGGCAGCACTTAACCCCTCTCTCGTGGCCAGTGTCCCACGTGCGTAACCGGTCCTGTCCATGGATTGTGCGAAGATGGTATAGGCCTCACCCTGAGGCTCCACAATGACATCATAGGTTTCGGCAACGGCAATCCTGAATTCGTCAACGGTAACCGGGTTTACATACTGGCCATCTGCAGCCACGACCGTCATTTTCAGCCCGGGGATACGGATATCGAAATAGGTCATTGCCGAACCGTTGATAAACCGTAAGCGTATCTTTTCACCGGGACGGAACAGTCCGGTCCAGTTTTTCAGCGGGGCCTGCCCGTTCATGAGATAGGTGTAGGTGTAGCCACTGACATCCGCGAGGTCAGTCGGATTCATTTTCATTTCAGCCCACATTTTCCGATCGGCAATGGTGGCTGACAGCCCCCTGGTATTCACGTCGCGGAAAAAAGAGCCAACGGTTGGTTTATTGAAATTGTAGTAATCCGACTGTTTTTTTAATTTTTTCAGCAGGCTGTGAGGATTTTCATCGGTCCAGTCAGACAACATGAGCACATGCTCACGATCGTAAGCAAACGGTTCTGGCTCCCTGGCATCGATGATAATGGCACCGTATACCCCCTCCTGTTCCTGCAGACCGGAATGGCTGTGGTACCAGTAAGTCCCGTTCTGCTTAACCTTAAAGGTGTAAACGTAGGTATCATCAGGCTCTATGCCCATAAAACTCAGCCCCGGAACACCATCCATATTGGCCGGAAGAATGATGCCGTGCCAGTGAATGGACGTCTGTTCATTAAGACGGTTTTTGACCTTCAGGGTAATGGTGTCACCTTCTTTCCAGCGAAGAACTGGCCCCGGCAGGCCTCCATTGATTGTTTTGGCCTGACGCTCACTGCCCGTGATATTGACGGCCGTTTCACCAATGGTCAGGTCAAACTGAGTACCCTGCAGGGATGCGGCAACTGGCAGGCTCAGACTGGAACGCGCATTGAAACTCCATACGCCAAGACTTCCGGCTACGCCAGAGAGGGTTAACCCCTTCAGGAAAGTTCGTCGAGACGTTTTCAACAGCATGCGCGTTCCCTTATTTAAAGTATGGTTACTGACAGAATTCGAGAACCGATTTAAATTAAATTACTGGTTCATCCTCTTACAATGAAATGAAGCTAGCACACCTTAAGAAACAAATTCATTACAATCGTGTAATGTACATACCTGTATTACATTTACGTCATCTTCCCCACAGGTTGATTATTTTTATATATGATCGTAAGGACATCTTTTATGTACCTCAGAAGGTAATTACACATGAATATATTAATCACGACCACTGTGTTTACAGCTTTATTTTGTGGGGCAGCTTTTGCTCAGTCCAGTGATATTGCCCATGAAGCACATCGATTTGTTAATAATGCCTCAGCCGTCAGTCATGTGAATTCCTCGACGCATGAAAATTTGCCGGACAGGATTAATAAAAACAGCACGCCCTCATTCTCTGAAATGAATGTACATGAAAGGGCCATTGTTGCTCATTCATTTATGAACAACAGCGCGTCCTATGCACATCAGAAAATGATTGAGGAACATAAAAAAATGCTGTCCGACAGTGGTGCAAATTCAAAGACCTCCTCTTCTTCTTTTAACGAACTGAATGCCGGAGAGAAAGCCGCCCTCGTGCATGAGCAGGTCAATAATGCCGGTGCGGAAGCTCATCAGACGCAGGCAAGAAAGCTTCGCGGCCTGTATTCGTCCAGGTAACTGCAGGCGGGTTAGTGCTTAGCGTCAGGTGCGCAGCAGGGCTTTACTGACGGGTTACGTAGCAGGACATGAGCCCCATATTGCTCTGCCGTAACCTGTTTCAGTCCCGTTAATCATCACCGTCGGGCTGGTCATACAGTTCCCAGAGCTTCAGGAGCAAACGGGAAACAAGATATGTTACAAAAATGACGACCATCAACGGTGCTCCCGATTAACTGACAGATGACACGCCTCCTGAAAACCCCTAGCATACGCCGCAGTGTTCATGCTAACGGCGAATTCCAGTAAATGTATTCTACCGATGTCGTAAAAGAAAATGCCTACCTTTCAGCCACCCGCTCGGGGCTGGAATCGAACGAGATCGCTACCCTTCAGCGCTCCTTGCCTTCCCGGTTTAATCTGCGGCATTTGAAAAAAAATGAATCATTAAAACTCGTACTGCAAAAGAAAGCGGGAAAATCACGTGTCGTGGCCTATAAATTTACGTCCGGTTCATTTAATTACACGGCGTATCGTATATCAGATAAAAAGTTCTATAATCTTTCCGATACTTCCGGGAAAGGCAGTCTCGATTATCCGTTACCGGCCACAGCAAGACTCAGTTCGCCTTTCAATCCTGCAAGACTTAACCCGGTATCGGGAAAAGTGAGTCCCCATAATGGCATTGATTATTCCATGCCCATGAACACGAAAATAGTCAGCGTCATCGACGGAAAAATCACCCGGGCCGAATACAACAGTACCATGGGATATTTTGTTGAAGTAACAGGAAAAGCCGGTGTTAAAACTCGCTATCTCCACCTCAATAAAATACTCGTTACTAAAGGGGCCAGGGTTACCCGGGGAGGCGCTATTGCGTTATCCGGTAACAGCGGACGTTCATCCGGTCCTCATCTGCATTACGAGCTGGTCATCAATAACAATCCTGTTAACTCACTGGCGTTCCGGGCAGCGGCACCCGCTGATAACAAACTTGAACAGCATGCCTTTGCGCATGCCAGAGACTACGAACGATACCTGGACTGATAACGGGGCCGCGACGCGGCCCCGTCTGCCGGATTAATTTTTTTTATCGTTTTCACTTCCTTGATGTTGATGATCTCCATGCCCTCCGTGGCCGTGGAAAAGATGCATTAGCGGGCAGACCAGCAATAACAGATATGGCCAGTAACCTGCCACATGTGACCAGTGTTCGCGCAGGAGGGCAAATGCCGCGATCGCGGCGACAGCAATAAGCGCATAGGTGGTACTTTTCATACTGGACTCCTTCTGTTCGTAACAGCCCCTTCACTCAGTGTTATTTCCCGAGCCTGACACTTTTCAGACGCAACGCATTCACAATGACGCTGACGGAGGAAAGAGCCATGGCCGCCGCCGCAATAACTGGCGACAGCAGTATTCCATACACAGGATAAAGCAGACCTGCAGCCACAGGCACGCCAAGTGCGTTGTAGATAAATGCAAAAAACAGATTCTGTCGGATATTTTTCATGGTGATTTCTGACAGATGACGGGCCCTGTTCAGTATCATCAAGTCGCCTTTGAGAAGGGTGACTCCGGCACTTTCAATTGCCACATCTGTACCCGTTCCCATGGCTATACCCACGTCAGCCGCTGCCAGCGCCGGGGCATCATTCACACCGTCTCCGGCCATCGCAACCACATGGCCAGACGCTTTCAGTCGGGTTATCACTGCTTTTTTGCCATCCGGCAGAATCCCGGCTTCAACCTCATCTATTCCCAGTTTCCGTGCGACTGCTTCAGCGGTAAGCTGGTTATCCCCGGTGAGCATAACGATGCGGATCCCCGCCTGACGCAAAGCTTTAAGCGCATCCGGCGTGGTTGCTTTCACGGGATCCGAGATAGCTATCAGGCCTGCAAGGTGCCCGTCTGTGGCCACATAGATAACGGTAGCGCCTTCCATCCGCAACGTATCCGCAACGGCCTTTTGATTATCAATAACGATACTGTTTTCCTGCATAGCCAGTTCATTACCAATAACAACCCGTTGACCTTCGACATCGCCTGAGACACCTTTACCCGACGGCGCATTGAAATGAGTGACTGCGGGTATTGCGATCCCCTTTTCCTGTGCTGCTTTAACTACTGCCATACCCAGCGGATGCTGCGAGCCTTTTTCCACTGCGGCCGTTACACGCAAAAGAGATGTTTCCCCACCCGGATTGAGACTGATAATCCCTGTCACCGTCGGCGAACCTTCCGTGAGCGTGCCTGTTTTGTCGACAACCAGCGTGTCCACTTTTTCAAGACGCTCAAGGGCTTCGGCATTCTTGATTAACACCCCGGCCTGGGCTCCTTTGCCCACCCCCACCATTATCGACATCGGCGTGGCCAGCCCCAGCGCGCAGGGACAGGCAATAATCAGGACCGACACAGCCGCAATGAGACCGTGCGCCATCCTGGGCTCGGGCCCCCAGACAGACCAGATCATGAAAGCAACAACCGCGATAAGTATCACCAGAGGAACAAACCAGCCTGAAACGCTGTCAGCCATTCTCTGGATGGGGGCCCGCGAACGCTGTGCATCAGCGACCATCTGAACAATTCGTGAGAGCATCGTTTCATCACCGACTTTCTCTGCACGGATGATAAGACTACCTGTCTGATTAATGGTCCCCCCGATGACAGGGTCACCCTCCGTTTTGGTAACAGGCATAGATTCCCCGGTCACCATCGATTCATCAACGGTTGTTTTGCCTTCGACCACGATACCGTCGACCGGAATACTCTCTCCAGGTCTGATGCGGAGCTTATCGCCAGGCAGGACATCTTCCGCATTAATATCCGTTTCATGACCGTCTTGATCCAGCCGCCTGGCGGTTTTGGGGGCAAGGTTAAGAAGCGCAGTAATGGCACCTGAGGTTTGTTCCCTTGCCCGCAATTCAAGGACCTGTCCCAGCAGAACAAGCACCGTAATAACAGCTGCGGCTTCAAAATAAATGGCCACCAGGCCATCCATGTTTCTGAACGATGCAGGAAACCAGGAGGGGAAGACGGTTGCAATGACGCTGTAAACCCAGGATACGCCGGTCCCCATTGCAACAAGGGTAAACATATTCAGGGAGCGGTTACGTAACGACATTCCGGCCCGGGCGAAGAATGGCCAGCCACACCACAAAACGACAGGAGAGGCCAGAAGTAACTGCAGCCATGTGTTGTACTGTGGCGGTACTGTATTCCTCAAAGCGGGAAACAGATGAGAACCCATTTCGAGTATCAGAACCGGAAACGCCAGCAACAACCCCAGCCAGAAGCGTCTTGTCATGTCGCGAAGTTCATCACTCGTCCCCGTGGATGCCGTAGCTACGAGCGGCTCCAGTGCCATTCCACAGACAGGACAGCTTCCGGGACCACTACGGCGTATCTCCGGATGCATCGGACATGTCCACACACCTTCAGAAATCTCTTTCTCCGCCTGGCGGTGAGACTGTTTTATCTTATCAGGGCTGACTTCATGGTGGTCGTGGTGATGGTGATGTTCACTGGCATCTTCGGTAAAATAATGATCGGGATGGGCTTTAAATTTGCTCTCACAGCTGGCGGAGCAGAAATAAAGCTGATGGTCCTGGTATCGAATGCTGCTGTGCGCCTTGTCAGGCAGGATGACCATCCCGCACACGGGATCTCTCACCTTATGCAATGCGTGACTCTCGTCCGGGGATGATGTCTGCTCAGAAGCAGTCTGGTTGTTATGTTCCACTGCATTGTCATTTTTCACAGTAACTCTCCTTATGCATATCTGAAGCATTTTCTGTCTTCAGGATATGTCATGGATGCGATTACCACGAATGCCGCCGGCATAAGAGTGCCTGCTGCCGGCGTCCCGTTATCAGCCGTTCCGCTGACTATTCGATTCGCTGGAAGACTTTTTTACTGCCCTCCGGTGAGAATGCGATAACATCGTAAGCCTCTTTTCGGGCCCCCATCTCCATTCCCGGACTTCCTGCTGGCATACCGGGGGTGGCGAGACCGTATATACCCGAACCAGACTGCATGGCCTTATGTATCGTTGCCGCAGGCACATGGCCTTCAATGATCAAATTACCTACAACCGCGGTATGACAACTTCGTAGTCCAGCAGGAACAGCATGCTTTTCTTTCAGGGCTGACAGCGCCTGATCATTCATGACGTGAGTTCGCACTTCGAACCCGTCTTTTTCCATCGCTTTGCCCCACAGGGAACAACAGCCACAGTTTTCAGATTTGTACATATCAATGACTTTTTCACTCGCCATTGCAGGCAGTGACAGGCCGAGAGCCAGGGCCATTAGAACCACTTTTTTCATACTCACCTCTGTATATTATCGATATAAACCCTGACGTCAGGGTGAATCAGTGCAGAAGGACGCCCACTGGGGGCGCCCTTTCAGGGTTATGACACGCTTTTTTTATGTCTGCGCAGCCAGATTAATTTGTAGGCGGCAGGAATAATGAACAGGGACAGCAGCGGAGCCGTGATCATCCCACCAATCATTGGCGCAGCAATACGGCTCATGACTTCTGAACCTGCGCCGGTTCCCCAGAGTATTGGCAGCAGACCCGCAATGATCACCGCCACGGTCATGGCTTTCGGCCGGACACGCAGTACGGCACCATGATAGAGGGCTTCATCAAGACCTTCCGGTGTGAACGTCTCTTTACGGGACAATTCCGGGTGCGCTTCAATGGCATGACGCAGATACATCAGCATGACCACGCCAAACTCTGCTGCCACCCCGGCCAGGGCGATAAACCCGGTTCCGGTCGCCACTGACATATGGAAGCCCTGCCAGTACAGGAACCATATTCCGCCAACCAGGGCGAACGGCAGGCTCATCAGGATCAGCAGGGCTTCGTCAACCCGGCGGAATGCCAGATACAACAGGATGAAAATGATCATCACCGTCATCGGCACCATCAGCTTCAGTTTCTTGTTGGCATGCTCAAGCAGTTCAAACTGTCCGGAGAATGCCACACTGGTTCCCGGTCTCAGTTTCACTTTCTCGCTGATGGCCGTCTTAATGTCGTTAACCACCGACACCATGTCCCTGCCGCGGGCATCAACATAAATCCAGCTGGCTGGCCGGGCATTTTCGGTTTTCAGCATGGTTGGTCCAGAAACGACGTTAATATCCGCGACATCGCCCAGCGTGATCTGCTGCTTCATCGGGGTCAGGATCGGCATCTGTTTCAGCGCCTGCGGACTGTTCCGGTAATCCTGCGGGTAGCGAATGTTAATAGGGTACCGGGCCACCCCTTCAACCGTCTCACCCACCATAGCACCTCCGATTGCTGAAGAGACGAACAGCTGGACATCACCTACCGTCATCCCGTAGCGGGAGGCTTTCTCCCGGTTGATATCGATATCGATGTAGCGCCCGCCCTCAAGTCGCTCAGCCAGGACAGACACCACGCCAGGCACGGTTTTGGCTACCGCCTCGATACTCTGCGCCGTCGCGTCGATATCGGACAGAACAGTCCCGGACACTTTGATACCTATCGGGCTTTTGATCCCGGTTGAGAGCATATCAATACGGTTACGGATAGGCGGCACCCAGAGGTTTGCCAGACCCGGTAAACGGACTGTCCTGTCGAGTTCATCAATAATCTTGTCAATTGTCATGCCGGGACGCCACTGATCCTCAGGTTTGAGCTGGATCGTGGTTTCCACCATTTCGAGCGGCGCGGAATCCGTTGCGGTCTCTGCTTTACCGGTCTTGCCAAATACAGAAGCCACTTCAGGAACGCTTTTGATTAACTTGTCTGTTGTCTGCAGGAGCGCTGCAGCTTCTGCCGGAGAGACGCCAGGCAAGGTCGACGGCATATACAGCAGATCGCCCTCGTTAATCTTCGGCAGAAATTCACCGCCCACCTGACTCAGTGGCCAGATAACCGTGAAAATGGACAAGGCCGCAACCAGCAGGGTTGTTTTTGGCCAGTGGAGGACCCGCAGCAGCAAAGGATGATACGCTTTGATCAGCACCCGGTTCAGGGGGTTACTTGTCTCGGCAGGAATTTTCCCCCGGATCCAGAATCCCATCAGAATAGGAATGACGATGATGGCCAGTGCGGCCGCTCCCGCCATGGAGTACGTTTTCGTGAATGCCAGCGGGCCAAACAGACGACCTTCCTGCCCTTCCAGGGTAAAGATAGGAATAAAGGACAGGGTGATGATCAGCAGGCTAATGAACAACGCGGGTCCCACTTCCACGGAGGCGTCGGTAATCACCTTCCAGCGGGTGGCGTTGTCAATCTGCTCACCCGGATGCTGATGATCCCACTCCTCAAGCCGTTTGTGCGCATTTTCAATCATCACAATGGCGGCATCCACCATCGCACCGACGGCAATCGCTATCCCTCCCAGCGACATGATATTGGCGTTCAGTCCCTGGAAGTGCATGACGATAAAGGCGATACACAGGCCAAGCGGCAGAGAGATAATCGCCACCAGGGCAGAACGTACGTGCCACAGGAACAGAGCACAGACGATGGCCACCACGATAAACTCTTCCAGAAGTTTGGAACTGAGGTTATCAATCGCCCGGTCGATTAACTGGCTGCGATCGTAGGTGGTCACGATTTCAACGCCTTCCGGCAGGCTGGCCTTCAGCGTCTCCAGTTTATCCCTCACTGCCGTGATAACGTCGCGCGCATTTTTACCCGACCGCAGGATCACCACGCCGCCAGCGACTTCTCCCTGGCCGTTCAGCTCGGCAATACCACGCCTCATTTCGGGCCCGGTCTGCACGCGGGCAACATCCCGCAGATAAACCGGCACGCCGTTCTCACCTGTTTTCAGGACGATGTTATTAAAATCATCAATGCTCTGAAGATAACCGCTGGCACGGACCATATACTCCGCTTCGGCCATTTCAACGGATGAGCCACCGGCCTCCTGGTTAGACGATTCAAGTGCCTGTTTCACTTCGGGCAGGCTGATACCGTACTGGGACAGTTTTACCGGATTGACCTGAATCTGGTACTGTTTCACCACGCCGCCAACCGAAGCGACCTCAGCCACGTTCGGGATGGTTTTCAGCTCAAATTTCAGGAACCAGTCCTGCAGAGAGCGCAGTTCTGAAAGGTCGTGTTTTCCGTTGCGATCGACAAGGGCATATTCAAAAATCCAGCCCACACCCGTGGCATCAGGACCGATTTCAGAACTCACACCGGCAGGCAGTTTTCCCTGAACCTGATTCAGATATTCCAGCACGCGGGAACGGGCCCAGTACAGATCGGTGCCGTCTTCAAAAATGACATACACATACGAATCCCCGAACTGTGAAAAACCACGCACGGTTTTTGCGCCAGGTACGGACAGCATGGTGGTGGTAAGTGGATAGGTGACCTGGTTTTCTACAATCTGCGGGGCCTGGCCGGGATAGCTGGTTTTGATAATGACCTGCACATCTGACAGGTCAGGCAAGGCATCGACCGGCGTGTTAATAATCGTCCATGTACCCCAGATGCTGAGAAACAGGGCCCCCATCATGACCAGGAAACGGTTGGCGACAGAGCGCCGGATAATCCATTCAATCATCGTCGTCTCCTCAGTGCCCTGAATGCATATTTACAGGCTGGTCAGACATTGCTGGCATACTGCTTTCTGTTTTTTCAGGGTGGCGCATACGTTCCAGCGCGCCCGTAATATTGGCTTCGGAGTCAATGAGGAACAGGCCACTGACCACCACGGTATCGCCTTCATTCAGGCCGGAACCGATGCCGGACTGTTGCTGTGATTCATGCAGAACGTGGATCTGTTTCGGCACAAACTTGCCTTCATCATCAACAGTAATCACGCGCTGTTCTTTGCCGGTATCGATAACGGCCTGGCTTGGTATCAGCAGCATCTCCTGGCTCTTGGTATTCAGTTTCAGATAGGCATTCATGCCCGGCTTGAGAAACTCATCCTTATTAGAAACCTGGAGACGGACCTGAAGCGTACGGGTTGTCTGATCCACGCTGGGAAGAATGTTCCATTTTTCGACATGGAATGTTTTATCCGGATAAGCCGGTACCGAAATTTCAAACTGCGACGTATCTTTCAGCAGATATGCGATAGATTCTGGCACTGCAGCGCTGATCCAGACCGGGTCCATCCCCTGAATCTGAGCCACTACTTTATCTTTCGAAATATTCATTCCGGTGCGCAGGTCAAACGCAGTAATGACACCATCAATAGGTGCTTTAATGGTAAAACGGGTCTGGATTGTGCGGGTTGAACGCAGCCTTTGAATATCCTCTTCCGGCATACCAGCTAGACGAAGTCGCTCCAGAACCCCTTTTATCTGGGTTGACGTACCGCCTGTACCGGATAACAGCAGGAACTCACTTTGTGCCTCAACCCATTCAGGAATGGTGATATCGATAAGCGGAGTGCCTTTCTTCACATGATCGCCAATCGTCAGGGGATACACTTTTTCGACGAAACCGTCAGAGCGCGCCTGCACAATGACAAACTGATACTCGTTGTAACTGACATTAGCCGGGATTGTCTGAGAATAATTCAGCATTCCTCGCGTGACTTTTTGCGTTTTTAATCCCAGATTCTGAACCTGCGTTGGATCGATACGGATCCCGCCACTGCTTTTATCGCCGCTTTCATCAGCATATTTTGGCACCAGGTCCATATCCATAAAGGGAGATTTTCCGGGTTTATCAAATTTGGTATCCGGTTTCATCGGGTCATACCAGAAAAGTACCTTTCGCTCCGGTGCCTTTTGTTCGGTTTGTACTGTTTTTTGTGATGAGTTTACATACTGCCAGGCAGTAACCGATATCAGCCCTCCTGCTATGAGGCTGCTGATAATTATTGCAGCATATTTTATCTTTAAAGAAGCCATACAATTTCTCGCTGAAAAATCAAAACACCTGGCATATGCGCCCGATCATTCATTCACAGTAATCCCTTAATGAATGTTCAGGCGCACTGGATGTATTCGCTCCGGACTGATAATCAGGATTGCGTAACGTTAATGCTTTTGAGTAAGGAGATATTGCCCTGCTGAATAAACGAGAAATCGACATGGTTGCCGGTTTTCAGGGCATTGATAGCGTCGTCTGCATTAACAAAAGTGAAGCGCATGGTCATTGCAGGCCAGCCCACAGCAGGGATTGCTTCGTGCGAAATGGTAATCTTTTTACTATTCATATCAATGTCTTTAACGACACCGGTGCCCTTGATAACCTGCTGTACCGAAGCATCACTGGCAGCATTCATATCGCCATGCTGATGTGTTTCAGCATGAAGACCGGCAGAAAACATGACAGAGAAGGCACCAAATAAAACGGCTTTAAGTGAATTACGCATTTTTAATTTCCTGATTAATTAAATAAATTTACTCTACCCAACCGCCACCCAGCGCGGTAAACAGATTAATTTCGTTAACCTGTCGGGAATAGGTAAGATCGAGAATGGTTTGCTGCGTAGCGAAGAGGGAACGTTCTGCATCCAGCACTTCGATGTAACTGACAGCACCACTTGCATATAATCCTCTGGCACGCTGGAGAGTTATCTGAAGTGAATCAAGATAACGCTGCTGTGACTCAAGTTGCTGGCTAAGGCTGTCGCGCAGCGCAAGCGTGTCGGAAACATCCTTAAAGGCTGACTGAATTTTTTGTTCGTAATTAACCACCGATTGTTGCTGGCGAATTTCAGCCAGCTTCAGATTGGCTTTATTCCTGCCAGCATTAAAAATAGGAATTTCAATTTTAGGGATAAAATTCCACATTCCACTTCCTGACGTAAACAGGCTTGACAGCTCCGTACTGCTTGCGGAAAGACCACTGGTCAGGGTAATGGAGGGGAAAAAGGCCGCTCGCGCTGCGCCAATATTGGCATCAGCCGCTTTCAGCTGATATTCCGCTTCCATAATATCCGGTCGCTGCAGCAAAATTTGTGAAGATAGATTTGGTGGCAATTTTACTGGTGCGATCTCCCCGCCTTTCATCCCTTTTTCTGACGGAAGTGCGCGGTACGTTCCCAGCACCAGTTGCAGGGCATTGTTTGCCTGAGCCAGATCGCCTTCTCGTTTGGCTATTTCGGCGCGGGTACTTTCGATTTGTCCTCTCGCCTGTTCAAGTGCCAGAACGTTCGTACTCCCGGTCACGAGCTGTTGCTCAACGAAAGCATAGGACTGTTCATAATTTTTCAGCGTTTCCCGCGCAATACGGAGTTGTTCGTACGCCAGTTGCTGGCTGAAATAGCTCTGTGAAACGTTGGAGACCAGCAGGATGTGTACGGCCCGACGGGCTTCTTCGCTGGCAAAGTAGTTCTGGCGGTCAGCATCACTCATGTTCTTAAGTTTGCCGAAAAAATCGAGCTCATAGCTGAGCTCCAGTCTCGCGTCGTACTCCTGTGTGGTCGGCTTGTCACCTTTCAGACCACCGCTGTATGTTATCCCGGATGAGGCATTCAGCTGGGGATAACGATCTGCATCCGTGACGTTGAACTGGGCTCGGGCCTCTTCAACCTTCAGGGCAGCCATTCTCAAATCACGGTTATTAGTCAGAGCTTCACCGATCAACCGGGTAACCTGGGGATCGACAAAAAAGTTACGCCAGCCCGTATCCTGATAGCCATTTACCGCTGGCGTCAGGCTGTTATGGGACAGTGAAAACTGCTGGGGTACCGGTGCTGCGGGCCGCTGATATTCAGGCGCAAGCGACACGCAGCCTGCCAGGATGAATATCGTGCTAATGCTGAGTAATTTTAATTTGAACATAACGCTTCTCGTCCAGGCAGACCTGGTAAATGGTTCAAATGAAGTCCAGAGTATTGATAGGGGTACTTTACCTAACGCTCTCTGTTTGCCGAGTGACAGGATAATGACAATGTTGTCATTTTTGCTGTAATCCGTTGATAACGATCGTGGGCGCAATAGAATGACATTAGCAGCCAGCCGGGGAGCAAGATGAAAATATTGATCGTCGAAGACGAAATTAAAACAGGTGAATATCTCAGCAAAGGGCTTACAGAGGCAGGGTTCGTAGTGGATCACGCTGATAATGGTCTTACCGGATATCATCTCGCCATGACAGCCGAGTATGATTTAGTCATTCTGGATATCATGCTACCTGATGTGAACGGCTGGGATATCATCCGCATGCTGCGCACTGCCGGAAAGGGTATGCCGGTCTTACTGCTGACAGCCCTCGGCACGATCGAACATAGGGTCAAAGGACTGGAACTGGGTGCGGACGATTATCTGGTTAAACCCTTTGCGTTTGCCGAACTGCTCGCCCGGGTGAGAACCCTTCTGAGGCGGGGAAACACGATGATCACGGAAAGCCAGTTTAAGGTGGCTGACCTCTCGATTGATCTCGTATCCAGAAAAGTCAGTCGCGCCGGAAACCGCATTGTGCTCACCAGTAAAGAGTTCAGCCTGCTGGAATTCTTCATTCGCCATCAGGGAGAGGTTCTTCCCCGCTCCCTGATTGCCTCTCAGGTCTGGGACATGAATTTTGACAGCGACACTAATGCGATCGATGTCGCAGTAAAGCGACTCCGCGCTAAAATAGACAACGATTACGAGACAAAGCTGATCCAGACAGTCCGGGGCGTGGGCTACATGCTGGAGGTCCCGGATGCATAGCAAACCTTCCAGACGCCCTTTCTCACTCGCTCTGCGGCTGACCTTTTTTATCAGCCTGTCCACGATACTGGCTTTTATCGCCTTCACCTGGTTTATGCTGCATTCTGTTGAAAATCATTTTGCCGAGCAGGATGTCAGCGATCTTCAACAAATCAGCACCACACTGAACCGTATACTGCAGTCCCCGGTGGATCCGGATGATAAAAAAATAAGCAAAATAAAGGAATCAATTGCCAGCTACCGCAACGTTGCCCTTTTGCTCCTCAATCCCAGGGGTGAAGTGCTCTTTAGCTCAGCTCAGGGGGCGGCACTACGCCCGGCAGTGAATTCAGCAGATTTTAGCGAGCACAGCCGCGCACGGGATGTCTTTCTCTGGACGGTGGAGGATCCTGCGGGACCGATGGATACCGGGTCCGAAATGAAGATGGAAACATACAGGATTATCGCCTCCTCTGCTCAGGCGATATTTCAGGGCAAACAGCAGAACTATGTCATGCTGACTGGCCTATCCATTAATTTCCATCTCCATTACCTCGATGCGCTGAAAAAGAACCTGATTGCGATTGCCGTCGTGATAAGCCTGTTGATTGTTCTGATCATTCGAATCGCTGTCCGTCAGGGGCACCTGCCCCTTCGTAATGTCAGCAATGCCATTAAAAACATCACCTCCGAGAATCTTGATGCGCGACTGGAACCGACACGCGTTCCCATTGAGCTGGAGCAACTGGTTATCTCGTTCAATCATATGATTGGAAAGATTGAGGATGTCTTTACCCGCCAGGCCAATTTCTCTGCCGATATCGCGCATGAGATCAGAACGCCCATCACCAATCTGGTGACGCAGACTGAAATCGCACTGAGTCAGGATCGAACACAGAGGGAACTTGAGGATGTCCTCTATTCCAGTCTTGAAGAGTATAACCGGATGACCAAAATGGTCAGCGATATGCTGTTCCTGGCACAGGCAGATAATAATCAGCTGATACCTGACAGGGTCATGTTTGACCTCAGAGCGGAAGTCATGAAAGTCTTCGAGTTTTTCGAAGCCTGGGCCGAAGAACGCAATATCACGCTCAAATTTAACGGGATGCCCTGTCTGGTCGAGGGAGATCCACAAATGTTCAGAAGAGCGATCAATAATCTGTTATCCAATGCCCTGCGTTATACCCCTGAGGGACAGGCAATCACCGTCTCAATAAGAAAACAGGGGAGCTTTTTTGACCTTGTGATTGAAAATCCGGGGAAACCAATCCCTGAAGAGCATTTATCAAGGCTGTTTGACCGTTTTTATCGGGTGGATCCGTCCAGACAACGAAAAGGAGAAGGCAGCGGCATCGGTCTTGCGATTGTGAAGTCAATCGTGGAAGCACATCACGGAAGAGTGCATGTGGAATCGGATATACGCTCGACACGTTTTATTTTATCCGTACCCAGACTGGAGAAAATGATTCCGGATCCCCAACACTGAGAATAAAGATTTAAATGACAAAGATGTCATTAGCCTGTCATGCAGCAAACAGAAGCCATTCGATATAATTAGTGCAACTTATCAGGAAGGCTGGATTGCTTCATCAATACCCGGCGTCAGAGTACGCCAGGAATGAATATCCAGCCATCTCCCGGAGAAATAAGAACTGCCGAACCTGTTTAAGTTATGAAACTGAAAACACCGGTTGTACTTCCCCGGACATCATTAATTGAGAAATGGAGAGTTATCATGAAAAATATCGTATTAGCATCTTTGCTGGGCTTTGGTTTAATTTCTTCGGCCTGGGCCACTGAAACCGTGAATATCCATGAGCGCGTCAACAATGCACAGGCCCCTGCTCACCAGATGCAGTCTGCTGCGGCTCCTGTCGGGATCCAGGGGACTGCTCCCCGTATGACCGGTATGGACCAGCATGAACAGGCCATTATTGCTCATGAAACCATGACGAACGGATCGGCAGATGCGCACCAGAAAATGGTGGAAAGTCATCAGAAGATGATGGGAAATAACACAGTATCCACGACCGTCCCTTCAACGTCTTACGCGGCGATGGATGAGCATGAAAGAGCAGCGGTTGCCCATGAATTCATGAATAACGGTCAGTCCGGCCCACATCAGGCCATGGCCGAAGCGCACCGCCGCATGATCAATGTAGGCTGAATGCGACTGTAGTATCCGTGCTTTTTACCCTTTCCTTGATAGATTATTCCTTAACCGGATATGTTGTGACATTTTTGCCCCCATCAGGGGGCTTTTTTATATGACTCAGCTACAATTAACCGGTACCTACCTGAAAAGGATTTATTAAATGAAAATCAAAAACACCCTTTTTGTTATATTAATGTTATCCCTGCCAGCAATTTCTGCCGAACATTCGGAAATGTAAATGTCAGATATGCACTCATCGGCATCGTCACAGGAATATATGGCTGGCATGAAAGACATGCATGAAAAAATGATGGCCGCCGTTAATGAGCCCGATCCCGATAAGGCCTTTGCAAAAGGTATGATCGCACACCATGAAGGAGCAATAGCAATGGCTGAGACCGAGCTTAAATACGGAAAAGATCCCGAAATGAGAAAGCTTGCGCAGGACATCATTAAAGCTCAGAAAGGTGAAATCGAGCAGATGAATAAATGGCTTGGCAGTCAAAAATAAAGATTGCAAAAACGCCATGATAAGCGTAATTTTAAATCACTCCCGGGCACGGGATCCTGTTAAACGTTAAATAATTAAAACCCGATTAATTTCGGGTTTTTTATATTCTATACTCCGGTCCTTTGCTGTGGACCGGAATATATGCAGCTGCGATTATTTTAACACATTATCTCGTCATGGAAATAATGTCGCTCAGGATCTCAATCAGTTCAATTCTTTCCTGCGTTCCGTCATGATAGGTTGATCTTGAGATTATTCTTTCCGCTGTCATCTGGGGCCAGAATTTATCAAGCACATTATCGGGTTTCATTCCCACAGCCCGGCCGATTATTTTTTTAGCGTCACAGGTGTCCGTAAACGTGACTGCTACACCGGTAATTTCTTCGATCAGATCCGGGCAGAGATAGTTCTCTATTTCACGTTTGCGCGTGGCGAAGAATACCTTACCGGCTTCCTCCACTTCTTGTTTACGTTTCTGAATGGACAGAACCTGTGCAGGGTCTCCCCCAATATCGGAGTCCAGAAATACGCACCAGGGAAGCCCCAGATCGTTGGCCAGATTTAAGGTAACCCAGTGTTTGACGCTCCCGCATCCTCCTATGAGGACTGGCACAATTTTCACGTCCTCAAGAGAGGCTGGCAGCACACCTGATTGTTTAAATGAACTGGCCGCATGCCTCAGGAAAGTGACATCCGACTTTCCTTCTACCAGAACAATGCCTTTAGCCCTTTCCATACCAGTCTCTGGCAACACCCCCAGGCTTTCAGTTGCTTCCTTCAGCACATCGTCATCCGGCATTTTTACAACGGGTTCACCCGTCTCATTTCTGGTGACATAACGTACGCCTTCGACAGGGATCAATCCGGCCAGCGCCGGGACATGGGTGGTGACGATAATTTGACGGTGCGGCTGGCCTGCCAGTGCCAGTAACGCTTTCATCAGCATCATCTGATAGTTCGGATGCTGTGAAGTTTCAGGCTCCTCTATGGCATAAATCACATTTCTGGGCGTCCCCGCAACATTCTTCTCAGCCTCAGCCCTGAAAAAATTCAGCAAGATAAGCCTTCTTATCCCACTACCTCGCTTATTGATGGGGATACCATTTTCCCCATCAAGGGTGAAATTGAAGGTCCACTTGGGTTTCTCCTTAAATCGTGGAGTTAGTTCACTGGCGAGTTCGGGTGCCATTTCACGTAATTTATCCAGCGTTCTCTGTGCGACATCAAGTACACTGTCCTGAATCTCATTTTCCAGCGCTGTAATTTTGTCCTGCAGCCCAGCCTGAGCGTCTTTTACGGCCTGCTGTAAGGGGTTTTTGGCTTCGGAATCCCCGTCGCTGCTTTCCCTGTCGGCTTTGAAAATCGCATACGTGGGCAGCAAGTCGAGGATCTTACCCCATAATGATTTTGTATCGGTTCCGAACTCTTTATCGACATCCAGCAGAATTTCCGAACAGGTATAGGGGGCTGCGGCTTCCCTGATGGCCTGACGCCATAACGATGCAGTGCGTTTATCTGCCACATTTTTTTCCACATCTTTTCCCGCCGCCCTGAGGTCGGAAATTTTCATGCCCAGTAAATTTCTCAGGGGTTCCTCATCCGGGTGGATGCAGCGGATGCAGGTCTGCTCCGGTTTTCCTGAGGTCGTTGCTTTAAACGATTTGACGATTTCAAAATTGCCGTCTTTATTCAGCAGATGTTCGAAGGCAAGAGTGGTCTGCACCCTGTCATCGATCATGATAAAATCGGGTAATTCATCGAATTCACAGGCTATTTCAAAACGGCCCTCCCCTTCTCTCAGGCTGAAACAGTTCATGTCATTCTTGTCTGCCTTCATTCCTTCTGTTTCAAAAAAAATAGCCAGCGCTTCCAGAAGCGTTGATTTCCCGAAGTCATTTCGGCCGACAATGCCCGTCATGCACTCATCGATAATGATTTCTGTGGTATTTCTGTAGCCTCTGAAGTTTTTCAGTTTTAATTTTCTGAGCCGCATATACAGTCCTGTGTGTAAGAAAGCATTGTTACCGGAACCTGAATACAATGTATATTTTGTTAAGTCCTGCCCACGTGCAGGGCTATATCGTTATTCAGAATATCCTAATGGCATTCCGGGATTATGATCCAGTCGCGCTTACTGAACATTACTGCCCTGTCAATCACCCGAAACTGTCCAGGGCTGGTATAGGTGACGAAGCTGGCGTCCCAGCATCCGACGGCCGGAGGACGCTTTTGGTGACGTTCTTTTATATCCGGAGCGGGCATGAAGGCGTTTATTGCATAAATTGTTAATAATAATCTCTGACTAATGCTTATTCGGCATTGTTAACATTATTTAATATAAATTACATATATATTTGCATTAACAGGAAATATCACGCACTTTGCTGTTCTGGATCCAAAAACTCCATTTTTCGGATCTGGAGTTAAACAACACGAGAACAATCCAGCAGCAACGAGAGCAGGCTGGCCATCCCTGGCGTTTGCACTCTTTATCGAGGCGGAACGCCGCGATCTGGCGACCCTGTTTAAGGTACATCAGGCTTTTTTTTCCTGCAGAAGGAAGAGGATTTCATAGACATGGTCGATCAGGTACGGGAGGCGCTACGCCTGCCCCCCACGGAACGGTCGGTTTTCTAAAAACCTGAAACAAGAATATGCGGCTTAAATAGCGCTAAAAAATTTGCGCGTATAGTGGATATTTAGTAGCTTATTTATTAGACGAAATGAGGAGTCGTTACCATGAGCGAGGACAGTTTCAATAAAGATGACCTGAGCAGCACATTTGCGCGCTTCACCACAAAACGCCGCAATATCGTTTGTGATGAATCCAAGCTGAAGCGGAAAAAACCTGAGCCAATTGCACTAACAAGCGCAACCAATTCATTGGGGAGTAGTGTACTGAATTTTGTAGCATCTGCAGTTTCTAAAGCGCCGAAAAATTATGATGATACCGAATTCAGAAAAAATAGGCCGTGGCTTTGGTATAGCTGGGAACGCAAAGAAGATTTTAAATAAAACGGTGGTAATAACCACCGTTTTCGTTTTGAAATATAACTTACTTAGGCCTTTTTTATTCCACCTTTGATACCACCTGAAGCTGCATCAATAGCTATTCCTTGTGCTTGTTTTCCTGCTTCAGAACCAGCTTGCATTGGCATTTTTGCAGAGTTACTAATCATGCTTGCCATTGAACCTAATTGGGCTCCAGCCCAACTCAGCATACCAACCCAAAACATCGGAAAGACCAGGTACATCATCCCCAGTACCAGGTTCATAATCCATCCATCAGCCGTTGAACTAAAGAAAGCCGCGAAAGGCACCGAGCTGTTTGCAATCCCCTGCTCAGCCATATTGTCATAGAGGATGGTGATCAATCTGTCATCAAGCCAGCCTGCCAATTCCCACCAGAACGTAATGAACTGAAGAGCGAATAATGCGAACGAGATAGTAAAAATGGTTTTCGGATCGTAGGCGCTGAACATCATTAACGCAGGAATGACCGTGATTATCATCATCAGCAATAATGCCTGGATCATCGGCAGTGCCTGCTTCATTGCATCAAAACCAGGTAACGCCTCGGCCTGTTTCAGTCCTACACCAATAGACGAGGTAAGGCGTGTAAGATTACCAACTACTCCGGTGGTTGTATCGCTACTGCCAACAGCATAAGTGGTACCGCCCCCGGACAGATCTGCGTTACGTGGGCTGACAAGCCAGCGTAGGGCGATTTCTTCCCACTGCTGTCCGGAGAACTGGCGCTGCATCTCCTTACGTGTGTTATCACTAAAGCTGGCCAGAACTCGTTTGCGAAGCCCGGAAGTACCATCGGACCACCACGTCTTACATGTTGGATATCCACCTGCACCAGTATCCGGATAGCCACTGTCCCGGCTGCTGTTGTAAGGCCACTGGCTACGTGGCGTCATAGCCGTGTAGTAGTCATAATATCCGGAAGTATTCAGGAAGTAGCTGCTACCTATCCAGCCCACGGAGTTGATGGTGGCATCACTGAGCTGACTGTTGCTGTTTTTCAGTCTGAAATATGCTCTCGAGTAACATTGATCTGCAAATTCCTGGACCTCCTGCAGCAACACAGGATCACGCAGTTTCGTGTTCTGAACGTCAAAACGCATCTGTCGCAAATTCGTACCGCATGGGATTGACGCAATCATTGCCTGCGTTGTGCCCTTCGACATCATATGCAGGAGATACCACCATACTGGAACCTCGGCCGTGCGACCGTCAAAATCATTAACGAGCCCCTTGTAGCCAGAATTCTGTGGGGTCGGCACACTGACGCCGCACTGTTTAGCGCGCGAACTGTCGAACTTGATCGTGCTGATATCCACCGGCAACAGTGGAATGCAGCAAAAGAGCATCACAAGATAAGACACATACAGTGCATGTTCGATTCGCGGAAGGGCAAGAAGCCCTTTGTTCCCCTCGTCAGCCCCCTCCTCCCTCACTTTCAGCCAGACGCCAAGAACCCTGACCACCAGTGGCAATGCAAAAAGGCCCGTATTGCTGAGAATGCTCCACATGGCATTGTTCATTACCCAGCCAAAGAGAACGAGAAAATATTCCAGAAAACTGTTTGCGGTCATCGTCCTCTCCTTACACAGCGCTTGTCCAGGCCACATATTCCGTGGCTACCAGGAACAACACCCCCATCAGTTCCATACGCACAAGACGCGGACGCCCATCCGGCCAGCGGATTAATGCCTGTGGGCGTACCTTCAATATCCAGGCGGTAATAAGGCAGCCATAAAGAACCAGTCGCCAGGCAAACAGTCCCCATCGGCTGTCATGCAACCAGCGCCGTGTGATGTGGCCATCAGGGTCGTAAGCCATAAATACCGCTGCGATAGCAAACATGCAGGCCGTCATCAACAGAATGAGCAGCACCATAAGGAGAATGCGGCCAATATGGCCGCTGAACGGGTAAAGTCTCATATCAGTTTGCTCCGGAAGACTGAGACTGGCCCATCTGGCTGAAGCCCTGGTCCTCGTTACCGGCTTTCTGCTGCAGACGGTTATCCTGATTCCTTGTCCCCTGCCGCTCCAGTGCCGTCAGCAGGCTGTTATTGCTTATAGATTTGCGTAACTCCATCTCATTACGCAGCGCCGTCAGCTCGCGATCGAGGGCATCGATGCGGCGATCACCCTCAGCAATGGCTTCCGGCTGCTCTGCAGCATTAGGTTCGGATTCACCGGTGGTGAGCATCCTGCGCATTGTTAGCGCGGTTTCAACGGTATCGGACATCGCCAGTTCGCCGGCAAGCCGCTGAACCAGGGCCGCTTTGTCCGGATCGTCACGTAATGCCTGAATTACCCCGCGGGTGACAACCAGACTGCCGGTTTTCAGTGCGGAAAGGTTATCAGTGGTGGGCTGCAGTTCACCACTAATCAGCTTACTAAGCTGCTCCAGATTCTCTTTCGTGGCATCCTCAAGGATGGGAGAAAAGCCAGTACCAGCGACAGCACTGCCCGGCTGGTTATCGGTTCCACCACTGGTACATTCACTGGTTTCCCGGCAAGTCCTGATGGAGCGATCACCAAGCACTTTAACAACGGCCGCTGCGGCCTCTTCAGAAGATTTATAACGTTGGCATGCGGTACCATTGCAGATCGAGGAGCCGACGCTGCTGTTACTGGTCACTGGCAAATTATTCATCATGTTATAACCAGCTTTGGCCAGATCCCGAGTGGGCTGAATTGCGGGCTGCCCCTTGCCGCCTCTTTTCTGCCCACCAACCCACGTCACACCTTCCTCTCCAGTTGCTTTTTGCAGTTTCTGGTCGCTGGAAACCGCATCGCCGCCACTTGTGGCCACAATATCTTTGTACTCTTCAGAGACAGCTACCTGCTGCCATTTATTGCCAATGGTATAATCAGCCAGCTTCTTCGACATGCTCTGACAGTTCAACATCGCTTTATCAAAGCTCAAACCGGCCTGCAGAACGCCATTGGTGAGCATTTCATACAGCCCGGGGTTTGCGCGCTGAATAGCCATTGCCGGCATACTCATGACAGCACCGGTCGCCCCCTGAATCACATTCCCCATCAGATCCTTAAACCCGCTGGTAATACCATTCAGCTGGTTGCCAACGGTTGTTTTGATGTCGAAATTGCCACACATCAGATCACTGCTAAGGCCACCATTAATGCCTATCCTGGACATATTGTTACGACTAGGCGGGGGTGAAATAACCGAACCGCCACCAATAGAATAAAAGAGCCCATCGCTGATAGCGTTACCGCTAACTGACGCCCCCGATGAAGACAAAGAGATATCAGCTGCCATTGCCGGCAGCGAGGCAAAAATCAGTAAAAGTCCTGCTTTTTTCATGTTCTGAACCTTTATGAGAAATCGGTGCTGGAAAGGAACGTCTGGCCGCGACGTTTGCAGCAGCTGTACGGTTGCCACAATGCCCAGGCATAGTTACCGTCCTGGGCAATCTGGCCATTGGTGTCGGGAAACACTGCACAGGTCTGGGACAACTGAGGCGAAAGTCGCTGCCATTTGTGGTTTTTCGTGCCGGTATTTTCTTTTACCGGCTCGGGTGGCCAGTAACCCGGGGACTTCTGTCCCGTAAGGGGGTTGTAGACGTGGAGCTGGCCGGAGCGGGTAATGACGTCAGCGACACGCTGAACTACAACCGCTGCTGATTTGTAACTGTCTATCTGGGTGACAAACCCGCTACGTGGATAAACGTTCCCCCACATATTGCCGGATGTGGTTTCCCCGATTTCTCGTTGCCCGGGGATGAGTGCTTCGGGATAAAGGGTCTCCGGGACACCCGTTCGCCAGACCAGAGCATCCAGTGAGCTGTTGAAATATGGCATGAAAGGAGTGGCAGCACTGTCGCATGAATAGCCCGGCACCATACCGCCAATGACTTTTGTTGCTGGATGGCCATAGGCGTCGCCGTAATAGAAATGCAGGTTCTGCTTACGTTCCCCGGGAGCTTTCATCTCCTGACGACCGCCCCCCGTACTCACGCCCGTCACACTTTCCAGCAGAGAACCTTCAGCACCGCTGGCGGCGTTACTAACTGTGGACATTTCAGTCCAGGGGTTATCTCCGGGGTTGAGGTAAGCCGATACCACAGCCTCCGGAATGAAATGTGTCACTTTCACCGAGGTTTTCACCGTGCAACCAAATGGGGTACACAATAACCAGTAGCAGATACCACTGACACGCCAGCTGATACAGTCTGTACTTGCCGCGCTGGCCAGAAGATTCGCTGTATTGACGCTGGCCATGGTGCCGGAACAAACCAGCAATGTGGCGATCGCCAGTCGACGTGGGCGGAAGGAGAAAGATTTCATCGGTTCTTCTCCTTCCAGGCAGCGAGCTGACGGGTTGCCTCGTTGACATCAGTCGTACCGTAGACAACAAAGACGTCATCAAAAACCACAGCCGGGTATTTTTCCAGGCCGAGGGACCAGGCATGAGTGACACCCGCATAAGCTTCCGCCAGTTGTTGTTGCTGCTGCCGGAAATTCGGGGAAGAGATCACTGCCCGGGCACGTTGTTCTGCAAGAACGGGATCGGCAGATAACTGACCGAAAATGTCCGCCTGTGCACGTTCGGGCGCATCGAGCTCAACAACGGAGACATCCGGACCAGGATTTGCTGCTATGGCATGAGAGGAGTCGGTATATATCACTGTGCCGGCACTGGCACCGACGGAAAGGAACAGTGCTGCCAGGCAGCAAAATGGCATTTTCATGAAAAACACTCCCTGAGTGTGAAAAACCTATTCAGGGTGCGTTCTCTTTAAGGAGGGGTCAGTAATTAATTCTGACGTGAAAAATGATAATTAATCTTGCCCTGGTAATTCATCATCTGTACGTCAGCATAAATCTCAGATCGCTGGAAATGTCATTTTTTAAATGCAGGAACTTTAATACACGCGGGCTCTTTGCCGCCCGCACCCGCAGCCTCCCCCCTTACCAGACAGCGGAAAACACACCGCTGTCTGGCAAGGTCGGAGGGTTATAAGTCACATCCGGTGTCACAGGTCACCCTGTCGATTTCCTTAAGAACCCAGAGCATATCGGTTGCATCGGGTACACAGATATTCCATCGGATACCCGACCGGTACTCCTGTTCTGCTGGCCAGAGTGTATTGCCGGTAACAGTTATCAGGATATCCAGGGTTTTCTCATGCACGTCGCTGAGGTGGACTGCAACGCAGCTGCGCCGGCCAACCCGGTGAGGATAGACCGACAGCAATACAGGCTGCTCCAGTCTCTTAACGATCTCCCCTTGCAGATGCTTAATCGACTCACTGTCAGCCACACCGACTGAGGCAGAACCCTGTGGCGGAACGGTAAAAATAACAGAGGCAATAAAAGCCTTGTCCGGTACAACGATCGGCGTCGCCATAGTCAGTTTTTTCATATTGTCCCCTGAATAGTACCAATGCCACGTTTCTCATCGAGGCGGCGCGCAACGTGAAATGCGGCCTCAAGCTCCGAGCAATTTAATTCATTCATAATGGCCCGTCTTTCGGCTTTTTCCTCTTTTTCAGTCATTCCCAGCGCCAGGTACAAACTGGGGGGGACCGCACGAAACAACGCCTGTACCTTACGGGACAAAATAACTCCCTCTGTGTATTTTCTCGGAAGTTTTGTCGCGGACAACAGCATCGCCTTCTGCTCTTCTGTGAGCGTCTTAAATCGCGCTATTTGTTCAACTTCATCAGGTGGCATAACGAGGCATATCCACCACTCCGCCATATTGAGCATTTTTTTCGCAGTGTCAGGGAAATCCTCCAGGTTCTGTGTGAACAACCATAGCCATGATCCGAGCTTACGCCACATTTTGACAATTTTGGTTGCATACGGGCCCAACAGCGGGTTAGCAGTTACAATATGCGCTTCGTCGATTGGCACAATGATATCCCGATCGCTGAACTGTTCCCTTTCTGCGATATTGTTAATCGTATTAAGCAGCGAGATGACAGCAACGGCCATCTGAGCTTCATAGCCTTCACGCGCCAGCGTACCTAAATCAACAATAGTCACGTCTGCCTCTGGCCATTGCGCGCCCGGACGGTTAAACAACTCCCCTTCAAAACCTTCGGTAAACATGCGTAATGCTTCTGCCATCTCTTCAGCTCGCGCACGTCGCGCTGGCGTGCGTTTCTCGCGGCCGTCTTCTCCCATGCTGACATCGCGGGCAATGTTCTCAAGCGAGAACATTAAATCTTCCGGTAACATCTGGCGGTTTTCGTCAAACGCTTTACGAGCCGCAATGAGTATCGCCTCACGAATCATACCGCGGTCGGCGCGTGTCATTCGCTCCTCTTCTGCTGCTTCACCACCGGTGATCATCAACCGCGCTGCAATCTCCATTTCACCCAGAATGTCACGTTCTTCGTCCTTGTCCTCATCATCTTCATCAATGTCAGGGAGGGCCTCTTCGCTTGTCACTAGCGTCTCAGGTTTCGCCTGCATGAGCAGATGTGAATCGCCAAACGGAGCAAGTGAAATAACCTTACCAGGCTTGATACTGACACGGTGCACTGAGAGCCCCAGCGAATTACAGTAATCGCCAAACAGACCGAAGCTGTTACCCGCTTCCAGCAAAAATATACGGGGGCGGTAGATAGCCACCATCTGAGCCAGTTTATCGAGCGCAGTGGCAGATTTACCGGCACCTGTTGGCCCGAACAGCAGCAGGTGTGCATTCTGGGTACGGTCATTTTTATTAAGTGGATCTACGGACAGGGGGCCACCACCACGATTCCAGAACGTAAGCCCCGGGTGACCGGTACCGGTGTCACGACCATAAATAGGGGCGAGACATGCAAAATGCTGTACAAACATAAGGCGCGTGTACCAGTTGTGTTTATCCATTTGAGGGTTAAAGCACATGGGTAACGCACGCATATAACTGCTGAGAGGACCAATATCGTGTTCTGGATTTATCGGTTCCATCCCACAGTTCAGTAATTTACTGCTGAGATCAAGATACCGTTTATCGAGTGTTTCCTTATCCTGAGCCTTGATAAGCAGTGTGATAGCCGCACGGTAAAGTTTGTGTTTGTTTCCCAGGAAATTACGCGCTGTAGCAGCGTCTTCACGAGCACGCAGGGAATCAACATTCTCCCCCATTGAATTGCGGCTCAGGCTCGCAAAACTTTCTTCGAGTTTGTCCTGAGGCTGAACCACCAGGGTCATGGCCAGAACTGTCCCTTCCGGAAGCAGATCCATAATGGCATTCACATTATCACCACGTTTAACCTCCCCCGTCAGATGACCGGTGGAAGGTGCAGTACGCAGGCGGGCAACCGGAACAGCTTTATGTGCCACATCATCAAACCACCACACACCGCTTTCGGCATCACTTCGCGGACGGGTAAACCAGAGGCTTTCGCTGAAATCATTCAGAAGAGGCAGATCACCCGGTGCATGATCGGAGTGTTTTGCGCAACGATACAATGTTTTCTTATCGACCCACGCCGGCGCCGGGTTGAACCAACGCAACAGCCAACTATGGATTTGCTCGCCGTTCTGCTTTTCGCACCGGATACCGGCACCGCTCAGTGCTGCAGTCAGACGATCGCAGACCTGTTTCAGCAGCACCTCCGGTGGCATGGGGTCACGATATGGCGTCTCGACCCAACGGTAAACCACCATGCGCGTTCTGCGAATTTGCCCTCTCCAGGCGGCCCCTGTGACAGCCTCGTCTACAAACAGCCCCTGTTCCACCGCCACATTTTCAAGGTGGCGCTCCTGTTCCGCCAGCCAGGCTTTAGTGAATTCGGTTCCCTGAGCTCTTGGCCTGACATAGCCTCTGATAGTATCCATATAAGTAGAGAGATCAGAGTCATCCTGGCAGAAAAACTGTACCACCCATTGATGATCATCCAGTTCAGGGAGACTGTCCTGTAGGGCGTTCTCAGCAATATTGCAGATCTCGTCCAGACGTGTTTCCGGGCGTCCTTCAGTGCCCACAGGGATAATCTCATACACGGCCCCAACGGATACGCCATCGTCAAGCAGAATACATTCATGCTCTGGCAAATACTCGCCCCAGGGAACATGATCGATAATGGAAGGTGCCGTGGAATACAGACGCGCTTCATCTGAATGAGTCAGCTGCCCTTCCCGGGTAAGCGGTTCATACCCACTGACGGAAAACGGACCGTTACCGTACTGATGAGCATCCTGAGACGCTCGACGTCGGCTAAATAGAGGGAAAGCCATCAGAGATCCTCCGTTCGCTCACCAGGCAACGCATACTGTACCTGGCTGTAGAAAGGAAAGACGGTGCTGTAGCCTGGAACCGGCGTGTTCCCGCCAGCCAGATGCGGGAAAACATACATGACCATGTCAGGATTTGGCAGACGCGGAAACGTCTGCTGAATTTCATTTTCCTGGGTGCGGCTGTAGCTGTTACTGACCTGCTGATTGATCTCACGTTCGCTGTCTGTAACTGGCCGGCGAAGTGTTGTTCTGCTCTCGTTGGTAGCATGAGTTGCCGATGCACCATCGTTCCATAATTCAAGCATGGTGCTGTCGCCAGGCGGCAACATTTCCTCTTTTGACGTACTGCAACCCGAGAGGGCAAGCGGTACAACGACCAACATAATGGTGGCCAGATGATTAAAACTGAGCAACATGCACCTCCGCTTCATCCGAATCACTGATGACAGCTGACAGACGAAACACTCGCCCATCAGGCAGTTGCATCTGCATTCCATTACCCTCGCTCAGAAGCTTCTTTCCGACAGCGAGCAGGGCCTGTTCGGTGACTTCATGCCTGCTACCTTCCCATTTGCCATTATCACACCTGACAAAACCGGCAAAGAGACGGCCACCCAGTGGTATATAGTCCACCCGATATTCGAGGTTTTTATTGTTCTGCATTTTTATCCCCATCAGTCCATGCCCGTGCTGCTACCAGCGAGGCTGAAATCGTCATATTTCACCTTGCGGCCTTTTTCTTCATAATCAATCGCCAGCTGACGAGTGATATGTAAAGCCACTTTTTGTCCAGGCGGTACATAGATCGCGTCAAACGTCTGACCATATCGCGCTTTAACCCAGTCAACGGTCTCACGCATACCGCCGGATAACGCCTTACTCAACACTGCCTGACCGGCATCCCCCGTCAGCGTTGACGTCACACCACCATAGCCATTGGTCTGGCTGGTATTCTGGTTTTCGGCCACGGCATCACCAGCTGCGCTGGCAGCTGCAAGTGCGGCAATGGTTGGCAGATAAGTAGAAGCGTTTGATTTTCGGGTACCCGAAATGCATGGAATGCCGTTGTCATCTGACAACCAGCCAATACTGCTGTTATTCCCACCCTGGCTGTTCTGATTACCACCATTACTGCCTTGCCCCTCAGGTGAAGGAAGCGTACGAACAGTGCCATCAGTAAAAACAAAAGTGATGCTGGTTATGGCGCCACGCACGCAGGAAAGCGTCCAGTCCCCCGTTGCGGTTCCTGAAACGATCGCCCCCTGTACATCAGGTAATTCAATGCCATTTGCCGTCAGGTTGTCTTTTCCGATCATCACTTTGAACGGGTAAGGGTCAGTCACCTTGCCATCAATGGGAATACGTCCCAACAGAGCGGTCATGGCCCGACTGCCCACAAGCGTGGAGTTTTCCGGAAGGGTATAAACAGGGGCGGCATTTTTTTCAGATCCGGGAATGTTGTTCTGGACCGTTGTACTTACTGCTGACGTTGCCTGCCTGGCTGCATCACCTGCAGCGCCAAAGGAGGTGGCAAAAGAAAAACCAGTCGCGTTATTACTGTTTTTATCTGAGACAGGTCGACCGTTCGCATCCGTGGCAATACCATCTTTCGGCTCAACCCATTGCAACCCGTTGCCATCTGTTTGGGATATATTTCCCGCGCCTCCGGTCAGACCATTGTCATAACCCAGTCCCACAGGAATATCGCTGCCTGCAGCGTTACCTTTATTTCCTGCCGTTAAGCCGGAGGACCCATTTTTGAGTTGATCAAGAAGTTGGTTCACCTGCGAGCTCAGATCAGTGACCTGAGAACTCAGTTGTGCACGTTTTTGGGCCTCTTCGGAACGAACTTGCCCCACAGCCTGGCTGATTTGCTGATCAACATTGGTATTGTTTTTTTTCAGCTCCTTATTTTCATCAGCAAGCGTTTTATTATCGCTTTCAAGGCTGTCAAGCCGCCCCTGAACCTTACGATAACTACCAACCAGGGTACGCAAAGTATCCTGCGCTGTGTCACCTTCCACACCCAGCGCTTTGAGATCTTCTGGTGTCAGATCCTTAAGGGCGACATTAGAGGTTTTCTGGCCTGCTTCATTTTTATCGTTTTTATCTGTACAGGATTTAACCCCAATCATGATGGCGCCCACCACTACGACGGGAACAGCAATTTTCACAAGCAGGTTTGAAGCAGGCTTTTTCATTTATGCGCTCCTCGGTTACTCCGCTTACTCTCCTTTCCTTCAGATTCGGGTAAACGCTGTTCAGCAATAAAGGCACTTTCGGGACGTCCTGTAGTAACCAGATATAGAACTGTCGTGTCTTCCGGTGTACCGGCACGCCCCAGCCAACGGTGCTGGAAAGTCGCAGTAGTAAACTGACCTTGCAGCGAACGAGGGTCGAGGATGACCTTTACTGCTGATCGGTTACGCACCTGCAGCGCAATTACACTGCTGCCCTGCAGACTCCAGGCAGCCATCGGCGTGACGCTGACGGACTCAGAGGGCATAAGTGTGGTGATCCGGGGGGGAAGCTTCAGTGAAACCGGACTTACTCCCGGTACGGGCTCTACCGTTCTCAACGGTCCATACATGTTCTGTGCGGCATAACGAGTCAGGACAACGGGCAGCGGCGCATTGAGTTTTGAGGGCCTCCGGCTTTCTGCCTTTGCCTCTGCCGACGACTGACGGCCGGCACTGTCCCCATCACTGCTGACCGTCTGTTTATCGGTCGCCGAAGCGGTAGCCACTTCTCCGTCGTAGACAATTTTGACAGGTTCCCGCGTGGTTTTACCGGGGGCAGCAGAAACATCAAGTAGAAGTATTTCCCCGTTTTCCTTGTTCTGAAGTTCCAGTCTCGTCACCGGAAAGGCTTCTTTCGCATCGAGATAAACTACACCTCCGGAGCTTTGAATACGCAGCTTGTCGTTGAGTGCGGGCGGAAACCCCACTCGCACGTTTTTGTTTACAAAAACGATTCGCTCCTGCCCTACAGTCAGGGGAATCTGCAAAGGTATCCGTTCCCATTTCATAAGCTCAACAGCACGAGCTCCGGCTGAGACCAGTACCAGGGTCAGCAGGATCACTGAGAATTTTTTCAATTGAATGCTCCCGACTTTTGTTCTGGCTCAGGCAAGGAGATCGCCTCAAGTCTTTGTGGCGCGCTGTCATAGCAATCCAGTGCCAGCCCAAACGGATTTCGCTCTGGGTCACCTTCCCAGCGAACCACTTTCATTGGATAACGCGCCAGGGCACGCTTAACGGGTTCGGTATGGAAATATTCGTCAGCTACCAGGTCCAGCCGTACCACCCAATGATCTTCATCAATGATGGTCACGCTGCGGTTGCTGTAACCACGACGGGGGATTTCGTATACCACGCGTACACGATCGCGCAGCTCGTCATTATTCTTGCGCATCTCGGCGTCCTTATTGAGAAAATCCTGACAGGACGGCGTCAAATACGGGCTCATTTGGGCAATTTTGGCTGTGTAGTCAGCTTCCCCATTTTTCGGCCAGGAATTCAGTTGCTGAAAAATGTAAAAAGCAAAACTGTAAACCGTAGATGGCGGGACCTCCCACCATTTTCGGGTGCTGCCGGAACGCAGGTCGGGTGGGTTGTGAATTGTCAGTTCCGAGGGCGCTCGCATCCATCCCAGACTGGTGACGAACAGTCCCAGAGCCAGCAAAACACAAGCGATACGTAGCGAAATAATATGATTATCGCGGGCGGTTATACCGTTACGAAAACGACTCATACTTTCCCTCCGCGCATCAACGGAACAGGTTTCGTTCGTTTAAGTTCCCACGCCCTGCTATCCAGAATCATGGTTCGGGACATACGTGCACGGCAGCGCAATTCCTCCAGACGTTGCCAGATATAATTTTCTGGCTTACCGCGCTTGTAGCTGGCAATCCAGTTGCCGCCAAAAAAAATGACCAACAGCGGCATCAGCAGCATGCACGTCGGAAAAGCCAGCCATCCGACAAAAGGAACCAGAGCTAACGGTATTGCCAGAGGGATACCGGCAATAACACCGATGACGGCCGCCAGCACAAACTCCCCGGATGTGAACCCTTTCCAGACCACGGGGGGGTTGTTCAGTCTGTCAGGGAGGAAATCAATGACGGCCATATGGGCTCCTTACAGGATATCTGAAGCTTTAGTTGCGAGGTAAATAACCAAAAGGATGAGGATGATGCCGACAACCAGATAGACCAGGAACTGAGTCCATTCCCCCTTACCACGACGGATATCGTGAAATGCGGTAATCACGGCATGCGCTACGGCAAAAAAAGCACCGACACATACGAGAAGCCCTATCGCAAGTGCCCCCATTTTGATGTAGCCCATAACGGTGTTGTAGGTTCCGCCACCGCCTCCAGATGTTGGCTGTTCAACAGCTGGCAAGTCTGCCATAGCCTGACTTGCAGTTAAGAGACCGGTAAACAACAAATATCCCGCACGGGAATAGGCAGAACGAAAATGCCTGAAGAAAGTGAATTTCATTGAGTCATCCTTTCAGTGGAAAAACAGAAACAGGGTCAGCAGATAAAGCACAATCAGTCGAATTAGCAGCTCATTGAACTGCCTGAACGTCACTGATTTACTGACCAGGCCACGGTAGGCCTGCACCAGTGCCCATGCGCTGAAAAGGAGAACGACGATGGCGAGCGTACCGAGGATCAAGAGGTTCAGTTGCCCGGGCGTGAGGCTGCTTCCGGTGCCCGCACTCCATCCATTTAGCTGAGAGCCATTCATCGCCATGAGGGCTCCTCAGCACGGTACTGCCCGGTGACTAAAGTGGATAAAGTGGAGGGTGCTGTTGGCTGCGCGCGCGACGGCTCGAGATAAGTGGATATGCCCTGCCTCATCGTTGAGATGTCACGGGTTGCCTGCTGATAGTCGAAATAAAAGCGAGCGTCCTGATTCTGATTGGCTACGACGCGGGCGCGATCAAGGCCAGCCTGAACCTGATCCAGCTGGCGCATCACGAGTGCCAGCTCATCTTTTTCTGACGCCTGGCAGGTCAGCACCGGCAGAACGGGCAATAACATTGCCAGGATGATTGTGGTGTGACGCATTTGCGACTCTCCCTAATAACTTGTCGTCGGGAGATTGACGCAAACAGGACATGCTGGCAGCAGGAAAATATTTATGAAGGTCAGAAAATTAAATGCCACAAAGTGAGCCGGTTAATACAGATGAACCTTCAAAAAAAAAGCCCGCGACATCAAGCGGGCTCCGGGGAATTCCCGAAACAGCTACTTCCTGGGCTATAGGTATTTTTTAAAGGACGCCGTGACGATGGCCAGAACACCGCCAAGAAATAATGCTGATGGCAGCAACAGGAGATTTGGCCAGACAGCAGTCGGCCAGGCCAGATACAACATGCAGGGGCCGTAAAGTGCGGGTTTAATAAAACGTTTGGCGTGATGGTAGACAAAGCTCGATTCATATCCAGCTCCGTAACGACGCAAATCTCGACGGACCAGCCCTTCAACTATGCCGGTGATAATCACCAGGCCGAACAGCGGCAGACTCAGGAAAAGGATCATCACCCTGATGAAGAAAATCAGAGTTACCCAGAGCGTAGCTTGCAGGTACTCCCCAAGCCAGCCGATTAGTGAGTCACCGAACCGGTTTATCGTTGGGATAACTCCAGTCCCCTTCTGACCAGTTTCCCTGAATGATTGAAGCCAATGGCTGAATCCGCTATCGACAAACAACCAGTTCCAGGCGGTATGTACCCACCGCGAAATCGTCTCAACCGGCGCTGCCATCAGTAAACTCCGCGTGTACCCTTCCGACAACCAGTGGCTTTCTGCAACCATCACCCGGTAGCTGTGTGAAGCACCTTCGTCAGGCCAGAGTAAGGCAATGCAGGCATATTCGATCAGCAGGCTAACCAGAAGCGACCCCAGCAGAATGCCAATTAAACTGACAGGCAAATCCCAGAGCAACATGCCGAATGGTCCGGATTGTTTCTGTCGGGATGGCGAACTGCGATTGGCAGTATCTCTGTCATGCTGAGACATTTTGCCCCCCCGAATATGCCGCATCACCGCCTGTCCACCAGGATTCTCCAGTTCGGTAATTCTGCTCCATGTTGTCAGCCAGCTGCTTCAGGCTCGCGGGCATGTAAGGATCGTCGTTATCAGCCGGCAACGGCATCCTGATTTTCCACAGGCGCCCTCCTTCAAGCAGGGCAAATGCCTGCCCTTTCGGCAGGTTGATAACGTCTGAAGGGTTGAGCATCGGGACTTTAACCAGACTGACCTGGTCCTGAACGTTACTGTTAAAATCAGTACCCTCTCCCGGCCGGGATACGTCAGTGACACCCGATGTAAGGGTTTTCTGGTAGACGTCAACTTCCGGTAATTGGTCGGTCAGGAGCATGGCAGTGTTTTTTTCACGCACACGGAGCATTATCAATGAGTTGAAGTTCCCCACTACCTGATTCGCTTTAGCACTGCTGCCTATACGGGCCTCGATGTCCGAAAGAGTCTGCGTGTATGCAGTCACCTGGAAGCCCGCACCACCCCCTTTGTTGATGAGAGGAATAAACTCATCACCCATTAACTCGTTAAACTCGTCACAGTGAAGATTTATCGCCACTTTCGAACTTTTTCTACCATCCTCATCACCGAGACCGAATTTATAGATGTGTCCACCTTCGGAAACGAGATCAGCGAACATGCTGTTGCCGACTGCTGCTGCGACAACAGGGTCGGATAGTGCATCGAGGCCGATATAAACCACGCCGCGCGATTTTATAATGTTATGCCAGTCCAGGATCGGTCTCGGATCGTTCAGGTCCGTATAGTCAGGTGCCAGCAATGCGGCCGTTTTACCAGTTGTAAGCTTTTCAAGCAGCGGCAGCAGTGACGCAACAATTTTGTCGAAATACGTTCGATCATATTGCACAGCGCTACGTAGCCCATCCAGCACCGGGTCCCACAGTTTTTTTCCTTCTTCGCTGGCCAGTACCTGCTCAATAGCCCAGATATTCATGCCATTAGGCCTGCCCTGCATGTGACGCGGCAGATCCTTCTCGCTTATACCGCTACCTAACAGCGCTTCGACTGTACTCAGCAACTGTGGTGCCTTTTCACTCAGCATATTCTCAACATAGGTTTCGTACAGTTCACCTATGTTTGTCACGTAACGCAGTATGAGACCGTAATCAGGACGCTGGCCAAGTGCGACCAGCGCACGGGTAATAATATTGACAAATCGCCAGGCAAATTCCCGAAATGCAGCAGAATTGCCCTCTCCGGAGAGCTGTCCTGCAACTCGTGATGCTACTTCCGAGATACGGCTGAACCGTCCAACGGCATTGTAGCGAGCGCTTATATCTGGCCATCCGAGGTGGAACACCCAGAAGTTATCCTGACGACCAGCACGGTGTGCCTCGGCATACATTCGCCTCAACAGATCGGCATCTCCTTTCGGGTCAAACACGATGACAACTTCATGCTCGCCTGCAGCGTTTTTACGGCGAATATCCTGTGTGATAATTAACTCAGCAAGCCGGGTTTTACCGACTCGTGTGGTGCCGATAACCAGTGTATGCCCTACACGTTCTCCGAGATCATAGGTGACCGTAGTTTCATCCAGTTCCACACCATGGTAAATGGGGCTTCCTCCTACAGGAGGCAACGGGCGAAACGGGTTGAGCGCCGAATCAGTTCGTGTCAGCCTGCACAACCACGGCAAGCTGTACTCCATCTTTTTTTCCAGATCGCGTGCCAGGCGATAAATAACAGAAGGTTGTACGTAGACCTCACACTCCGGACGCCTCGCTTCCAGAAGACGCTGCGTATGGCGGGGAGACCACTGGAAGCCCTTGCCAAGGAACAAGTGCCGCTGGCTGACGGGGATCTGCTCGCTGGTCAGTACATATCGGGGCAAACGGCGAATGTTTTGGCGGTAACGGAGTATTTTCATCCCCTCAGATGTACGCTTCAGCGCCAGTACACCAAACCCCGCGGCGGTCACCCAACTGACCGATGGTGCGAGCGCGACAGCCCAGGGGGCCGTAAGGCAAATAAAGGTTGCGCTACCCGCCGCCGCAGCGGAATACAGTTCAACCGCCGGGCGAAGGAGGGATTCCATCACGTACTTGTCGCTCATATAAAAGCCCTCCCCTGGAACAGAGCAAAAGTTTTATCATTGAGTTTGAGGAATAAATGAGCAGAATCTGTGGCCTTGTGGAATACGGCTAGAAATAAATAAAAGAAAAGAAATAACCCAAACATCAGCAAAGAAATCATTACAGACCGGAATATGAAAATCCGGAAAGAAACCAAAAGCCACACCGAACCAATAAACGGTAATGTTGATGTGGAAAAATTCATCTGTATTGCCTCTTTTTTAATGGCCGGAGAACATGTTCAACGGATTCACCAGACAGCAGTAGCAAAAGGGAAGACCCGCTTATGAGCAAAATTTCCGGGTAATCACTGAAATACTTAAAACTGATAAAACCTGTTCGTCCTGTGTGTACAAACAGACCTCTGCATTTTTCTTGTCGGACTAACTCACCAAACTGGCGGACATGTTCAGGACGAACAGCACTGGCAAATCGTTTAGCCTGGACAAGCCACCTTTCCTGACCAATCCAGAACTGACCATCAATACCACCATCACCGCTGTAACTCGGATTACGCCTGACCGGTATTCCTCGCCGCTCTATGGCGGTCAGAATCATCTCCTCGAAAACATAGGGATTAATCTTCCGTAAATATAAAACCTGCTGCCCCGCTTTCAGCTCAGGCAGTTTTAGCAACACCCTGTTAGCCGTCTGTCGATTACGCTGATGTCTGCGGACACGGGCACTTCTTGTATTACACCGCAGCCAAAAAGCTGTGAGTGAAATGAAAGCCAATAATATGAAAACCACTGTGGTCATTGCGCTAATCCATCAGCGGTAATCAGGACAGGGTAATGCGTCAGTTTCAATCGCTGTGCCAAATCACCGCCGCGAACAGGGACCATCTCAGTACCTGGCAAGAGTCCTCTAAGCGTATTGAGCGCACTTTCAGTCGTAACATTCACTACCATTCCTGTGGCGCCCATCCCTTTCAGTTCAGCACCACGCTGCCGCAGCCAGGCTCGGGAAATATCATCATCGCCAATCACAAAAACAGGGGGCAAACCGGGTAACTGCAGAGGGCGAGACGTCACCTTTCCGGGTGTCATTTCCGGTGTATTAACGGGCAACATATCGGAAATAGACAGCGATGACGGTGGTTCAGGCAAGGAAGAAACATCGGACAAATGCGACTCCTCACCTGAATTAATCGCCTCGAATAATGGTCTGGTTGACTCCCCGCCCAGATCCCCGACCACTGTCAGCGAAGCAAAACAACTAAACGCTGCTGTAAGCAGTGATACACAAAAGATGCCATTGAAATATTTATCGATATTTTTTTTCATTGAGGTTCAACCCAGGTTAATGAGTGACTGGCCAGAGCAACCGGCCCCCCTTCAGGGACCTTAATATCAGGTGCGATCTGACTTAGCTTGCGGCGTACGATAGCCATATATTTTGCTGCCGGCTTACCACCGGCCGGGTGGTGATAACAGCCAGCAGCTTTAATCCAGCTTCCAGGCTGAGCGTCATAGCAGGCACGGAGAATTCGGGCCGCTGCACGAAGATTTGTGTAGGGATCAAAAGCATCACGAAAGGATGGGAAAAGATGCCCGTTCCACCCAAGATTGACCTGAGCTACACCGACATCGATACGCTTGAGAGGGTAGCGCTGCATAAATCCAAGAAGTGCCGCAAAGGCCTCCTCGCGGGTTTCAAAGTGGTATCCTTTCCCTGCTACATTAATAGTCCAGGGCCATGGTTTAGACCCCCATGCGGTTTTACGGGTGCTTTCGGCCATCGCCAGCGAGTAAAGCGATTCTGCCGGAACGCGCTCGGCAGCAGCAATGACCCGATAAGCCTGCGGAACTACCTGAACACTGCTATTTACATTCACGACCGCCAGGCAACCAGTGCTGACAAACCATAAACAGCAAGCCAGTTTCAGAATGCGGCAATTTGCCATCCCTCTTCTCCCTGCTGCAAAATAACTGGCATCTGACCTTGCCCATAGCGCTGCCACAAACCGCGATCATGATTTAGGGTAATTTGCCGATTACGCACTTTTTCGACTGGTATGCCATGGCTTATTGCCCATGATCTGATTTTTTCGTCGCTCACGTCATTTCCGACAAGGTAAATATCTACCGGTCTGTTGTCGGCGATAACAGCAGCAAGCCGGGCATCACAGCGTGAACATGACTCTTTGACAAATAACGCCAGTCTTCCTTGTGTGTCATGAGCGATACCCGCGGCATTCCCCATATTCACGGCCAATGTTTCAGGATAAAGACGAAGCCAGGCAGCATTTATTTCACGTTGAAATGCGAGTTCTTTCTCGGTACGGGCGTATTCGTGTTTTACCCACAATTCAGCCAGCCGACGGCGATCAGATGAATTGTCTGTCTCGACGCCCAGGGCAGTGAGAGGATCAAGACCAGGGGACATAATTCCTCTGGCTCCTTTCATCAACGACTGATAGCGACTCCAGTCCTCATCTGAAAGCCCCCATTGTTGACCCTGCTGCTGCGTCTGAACCTGGTTTGTTGATGATGCCTGCAGGGATGTCTGCTGACTCCGATTCGATGAGGTGGTAACTGTTGATGCCGCTACACACAGCGGCAAGGAAAGGACACCTGCCATCATAATTCTTCTCATCTGATGCTTCATATGCCTGGTCTCTTATTGAACCTGTAAACTCTGTTGGGCACCGTTCACGCTGAAAACAGCGGTACCACTGTCCTGGATAGAACGAAGCGTCCACCCAAGCATCCCGTCTCCCGGTGAAAGCAACCGCATATCTGATATTTGGGAATTTCCGCGGGGGATGACGACGGCGAACATCTGCCCGCCGCGCCGCTCAATGCCGGTCAGTACAAACGGTGCTTCAACAGCTGCGCGCCTGACTGACCGCTCAGGCTTTTTTACGATCTGGCCTGTCCCGGATTTTGAAGATGTTTTGCTCTTAGTGACTGGTTGCTGGTTCTGCTTCGATTCTTTCTGAGAAGTGTTGCTTTCAGCTTTGCTCAGCCCGGCAACTCGCCCTTCAACCTGTGATAACCGTGAGGTAATGTCATCAATACGTTCAGAATATTCGTCTATCGCGGTACGCCGCGCCTGAGCTTCTGAGGAAAGTTTGTTAATGCTTCCTGTTAATTTTGAATGTTCCCTCTGGAAATCAGCTAACTGGTTTTGTACTGATTCAAGCCCTGATGAGACAGACTCGAGCTGCTTCTCGTGTTTCCGGCTTTGAGCTTCGAGCGAAGTAACCGAACCAGACAACTGGCTCATCTGACCGCTGCGAAAAGCGGCATCCAGGGAGTTCACCCGAATACTCAGGTCAGAGATTTGCTGTGCCATGATCACAATCGTGGCCACAGAACCAACAAGAGAAACAATGAGGAATCCCAGTCCTCCAATCCGGACTATTTTTTTCAGGTTAATGGGAACCAACCGGCGAGTCTCTATCTCAGCAGGTTCAACTTGCGAAGAAGTAACCTCCTGATTTTCTGGTATAACTTCTTCCTGGATGACTTGACTGACTGACATTTCAAAATCCTTATAGCTGCGCAGAACAGCCATAAGGTGCAAAAAACGCCATTCTATGGCGATGATTAACTCATCAGCCATTTCTGAAGTTTTTTTGGAGAGATTACCTGGCAAGGATGGGATTATCTGGAAAAGCCACTTTCATAACAGCGCAGCCAAAAACGTCCTTGTTTATGATGTGTTTGAATCCAGGGGTTCACAGAATTTCAGAGCGGATTAATAAGCACACGAGTTGAGTCATTGGCTTTGATATTGCCTGGTGGGGGGAGTCGTTCTCCAGAACGAGCAGCAAGAGCCTGAATTCTGAGAAGCTCAAAAGAGGCTTTCTGGATAACGTCTTCCTTTGTTTGCGCTTCAAGTGAAGGATGTTCAAGATCAGGGAAGCGTAAAACAATACCGTTATTGCTGCTCTCAAGTTCAGCAGGATACGGAACAAAGATCGCCGCCAGTTTCTGCGCCTGTCGTTTACGTATATCGAGTTTACTAACCAGCTGCGTCGCACGAAGGTGGGTATAGCGTTTTAGCATCGTCAGGCTCTTGTGTCCTGATATTGCTGCAATTTCCATAACATTCAGTGTTCCGAGCTCAAAGAGACGGCTTATAGCTTCATGTCGTAGATCATGAAAATGCAAATCGACAATGCCTAAAGCCTGTATAACTTCTCGCCAGGCGCTTTTAAACCCATTTGATGTATAACTGAAAACAGGTCCGGAAAGAGGTCCGGAATACTCTCTTAACACCTTTCTGGCTTTAAACGACAACGGAACATCCCGGACGCTCCCATTTTTAGTGAGAGGCAAATGAGCGATGCCAATGTGCAGGTCGATATTCTCCCAGCGAAGTGAGAGGATCTCCCCCTGACGCATAGCCGTTTCAAGGGCCAAATGAAAAATGGCTGCCAACTCGATATTTCGTTTTGCCAGCGCCCTGCCAATCTTTCGCTCCTCCTGAGATGTCAACCTTCGGGTTCGCCCTTTTGAGGCCGGTGGTTTTCGTACATGCTCAACAGGGTTATGAGTACATGTTCCCCATTCAATTCGAGCAAGGTTATAAAGGGCAGATAGCAACGCAAGTTCAAGTCGGACACTTGCGGGGCTATTAGTTCGCCCCGTTTTACCACTTACCTCAGAAAGTCGCTGATCACGATATTCTGCGATATCAACCGAAGTAATCTCATGCATGTATCGCCTGGCAATAGCTGAACGTTTTATAACATTTATCCGATAAAACTCCTGAAGATGACCACGCTTTTGCACAGATGCACAACCGTAATATTTATCAAGAGCCACTCCCAGCTCCATTTTCTTAATTCGCCGTCTGAGTTGCATCGCATATTCCTAAAAAAATTAGGAATATAACACATGCTACTGTCAATCCGGTGTGTGGAAACAAGGTGGTATCACATGGCGAGTAGGCGCAACCTTTCAGGTATGGCCCGGGCAATCGGCAAATCTTGGAAGATACAAACTTTGCATTAATACATACCGAATCGACGGTAAAGAAATGGCACTCACACAGCTAATTCCAACAGATGAACCTGATTCAAATGGAAACATGAATTGGTACGCTTACAATGCAACGCAATACGCATCTTATTACATGGGAATCCACTGCTTCATTTGACCTTGCCAATCAGGTGTGTGGCAAAGCGCTAGTCTTGGGGCAGCTGTGGTTGTTTATGGTAATAGCGCCTTATGCCAGTGGCAGGACTGGCCAAATCATCTTATCCCGATTGCACGCCAACTTACGTTGTTACTGCGACTGGCATCTTTGTTTTTTACGCAGACCCGAAACTGGCTTTGATTGATAACAGTAAAGTAAGCAGAACTTACCCCTGCATTAGACAGTGAACTAAGATCAACAACACTCCCGGTTAGAGATAATACCAGGTTAACACTAACGGGGAACCCCGAATTAACACAGCTATCATCGCCAATACCATATACAGTCCCGTACATTTCAACGTGCGTACCGTAGTCAATGTACCCTGGATAAACTGTTGAACCAGAGGAGCTACGCCACACACCGGATTGACAGTCGTCGGTCACAGCTACGAACTTCCGTTTGTCAGTAGTTAGTCCAAGCAGCTTATATAGCATGTCTGTGTACTTGACCCGTTATAGCCAACCATATCCAGCTTCCAATTAACACTGCCTGATTGAGAGGAATAAACCCGACATGTACCATTGTCCCCTGCACTTTGAAAACCTGAAATCATGCAGAACTTATGCGTACCAGGTATCGAATAAGTAACACCACGAGTTGATGTCGTGGAGAAACCACCTATATCAATATATTGACTTTTATCAGGAGCTTTCCACGCACCGGATTGACAGGAAAGTATGGCTCCAGTGGCGTCACGGCTTACAAGGCCGTTTGGTGAACAAACTGCGCCAGCAGTATTGACTCCGTCGAGCTGCAAAACTTCTCCTGTAGAAAGTCTTCCATCAGCCCGCACACTTCCGCCTCGAACCTGACCGCTTGTATAAATATTCTTATTATTTATGACTCGTACCCAGTCATTATCTGACATATAAAAACCGCCGCCATACGTTTCATTTAACCATCCCTTACTCCCTCGAGTTATAAACCAGCCATTATTTGAACGTATGTCGTTGTTAGCCGTTATTGTATTTCCTGCGGTGACGTTTGAACCGGCAGTAACATTCTGTCCTGTAACAGTTCCATTCGCAGTTATATTTCCGGTGGCCGCCACATTGCCACTGAAATTACCCGTTACGGCATTAATCGTGCCTGTGTTATTAAGATTGTTACCTCCCATATCAATGCTGGTATGCATCGTGTTGAGGTCTGGCTTGCCGGTTACCGAAAAACGATAAAGACGATCATTTTCACCGCGAGCAGCGCCCAGTTCATCTGTGGTCAGTAAAGCCGCAATATGCCCCTGAGTTGTGCTTATCCCAAACTGAGAAAGAGGTAGAGTCCAGCTGCCCATGGCGCCGGTAGCAGTTCCCGACGTCCAGATATAGCCGCCCATACCCGAGGTGATATCCATTGATATCTGGCGCAGTGCGAGAAAAGGCAGTGCCGCACCGTTTTGTGTGTAAACCAGCGCCTGCAGTTGATCTGTATTGGTGGCATTACGAACAACTGCAGCCAGGTAAGCCTGTCCGTCTACGGTCGTCTCGCTGAACCCCTGCTCCAGAAATCCGGTGTTTTTCAGCATAGTGGGAGTAACCGTAACCGGGATCGTGGTGGTGGCAGTTGAAAGCAAAGTATCGTAATAACGGCCCGTATAGCTCTTCACAGCCTGTGTAAAGCGAGAAACCTGTGACGCAGTATTCAGCCAGGTCCTTTTTTGCATCCAGTCACTGATAAGCGTAAAGCCCCAGACGCTGACAACAAGGAGAATAATCAATGAAGCACCAGTGCTGAGGATAGCCCAGCCCCGGTCAGTCGTTTTATATGTGAACACAGGCATCACCATGTAATAAGCGGTTGATACAATTTAAACAGGGTCACAGAAATCGCGCCGGCGCACAGCCAGGGTCCCATCGGCCCTCCTTCAGTTATGCGACGAACAGATATCTGCCAGAGCACAAAGAGCACCACGCCGATCAGCAGAGCATAAAGCCCCTCTCGCCCTCCCAACCAGGCCGCAATAGCACCGGCCAACCAGACATCGCCCAGCCCCAGACACTCACGGGCATGAATCCTAAAGGTGACGTAACGCCAGACACCAAAAATCACCAGCGCAGTGGTAGCTGTCAGGAGGTGCCCTGTAAAGCCGGGAGCGATAAGAGCGGAAACAAGACCGGCAATAAGGCATCTTATTGTCAATTCCCGGGGCAGAAATCCTGTGAGCGCATCTGTAAGCGTCATCCTGAAAAGAAACAGGCAGAACAACAGAGACATCAGTCGCTCCAGTAGCGGCACAGGGGACAGCATCATGCCTGTTGCCGCTATTGCATAAAGCCAGATGAAGCCGGTGGATGCAGGTGCCAAAAAAGCAGCGGACCATTCCTGATCATCATCCAATATCATCAGGCTGAGACGAACCAGGCTCCTCATAAAACTGAATAAGCTGAGGCATAGAGGAAAAATGATAATGACAGTTGGCCAGGGCATACTCAGCGTCAGCAGTGTCACAGTTTTATTCCCCGTTCATTAAGTAAAAGCCGACGATAAATGGCATAAATCCGGTTGGCGTAGGACTCGCGAGTTTCATGCCGGTCCTTACGAAAACCTGCGTTATAAGAGCCAAGACAGCTCCAGCTTATGCCGCATACCTGAAAATGTTTCGCCAGTATCCATGTCCCAATCTGAACGTTGAGACACGGACGGTTCAGGAGGTCCTGTGAGCTGCGAATGTAACCCTGCGCTATCAGCGAAGGGATATGCGATGAATTGACCTGCATCAGTCCATAATCGGTACTGAGTGCCTGCCCGGTCTTTTTGTCACGATTAATATTTGTGACACCCGGTCGCAGGCTGCTTTCACCTATGGCTATTGCCTTAACCAGTAGCGGGTCAATGTGGTATTTAGCGCCCGCCGATTCAAAGCAGAATGCATCCACCCGTGGGCAAACCAAAATCAGCAGCAGAAAGGCGGACAGGCGCAGCATGTCATCAGCCGTTATGGGTGAAGACCAGTGTATTGTTACCTGTCATTCCGCTGTCTGATGAGCAGGATTTGCCTGCCTCTTCTGCACTGACCAGACCGTCACTGTAATCGGTACTATTAATGGTGATAGCACTGAATGCTCCACCGGAACCGAGTTGAGTAGTGATAGAGATGCAGTCTGCCTGCGGAACTTTCTGCGATGTAACTGAAAATCCATTGTTAAATCCATTCGATGCCACAGGTGCCAGAACGACCTGACCACCATAACCGTTCCACATCGTAGCGGTACCGGAACTGGCTGTTCCCTGGATAGTCCAGCCAGCCTTTGGTGCGCCCCCCTGCTGGATAAGCGTTCCCGTCATAGTTGTACCGCTCGTAAAGTTATATCCCCCCTGCGCCTGCTTAAGCTGCTGCGCGTTTGTCACGACGGTCTGGAGATTTGAAACCTCAACGGCAACGGACTTTTTCCCCCAAAGACTCCAGACCAGAGCACCAACCAGAGCCAGTACGATAATCGTCCCGATCGCAATGGTACCGTGTTCAAGAATGCCCCAGCCCCGGTCAGGCTGATGTTGGCGATGTGGTAATGTCTGAGCTGACATGGCGGTTCCTTAATGTAAGTTGAAAGTGTTCATGTCCTGAATCTGCATCACCATCGTCAGGATGAGTAAGAAGAAACTCATAATCAGAACGAGAGAAAAGAGTTTGGTGGCATTCGCCCGACGCGCGACGCGCGCGAGCGCCTGTTCCAGCCAGCGGTCCGCATAATTGGTGATGAGCGAAGCAGCACCATCCCCCTTATCCAGAAGAGAGAGATAGTTCACAGCCTCACGGCTCGGAAAATCATATCCGCTGTTACGCAGAGCTCTGCCAAGTGAATCGCCTTCACTCATGCACTCCATCGCGGCCTCGATGCGTTCCTGCAGCCAGGGCGGTGCAAAACCGTTAAGGATCTGCAAAGCTTTGAGTTCCTGGACACCCGAACCAAGAAGCGCGCCAATATTCATAAGGAATACAGCTCCCTGCAGGTCTTTATAAACAGACCATGGTAGTAACCAGTCAGCACAGCGCCTGAGACGGCCGCGCCAGCGGGGCAGCGACCAGAAAGACAGCAGCACAAGCCCTGCGGCTGTAGCGGCAGAAGCAACACCCCACTCGGAACTCCACTTCGCTACTCCATTCATAAACCCGAGTGCACCGGTCCAGCGAGCTGGATCGGACATTTTGCTCATGGTGGGAACAAGTGCGAGATTGTTGGCCAGAAGTAGCCCCGTACTCAGGATGGCAAGCGCGGCAGGAAATACAGAGGCAAAAATGACCTGCCCAAGAATTCGCCTACGGGCAACAATCAACTTATCAGCCTGCATCAGCGCGGCAGGAATATTACCGGTTTCCATCCCGGCGCTGATAAGCGCGGCCTCTTCATAAGGTGCCCAGGCAGCCAGAACATCCTGCAGCGCGCGGCCAGGACGGTTGTCGTTCACACCCTCGATGCAGTCCTGAACAAGTTCATAATAAGGATGCCAGCGCCTGCCAAAATCAGTATGTACATCGCCGATCATGGTCAGCGCGTCTTTCAGGGCCTTACGGTTTTCAAGAAGAAAGCGCAGCGTTTCGTAAAAGGGCTGGCGGTATTTTCCGGTAAAAGTGGCCCTGACAAGCCGGTAGCGAATCCTTTCAGGGATCGACATTTCCCGGGATGGATAAAAATGGCTGTCACTTTCCATCAGGCACCTCACAATCCATGATGTCATCCTCATCCAGCGGACAGATGAGATCGCCTTCCAGCGGATCAACGAGACCCTCTGCCAGATAACGCAACAGATGCATGCGGCGAGTAATCCCCCCCTGGTTTACCCAGTACTGTCTGGCAACTGAAGGCCCATGTGAAAGCCATAGTTGCATCAGGCGAGCATCTGTCCGGACAACTTCGGCAATTGCCGTTCGCCCAGTAACGCCACGACTGATAATGCGTCCGGTCAGTGGTACCGTTTTCCGGCAGTGTTCACATCCCTCATAGTTGCGGAAGAAGAGATTTTTCGGTTCACACAGGCCAGCGACAGAACAATATTTTTCGAGACGCGCGCGGGTTTCTTCATCAAGCTCAGGGGCTTTGACTTCCCACGGTACCCGGCAGTGTTCACACAACAGCGGCACCAGACGCTGGCCAATCAGGCCGGTGATGAGTGCAGCATCCGCCAGAAGGTGGCGATCAATACCGAAATGCTCCATACGACGCAGGGAACCGATAGGGCTCTGGGTGTGCAGGGTCGACAGCACCAGGTGGCCGGTTTCACTGGCGAAAATGGCGGCGAGAAGGGAATACAGGTCACGGATCTCACCGTTCAGGATGGCATCCGGATCGAGACGAAGTGCAGAGGCGTTTCCGTTACTCCAGGCGCGGCTGATGGCCTCCGGTGAATTGTCATCCGGCATAACAGGGGTCTGAATACCACCCGGAATACGCCCTTCGGGCGGGTTTTCCAGCGTGAGCAGGCGCTTTTTACCGCCGGTCAGTTTTAGCCAGATATCACTGAGCACGCGCAGCGTGGCGCTCTTCCCTGAACCAGTAGGCCCGGTCAGCAGCGTCATGCCTTCCGGCATACGCAGGATCTGCATGATGAGCTTAATCTGCTCCGGCAGAAAACCCAGTTGCGGTAGCGTCGGTATGTTGTCCCCGTCATCCGGGATCAGACGCATGACCACTATCAGCCCATCCGGAGTAGGACGGTGTTCGTAGCGCGCGCCATAAAGGCCGGCGCGGCGGGCGAACTTTGCATCGATGCGCCCTGACTGCTCACGACCGGCAAAGAATGACTGCTCGCGCACGTCGCACATGGAAAGATAAGATGTGGAGGCCAGCGTCATACCCTCCACATCTTTCACTTCATCCACCACCTCCAGCTCGCCGTGAATTCGCAGCTGAACGATGCAAATCTTGCGGTCACCGCTGATTTCCATATGTATATCAGAAGCATTAAAGTCGTTACCCAGCCTCATATAGCTGATGACCTTATCCTGCGACACACTGACGTCACGGTTACTTAGATCCGCCTCGCTCACGCCCTGGTTAAGCCCTCGGCCCTGACGTTCTGCCACTTCACGCCGCCGGTTCAGTTCGCTGAGAGTAACAAACTCAGTTTTTGCGTCAGACCATGTACGGGTGACATCCATAACCCAGCGTTGTATGCCAGGGTCTTTTCGCCGGTTGCCGTCGATGAGTAGCGTAACCCCACCGGATGGATGCTGCTCGGCAAAGACAAAATCCATGATTTCTTTATCAGGAGACATCATCACCTCAGAATGAAAGTTCAGAATTGTCGCTGAGGCGTACGATCGTGGACGTAACCTCCGTGACCCGCTTTGAGGTTCCGGGAAGCTGATCGCCTTTTGCTACTTCTGTGACTCCGCCATCCGGCAGAACAATGCGTGCACGCAACTGCGAGCCGCGACCGTAAATCTCCTGAAGGCGCACACCACCGGTCCGCTTTTCACTGGCAGCACTGGCAGTCTGTTGTGTAGGAGCTGGCTGCGCCATAAGCGGCATGGCAGGCTGGGCGGCAGTAGACAGATAATTCCTGTCAGTACTCTGTCCGGACTGGCTTTCGCGTAGCTGCTGCTCCAGACGCGCCGTCTGCACTTTCTGCTCCAGAATGAGGTTGCGCGCCTGAGCTGCTTCGAGTTCGCCAAGCGTAACGTTCGGCGGAAGCGCATCACTGGTTACGGTTGCCACTGCCTGCCCACAGAACAGAGCGGACAGCAGCAGGCCCGTTCCGGCGGGATTAATTCTGCGCATAAATGCTCCCCTTCATGGTGTAGTCGAACTGCCCCTGCGGGCTCATAGTGATTGACACGCTGTTCAGGCGGAGCCCGGTCGCATCAAAATCCTGCAGCAGACGTTCAGGCTGCAAACGAGAGCTGACAGTGAAAGTGAATTCGCGCCAGTCCTGTACGGGCATGGCTTTCTCTTGTCCTGGCGCGACCGCTGGCGGTTTCACTTCACTGAACTTGACTTCCAGGTTGCGGCGCTGCAGGTGCGAAATGAAACGCATCAGTTGGGCATCCGCGCCAGGCAAGGCCTCGTCGGTATACTCACTCACGCTGTATTTCCGGAAGGGAATGAATACGTCGCCGTTTTTACCTCCCTCCTGAAGGTTGAAAACAGCAGAATGCCCAAGAAGCACCCTTGCGCGGTGGGAGAAATCCTCCACCGTCGCACCAGGTGTGGCGAGGTAACGCAAGCGCAGGCCTTCAGGGACACATTCACCGTCCGTAAAGCGCCAGCCAGCCACCGAGGCGAAAAGTGGTTCGCGTGTCAGCCAGCAATTACCAAGTAAAAGCGAAACTGGTGGCTGAGAGGCCCACGGATGCGGCGCTCGGGCTGGCGCAGCTGGCTTATCAGCAGACATCGCCATTCGGGCGCGAAACTCTGCCATTGCAGCAGCCTGTTCCGCTTTTTGCTGAACGTCGTCGTACCAGTAAATTCCTGCTGCTGCCACGAGTGTAATAAGCGCAGCAGGCATAATGAGCGACATCGTCGTCAGGCGCTTACCCAGGCGGCAACGCTTCAGTTGAGAACGGTTCAGCCTGTCAGTGAGCGAGGTTGCATCACAATTATCATCTGCGGTTGCAGCACAGCGCAGACCCGGTGTATCAGCATCGTTAAAACGCAGGAAGTTTTCTGCTGCTGATTCTATCTTCGCGCGTGAACCGGTCACATCACCCATGACAGAAAGCTGCCCACCGCTGGCTGCAAAGAAAACCCAGAGATCTTCGTTGCGGCTGAGACGGTATATCCCCCATGTATTTCCCCCTTCAGACAGCAGGAATGCTACTGCAAGAGAGTAAGGGCTCCGTCGCACACGCCCGGGGGAAACGACCCCCATCATTGATGCGTTACGCCTGCCGGCAACTACTACATGCGTGTCAGGTGAGGCTTTTCCCCGGAATCGCGTTAACAGTGCGCTCCGCTGCTGCTCCCAATGAAGTCCTGCCATCCAGTCGCGACGGTGGTGGGTGACACGAATGCCGCTACGGAGTGAAGATTTTTTCTTTGATGACATGGATTACCTCAGCAGAACAGGGGTGATCATAATCACGAGCGTGTTACGACCGCGCGTACCGTTCTGGCCACCGCCCAGGATAAAGTTGTCGGGTGTGAATGTTCCCTGCTTGTTTGCAGAAAGGTTCTGTTGCTCAGATCCGGTTAATACCAGTGTCTGGCCTGAGCGCAGGTTAACTTTACGTGCCAGCCCCTGTGTCGAGGTATTCGGTATATCGTTACGGGTATTCCCGTCCCTACTGATAAATTTCTCTATCTGCGGTGGACTGGTATAGCTAAAAGCGAACTGCAGTTGCACGTCACCGTTTTCCTGGATGAACGGCAGCATGGTCATGAACAAACCGGTGGTGATTGTGGTTACGGTCTGTGAGGAAGTAACCCCGACGTTAGCTGTTGCAGTTGAACTGGAACTTGTCAGAACGCCCTGTTGGTTTGAGAGCTGATAAGCTACCGGCGTCAAATTTGCTGTTGGGTCGGTCTGGTTCAGCGCCATGCTGACGTTGCCCTGCTCGGAAAGCGCTTTAATCAGCAGGCTGGAGCCGGAAAATTTGGCGGCATTGCCTGTTGCCGTGTCGAGAATCGAAATGCCGGCACTGCCTGCTGAAGTCGAAGCATTGGCCATTGAACCGGTCAGAGTGGCGCCAAAATTGTGCAGGGATTTGTATACTAGCCCCCAGTCAAGACCCAGTTGCTCATTACGCGTCTGGTTGACGCTGACAATCTGTATGTTGAGCTGGACCTGCCTGCTTAGAACCTTATTCTGATACTCAATGTAACGACCAATACGCTCCAGAACGTCCGGTGTGTCAGTAACACTCAACGTGCCAGTAGCTGCTGAAAGCCAGAAACGACCAGATTTTGGCGTCAGCATCTGCTCGATGGTTTTACGAATGTCGTCGTACAGGTCGCTGTTCATGCCATAATCGGTCTTCTGATTAGAGCTAATGTCTCCGCTCGTCCCCCCCGATGTGCCGCCACCGCTGCCCAGCTGATTGCCAGAGCCGGAGTTAATTGATGCGCTACTGTTTACTTTCGTATTCAGGATAACGAGCTGAAAAGTGCGGGTATCCTGTCGATAAAAATAAACTCCGTTTCCGTCACTGCGCCATGACAGCCCGTACCCGCTGGCTTCGACATCGAGCAGATCACGAACATCTCCCTGGAATTTAAGGCCACGCATGAGCGCCGGTGATGGCTGAACGGAGACGGGCTGAGCTGACGTAGCCCCCATCTGTGCCAGGGGAACCCGACCATTGTCATCCGGCGCCGGCAGTTGACCACTCATCTGAGAAGTTACCACGCTGCCGGTACTCACGTTGCTCAGCGCAGCAAATGCATCTGGTGTGATGGAGACTCGTATACCACATAGCGCAGTGATGCGCTGTCCCAGCTCAGGCAGTGAAATGCCGTCAGGACGATTAATCGTTATCTGACAGGGAGGCAGATTCTTTTCGTCCGGAGTGGAGACCACCGGCGTGACTGGCTGCAGGTTTACCCAGGGCTTATCCATCCAGACAACAGATGGTTGTGATATGGACTGACGACTCTGCAACACTCGCTGAGCCGTATCGGCCTGCCCAACGGCTTCCTTGTCTATTTTGCTGATTTCATTCAGCGAACATGATGACAGCACAAACGCAGCGGTAAGTACTGTCAGGCAGAAAGGTATACGCGGCATCCGCAGCTCCCTGATTCTGTTAGTTAAGATAAACAATGCTGCCTTCCGACACACCAGACGGCAGAGACAGGTTCATATCAGTGCCATCCGCCATCCGCAGACGACCGCCGCTTACGGTCAGGGCAAGCGCAGAAGTCACTGAGCGGGCGCGCAACGCGGCATAAACACCGTCTGTTTCAGGTACCCAGATCCACAGGCGACCGTTTTGAATAATGCTTTTGATGCGACTGTCTGGTAACGGCACCATTCCAGTCAGTGCGGTTGATACGGGGCCATCTGTTATGGACCGCCCGTGACGCCAGTTATTTACGACATCAGCAGTCCGAAGCATGTCTGCTGCAAGCTGTTCAGGCTGAGTCTGCTGCAGCGCAAGCCGTACATGCTCTGATGAGTGGTGCTGTGCATCACCGGCTATCAAGATGATGACAAGACAAAGCGCGAAAACTGGCAGCGCATATCCCATATCATTTCCCGTCCTGAATCGGCTTATCGTCCACGAATACCAGGCACTGAAGACGATTTGGTGCTGCATAGAGGGGTTTTTCTGCAGGGCGATATAACCTAAACAGCTGCACGATAACCGACTCGAAATTACCGCGCAGCGTAAATGGTACATCGATGCGGTAGTTCACAGGCGTTGGCCAGATAACTACCCAGGTAGGACTACTGCCACTCTCACAGCGAACCGATGTAGCCCATTGGATCAGAGTCTCTTTTAACGTAGTGCCTGCCTGCGCGGTCCAGGCCTGTCCGTCTGGTAACGAGGAAAGCATTGCTCCCGGAGTGAAAACAGTTTTTCCGCTGACCGGAGCAGTAGGAGAGATGACAGTGGAAGGTGGATTACTGTTCTGAACCGTTCCACCTGGTTTCACTGCACCAGATGGAGTTAAAGGCACACCAAGAGCAGCTTTATTCAGAGGTGTTGACGCAACTGACAATGCTGACGGCGCAGGCGCAGGAGCCAACTCTGTTGATGGTTTTACCTTGCCAGATGTTAACTTAGCTGCGGGACCTGCCTGTGTTTTCTGCACCGGAACCGTAGATTTTTCCCCAGGCTCGCTGGCAGAGAACGGGTTACGAGGTGTTTTTGCTGTCGTTGCAACAGATAAAGGGGAAACAGCTTGAGAGGTAACTTTTGGTGTCCCTGGTGACAAAATGGAACTTTCTGGCCGAGCCGGAGGCAACGGATAGCTATTATTTCCAGTACCAGAAATTCCCTTAGAACCGTTAAGTAGTGTGCCTGTAGAAGCAGATTTCCCTGTTCCATGACTTGCTACACTCGCCTGCAAGGGACCTGTTGTTGAGAGGGCAAGATGTCGATATTCATCACGCAGAACAAAACAAATTTCTCGATTCAGGTCATCTACGCGCATACGCCAGGCAGGCCCGGCCAGGATTTGTAAAGCATCTCCAAGCTTCACAGGTCCTATTGAACGCTGCACAGCCGGTAATGGTTTAACGAACAATTCAGAGAATACACCCGGTTCGCCTGAACACAGTGAATAACCTGATTCAAGCATCACGTATCGCATACCTTCCCCAATGGTATTCACCATCTGCAAAGGCATCCTGATATCGATAATCTGATTCAGTGGGTCACGCTGAGCATCTACAGGTCGCGTACTGGCAAGTGTGTAACGATCGTAACGAACAACTTCAGGGGAACGGTTTTGATAAAGATCCTGAACACGGGGAGAACCCTGAAGCCTACTCATGGGTTCAGAGCGAGAACTAAAGTCTGTGCAGCCAGCGGCAAGCAGACATAGCGTGATGGCCCCAAGCCGATAACGTGTCTGCAGGTTTATTTTTACCATCAGGAATCCCCAGGAGTTGTCCGAAACAAGTCGGATATTCTGGCGGGGATGCCTTTTCGGACAATGCAAAACTATTACTGCGAACTGAAGAAAATTTCCTCGGTGGGGCAACCGCGAAAGACCAGGATAACCAGTTCCAAGGGCTTTCACCGTTTTCGGACACAGGGAAAGGAGCTACACGAGGCCGATTAATCCAGCCAATTGGCAATACTTTTAAAAGAAAAGCGCCGGAAAATCCGGCGCCTTAGTCTGCAACTTTGTGATTATCAGGCTACGCGATGTGGAACATGGGTCACGTCACCACGGCCAGCGAGCAAGCCATCGACTGAGATATCCTCATCGAGATTATCCCAGTGAATACCACGTTTACTCAGTTCATAGTCATTACGTTCTTTGTCTGTGGCATTCAGCAGACGAGGAAACCAGGCGATTGGTACGCCCATCACCCTGCCATCGTTTAATTCGACCCACATGGTGGTCTCATCAAATCGTACATTTTTAGCTGAAATAGTCATTCCAGGCCTCCACAAACATCGTCTGGTTATGTTGAACCATCTTAGTCAACTCTTTAAGAGTCCGGGCATCGAAGCCATCGTTCCTGCTCAGTTTAACTTCATCTTCAAGCCAGAATTTCGCTTCACCATCAGCGTTACGGACATGAATATGAGCGGGTTCTAGAGGATTTCCCTCGTTCGAGTAAAAGAAAAATTTGAATCCGTTAATTCTCAGTATAACTGGCATTAAAAAAGTACCCCGCTCCTGCCAAGATTATCTTGAATAAAAAAGCGCCAGTCAAACTGGCGCCTCTGTAAAATCCAATCAGGAAATGGCGTAGATCGCTTTTCGGCAGATCCCATAACCATGCCCCAGAAACGGTATGTCATCATCAAAATCCATCGGAGGTTCATTAGCAGGATTGTGTGGCGCAGCTGACTGCTGAGGCTGAGGCTGCTGAGGCTGCCCCCAACCACCTTGAGCTTGCCCAGGCTGCTGAGCATTACCGGTACCTGCTGGAGCATTACGACTACCCAGCATCTGCATCGTACCGTTCACGCCAACCACAACTTCTGTTGTCCAGCGTTCAACCCCGCCGTTATCAGTCCATTTGCGGGTCCGCAGATGGCCTTCAATGTATACCTGTGAACCTTTTTTCAGATATTCACCGGCTATTTCGGCGAGTTTGCCAAACAACACAACGCGATGCCACTCAGTGTTTTCCTTCATTTCACCGCTTTGTTTATCACGCCATGACTCCGACGTTGCAATACTGAACCCTGTAACAGCTGTGCTATTGGGCATATAACGTACTTCGGGGTCCTGACCGAGATGGCCAACGAGAATAACTTTGTTAATTCCGCGACTTGCCATGATGTAATCTCCTGTACCTAATCATATTCACGCTGCGTCCATTCCCCTTTTTCAAGAGCAATATCGGCCTGCAGACTGGTTTTGTAGTATTCGACTGATTCACGGGACACGGGTCCCATTTCGTTCGCGGTTCCGATATAAAAACCGCGCTGACTGGACAGAACCTGGATCTGTAATTGATATCCAGCTTCTGAAGCCAGTAAACCGAATGGATTTCCCATGCGAGAGCTCCGTTACGTTATCGAGAGAGGTAAATCTCCCGAAAGAGATTTACCGGATGTAAGAAAAAAGAATTAAAACGAGTTCGGATCGTAGTCTTTAGGAGCCGCAGAACCTTGTTCCGGGGTTTGAGATGCATTTGGCGCTGTGTAAACGACTTCCTGGCCTTTCTTAATGAACTCGACCTTAATCAGGCGAGCCTTCAGAGAAGGTCTGGATTCACCGGAATGTTCACCCGACTGAAGGGTAAACACGTCAGCTTTCAGGCCGCTCAGCACAAACCCCAGCAATACTTTCTCCTCTTCATCCACGGCCTTCTGGCAGCGGTTGATGAGTTTTGTAGCCTCTGGGCCCGCAACAGTGACATCGAAACGAGTGTATGACGCATTGTCGGTAGGTCCAGTCAGGGCATTAATGACAGCGCAGGTAAATTCACCGTTTTGGCCCTGTACACGACGAATCGAGCTCAGGTAGCCGATACCGCTTACGTTAAGATTGAAATACTCTTTTTTCTGGCTGGCAGAGGAAGAGGTGGTGGAAGAAGATGCAGTTGTAGTAGCAGTCATGATGTTATCTCCGGAGTGAAAACTAAACTGGTAGCGGAGAAACATCTATCCCTTGCGGGATAACGTTTCCCGCAGGGAAGTCAGCAAATTTTTGCCGACTGGGCTGTATTTGTGAAATGGACCTCAACTCGCCAGGAGTACCTGTTCTCAGAGGTTAAACAGGTTTACCACCCGAAGGCGCCACTCTCAGGTTTTATGTGGCATTGGCATGTGATTACCCGAAGGCGCCCTTCTCAAATCACCAGGGCATTGGCAGTTGTCGATGACAACGATTAGCCTCTTTATCATTTATTCAGACGCAGCAGATGTCAACGCCAGTGTGCGTAAAAAATCATCAATGCCAAAAAATAAAAAAAGCGGCACCTTTCGGCACCGCCTGTGAGGTCTGCACCATTAGACCTGATGTTGACCTGCTTACGCAGTTGCTCCGGGGGTGTGTTCAGGACCCGGCACGGTTTCACGGAGTTTTGTGCCTTTTTGACTCACGTTCAGGTGTGGACGCGGCCAACAAGACTGTATCCAGCAAGCACTGCATTTGATGCTCACAGGACCCGCAGTCACGGGGTGCGGCTTCAGAGCCGTCGCAACAATAGCAAAGGCATCCTGTCCCCGCAATGAATGACAAGGAATTAATTATTCTTTGGTTTTACAGCCTTAGAGCTACGCGCGCTTTTACGTTTCTGGGTGTCGTTGTTTATGATCCCTTTGCAATCAGGATAACGAATACACCCCCAAAACTCTCCTTTCTGTCCTTTTTTTAGGCGAGTTTTCCCCCCACATAAAGGGCACGATGGTGTGGGTGGTATTCTAATGCTTACCCGCTGCTGCCCCCCCAAGCTGACAAGGTTACGGGTCCATCCGACCTGTCGCTGCAAAAAATCATTCAGGGTAAGGCGTCCTTCTGCTACTTCATCCAGAGCCTGTTCCCAAAGTGCAGTCATTCCCGGGTCGGTTAACTGCGAGGGCAGAGCATCAATGACATCAGCACCAAGATCAGTCGCGCGAAGCTGCTTACCTTTGCGCACAATAAATCTGCGGTTCAGCAGTTGCTCAACGATACCTGCACGGGTGGCTTCCGTGCCTAGTCCGGCGTTGTCCTTCAGTACCTTACGAAGAGCAATATCGGTAACAAACGCTGACGCGTTCATCATAGCGCCGATGAGTGTTGCGAAAGTATAGTGAGCCGGCGGACGAGTCATTTGCTGCACGACCTCTGCACCGATTACTCCGCAACGGTCACCCTTCCTGAGAGGAGGAAGTTCAATACTGAGATCATCATCCCCTGCACTATCCTCTTCCTCCTTACTGAAAAGGACCTTCCAGCCCATTACAATCTCCGTCCTTCCTGTTGTGCGGAACAGTTGCCCGCCAATGTCAAACTGCAGACGAGTAATATCAGATTCGTGCAGGGGAAGAAATTGTGCCAGATAATTTCGGCGGATAAGGGTGTATACCCTTCGCTCTGCCTCACTTAACGCAGAAAACTTAAACGCGTTTCGGGTAGGGATAATGCCATGGTGAGCTGTGATTTTTTTGTCGTTCCATATCCGTGAAACAAACGAAGTGTTTAAACCTGAAAGAATAGAACTACACTCTGGATCAGACAGGCCAATAGCGGAAAGAACCGAGGGGATTTCCTCACGCATAGACTCAGGAAGGTATCCACAATCAGTTCGTGGATAAGTGGTTGCCTTGTGTTTCTCATAGAGGCTCTGCGCAGTATCAAGCACCTGCTGGGGGGACATATCCCAGAGCAGGCCACAGGCCTGTTGTAAAGTGCCGAGCGAAAAAGCCAGCGGCGCAGACGCTTTTTCACGCTTCGTCTCACATTCTGTTACTGTCGCTGCGCCAGCCTGCCGGCAAAGATGCGCTACCTGCTGCGCAATGTTTTGGTGTACACAGCGTTTTTCTTCGTCGGTATAAACCTTAGCTGGTACCCATTGCGCCGGAAAAGTTTTTCCTCCCGCACTCAGAAGCGCCTTAACCTGCCAGAAAGGTTTAGGGATGAATGTCGCTATCTCCCGATCACGTCGGACAACCAGTGCCAGGGTGGGAGTCTGCACCCGCCCGACAGAAATCACACCGTCGAATCCTGACTGTACCGCAAGCAATGTATACAAACGGGACAGATTCATTCCAATGAGCCAGTCGGCACGAGCGCGACCAAGTCCCGCATGATACATTCCAAGAGTTTCGGCACCCGGGCGCAGATCCTGGAGAGCTGCACGGATGCTCATTTCATCAAGGGCAGAAAGCCAAAGCCGCTGTACAGGACCGTCCCAGCGGCAGTATTCCAGCAATTCACGGGCAATTACTTCTCCTTCCCGGTCCGCATCAGTGGAGATAACCACATCATCGACCTGGCGCAGCAGCCGCTCAATAACCTTGAACTGAGACTGCGTCTCCTTTTTTACCACTACCTGCCATGGGGAAGGCAGGATCGGCAGAGCAGAGAGCGACCATGGTTTGCCATACTGTTGACCGTATGCTTCAGGCGGTGCGGTCTCCAGCAAATGCCCTACTGCCCAGGTAACAGTGACGCCAGGGCCAGTTAGAAAACCGTCGCCACGTCGGGTGGCACCCAAAACATTCGCAAGATCTCGCCCCTGTGAGGGCTTTTCGCAGATAAACAACCGCATGGTGGTTCCCCGGTCAGGCAGCCCGATATCGCATACGAAGCAGGTTAACGCTCGATTCATTAACCGGCGGTGAGAAAGCTGAACGTTTTTCACCAAGAAGAACAGACAAATCTGGCTCTCCCGCCACCTCGCAGGCTTGTTTCCATGTTTCGTTGTTTTCCACAGCATCAAACCGGGTAGCATCGATACGGCGATAAGATAAAACAGAGCCATAGACCTGACGAATTAATCTGCCGCCTTCGCTAAGATGATGATCACGGCGAGAACGTGTAATTAATCCATAATGCGATGCCTGTAGTGCCTTTTTCGCAAACTGATCGAAACCTACTAACAGAAATACACACCTGTAACCCAGAGGGGTTCGTGTAAATACCTGGATATCGAGTGGCTCAACAGATGCAACTTCTGTCAATGTAATACCTGGCGGCAGCATGGACATTTCAGCATCAAGTTGCTGTATCAAAGCAGTCATAGAATCTGATGCAACCTTGATCTTTTCTTCCAGGTTAAACATAGCAACATCAGCCCATGGATTATTTCGCAGGGAATCCTGGTTAATCAGAGTCGCACGGTGGAAAAACTGAGGCATACCGATAATTCCATGCCTTGCAGGCTTTTCACCGTCCTGTTTTTCAGGCTGACGCCCTTGCCATAGCCCGATTGCGTAATTCGTATGCAGTGCGATCGTCATTTCAGACTGCAGCGCACCAGTTCTTTTCTCATTTTTTTCTGCCATCGTTGTCACCTGTGCTCAGTTAAGATGAGCAGGCATAGTCCTGAAACACCGGTATCTCCAACAACGCGAAACTCATAATTCCAAGAACGAAATTGTAAGTTGGTTAAAATTTGTACTTGCTGCGCCCCGCAGCAAGCTCGTTTTTTAACCAGCAACAATACTTTCCCGCAAGACCCCAACCACAACACCTCGAAACCTGATTCTTTTTTGTACTTGTTGCGCCCCGCAACAAGGTCATTATTTAACCAGTAGTAAAACCATCCCGCGAAACATTAACCACTACACATCAGAATTGATTATTTTTTGTACTTGTTGCGCCCCGCAACAAGCTCACTTTTTAATCAGCTGTGAAACCATCCCGCGAAACATTAACCACTACACATCAGAGTTGATTATTTTTTATACTTGTTGCGCCCCGCAACAAGCTCACTTTTTAATCAGAAAAGATATTTGATGCCATAATCATTTCTGGACCTGTTGCCGAATAGCCGCAATCATCGCCCTTACCTGCCCCTGAGACGGGCGTTTCGCAGGTTGAACAGGGATGTTGGCTGTGGGTACAGTACGTGATTCAACCGGGCGGGAAATTGTTCCACCAGAACTGGCAGTCGCCGTATCCTCTGAAATTTTCAGCTCACCACTTCGCGCCTTGCGAAGCATAGAGAACATCCAGCCCACCGGATTGTTGAGCCTTCCAAGGGCCTGTTGCTCACGCAGCATATCAGCAAGGGCCTTTGCCATTGTCTCCGGAAGCGAAGCCATCTGCGTACTCAGCATCTGCTTGTCTTCACTGTTCAGAGCGTTCAGAAAATCATCTGGCAGGAATTGCTCACCACACGGTACGTACGTTTTTTTATTCACACTGTGTGTGAAAGAACGTACGTTACAGTCCGAATTTCGGACTCCGGTGTAAGTCCTTGATTTTTTACTGAGTCCATTTTCCGGACTCTGTGAATTATCAGGTTTAAGGGAACTGAGTCCGTTTTCCGGACTCAGTGAATTCGGGCTGTTTTTTATGCGTTTTTTACTGAGTCCTGATTTCGGACTCGGTTGCACAGCCTGTCGCTGACGAGCCATTTGTTCTGGTGTGGCAGGTGCACTTAGCCGGCTCTCAATAATGGCCAGGCGGCTGTGACGGTGGCGCATTCCCGGATCATGAAGGATATCATTGACTACAGCCAGCGCCGTCATACGGACGGCTTTATTCCTGCTCAGGCAACTCTCTTCAACAAGGGTCAGCCAGCCTGGATCAAAAGTCTCAGCATCACGGTAGCCCAGCGGCTCATCATGCTGTGCATAGATATTGCCCCGCACACGACCATGGTCGTCGCGAACACGCTTACACAGGCTGAGCCAGCCTGTAAGACGCAGCATCAGCAGAACGCGGCTGACCGTATCTCTGGAGGCCTTCTCTGAATGTGCCGACGCCAGCTGAACCTGGAGCTCATCATAAGTCGGGAAAACAGCACCTTCATTCTGCTGTGCATACAACCGGATCATCACCCAGGCGGTTTTATCCAGTGGCGAAAGGCGGGTATCCAGAAACAGCTGCCGGGGAAACGCATCATGTACATTTCCCATAAAAAGAAGCCCGCTGCGCTCCTGACCGACATCACCAGTGTCTGTACGCCGTTCGAGACTACGCTGCATCCTGGACAGTGTATGAGCAACTATGCTGTCTGCCGGAATGGTCATTTTCTGCTCTCCTCTTCAACCTGAGACAGCACAATGCCGGGACGAACCCGGCATTGTACGGTCAGCAGCGGCATTCCGTTACCGCCGTATTTCACGGTTATAGGTCTCATGATCCATCAGCCACCAGTGTTTACCTCCATCCTTACTGAGGATGCGCCAGAACGGCCCAACATCTATCTTGAGATAGCCGTTCATCGTCAACCGACGGAACACCTTCTCACCGCAGCATACTGCGCTGAACAGCCGTTGCGCCCTGCGACGAACCGAGGGGGAAACGTGCTGACGTGAAGAAAAGTCGGTCATCTGCATCATGCTTCCTTGCGCTGTTGTGATTCACTCTTGCGGGTTGGCGTTGTCTCCCTGCACCACTGGCAGACCCTGCTCCAGACTGCGGTCAGTGACAGGCCATGCTGCTCAGCGGCAAGCATCATCGCTTCCAGAGCCTGATGAGAGTCCGGGGATGATAGCCCGGCAGCCTTCCACTCGATCCATAGTGCCGAATCCTGTGGCTCCGTCAGAGACTGTGTGCGGCCCTGGCGAGACTCTATCCCCATCAGACGACGCCGTGCACTAACCTCTGATGGAGACAGGCCGAAGTATTTATCAATCAGTTCCATTGAACCGCCAAGCTCAAGCGCCCGGTCTATCATCAGCATTCGTTTCTGCTCATTACGTGCCTGGTTGAGCATCAGCCAAAAATTTTCGTGATTCAGGCTAACATCAAGCACAGAAACGTGTGACTGGCTCAAATAGTGCAGCTCATCAAGGCTTAGCTGACTCAGTGCGCGTATCTCCTCGAGAGACATTCCCAGCGACTCACAGCGGCGGATATTGCCGTTTTTGACATCCATCAGCAGTGAAGAAAGGATGGCCGTGGTGGCCTGTGAAAGATTGTGCTGGCTCATAGGCCCCCTCCTGATATCATCTGATCGGCAACAAGCAGAACATCAAAAAGCCAGCCCGACAGGCAGGCACTCCATAAAAAAATGTCACTCATGTGTACAGCCTCCCGCCGTAATCTGCTGTTGAGCCTGCGCACCAGTCAGGCCTTGATGAACTTCGGTATCCCGCCCTGCGAGCCAGCCCGCTACGCGTGCTGCTCTGTCGCCACGGCATTTACCAGCTGCCCTGACGCTTACAGTCCCCAGGGTGTCGCCGGTGTGACGCTGGGCAAGCCAGCGCTGAAGCATGGAATTCTCACATTCTGAAGGCGCAAATGACTGCAGTACCTGCCAGACGCCAGATACCCACCCTTCACGAAACTGATCGGCTCGGCGACGGAGCGTGTTCTTAAGAATACGGCGCTTCCGGTATCCGGCAATCTGACCGTCAGTGTCTGCACGAAGTTGCCGCTGTAAAACGGTATAGATATAGAGCGCAACTTCGGCTCTCCCGCTGAAACCATAAAAGTGCAGAGATCGGCGGACGCTTTTTACACCACTGCAACTTGTGTGGACATGCCAGCCAAACCAGCAGCGGCAGCCCGTAGCCATGCAAACCACCGTTGCAAGAGAACTTAGCCAGGCTGGCACTTTTTCAGCATTACTGGTCAGGTTCTGGCAAACGGACTCCTGGATATCATGAAGAGAAAGCATGTCAGGGGTCAGGCCATGACGCTGCATCAGCCGTTGAGCCAGCGCCACTGCACGGGCCGCCTCGTGTGGATTACTGTTCCGGGTACCCAGCGCCATCAGTCGCCGGATACGTGCAATCACTTTTGTGTTTTCAGACATGGTGTAGCCCCCTGCTGCCGGCAGCACGGTGAACATCCTGCTTCTCCTTCACATCCTGACAAGCAGCACACAACTCCACGCCCGGTACTGCCAGCTGGCGGGCTGCGGGAATGTCCGCGCCGCAGCATTCGCAAATCTCTTTTGACGGGCGTAATGAGTGCACTTTTGCCCTGATAGCATCGATACCGCGTTGGGTGAAAATAGCGGTACTGGCCTGAGCCATTTCATCATTCAGGTCTTCAGACATTTTCCCCTCCCTTCGCAGCCAGACGCTGCAGCTCACGCAGACGACGTATTACACGAATAAGACGCATTGTTTTTACAACAGTGACATCATCGAAAACGGCAGTATCTGCAGGTTCCTGAGAGCCAAAAAAATTTAGGCAGAACATGAACATATTGAACTGTTTGTTAGGCAGTGAACCTGATAGCCCGGCGAGGAAAAGAGTAAACTCGCTGGCGTTCTCTGAAATGGAGAAACCAGCTGAATGATGGTCTTTATCCTCCCGAACACAGTCCGCGCAGCCCATCGCTTCAGCAATTTCGAAAGTAAGCCGATAAGTCATATCCTGCAGGTGCTCGATGTCGTCCTGTAATGCAGGGATGTGCCAGATATCATTGACCGGCTCCAGCCCGGTTGCCGCGAAGGCCACTGAGCTAACTGAAGAGATGGAGGACTCATCCTGTTCGCCAAAAGCAGAAATGAGGGCGCTGGAATTAACATCTGACTTAAATTGCCATTCTCCGGCGCTATCAGGATTCTCTGTCTGACCGGTAACCACAGGATTTCCGCCAAACAGGTCATTCTGTACTTCACGACGCGTCTCACTTCCAACAGACATACCGCCGGGAAGTGCAGTATTGTCCTGAAGTTCTGGTACAGCTTCCGGACGCCCTGGCGTGGTCAGCGTACCGCTACGCAGACCAGTAACAGGGGGCTGGGATGATTTATCTGCAGGCAGGGTCGTAACTGGTGGTGTTGTGCGCTCCCGCCCACCTGACTGTTCAGACGCAGGTGTAGGTGCTGGCAGTGGAGGTGGCTCGCCAAACTGTTCCCGGCGTTTTTGCTCACGAGGATCAAGTTCAATTAACCAGCGGTCATAATTCAGGCTTGGATGGGGAAGAGCCTTAACCAGTTGACCGATAAACTCATCCCTGAAAATATCAAGGGCATAGCTTTCAGGTTCATCAAAACACCGGCAAACTGCACCAAACACATCATCAAGAGAACATTCTGGGTTTACGTCACCGCTGAAAGATTTCCAGACCTTCATAGCAGAAGAACGAAGGCTCAGGAGTGGTGTTGCCTGACCACGACTCATACCACTTTCAAGCAACTGGGGCATATGTGGATACAGGTAATTAAGCGTATCTTCCATTCGGCTTACGCTGGAGTAATCAATAGGATAACCTTCCTTACCCAACAGATCCGAAAGCTCTCGCAAAGTCACACTTCGACCCAGTTGCTCTTCATAAATTACGCGCGCTTTATGAACACCAAATGCCTTTTCTATATAGGTAAGATCTCCCCTGACCTCATTCTCAGCCAGATGACCAACCAGACATTTTAGACGTCCAGGCCAGGGTTTAAAGATTGTATGAACGCGATAAAAACGTTCATCACCAGTCTCCTGCCAGAGTTCGCAGAGGATCTGATACCGGGTATTTCCTCCGTCACTAAAGATATAAACATCATCACCATCCGGATCGCGGGTTACTTTTGGAATCGAATCCAATCCTCGAGCACGGACGGAAGCTTTGATTTCCTCAAAACGAGGGTTGCGCCCTTTGCGCGGGTTATCCGGATTGGGGCGAAGCTGGTCAAGGGTAAGAACCATTGCCATTTCGTTTACTGGCTGTGTTACAGGGGGAGTATTATTATCAGCAGCCTGAGCTGGTGATTTTCCTCGCTGCAACATGGCGTCGCCAAGGTTGAGACCACGGGCATTGCTCATGCAAACCTCCCGGTCTGACCAGGGTTAGCAGAGAAACGCGTATATCGGCCTTCGTATTGCAGTCGGATGGTACCAATTGGTCCCTGACGCTGTTTGCTGACAATAATTTCAGCAACCCCCTTGTCTTCAGTGTTTTCGTGATAGACCTCATCACGATAGATAAAGACAATTACGTCAGCATCCTGTTCCAGTGCACCGGAATCACGAAGATCGCCATTGTTAGGCCGTTTATCAGCACGACTCTCTAGTTGACGATTCAACTGCGAAAGGGCAACAACCGGACAACCCATTTCTTTCGCCAGCGCTTTGAGTGACCGCGAGATTTCAGCAATTTCCTGTGTGCGGTTCTCCTGATCCGGACAACGCATCAGTTGCAGGTAATCAAGACCGATGACTGAAGGGTGACCATAACGGCGGGCGTTACGACGGGCGCGAATTCTGAGCATGGCGGGGGTCAATGAGCCTGTGTCATCTATGATGAGGCGGTCTTTAAGGTCACCCATCAATAGTGAAGACGCGTTTGAAACACGCGCCCAGTCCTCATCATCCATCTGGCCATTTTTTAAATGTGTTAAATCTACACTGCCAAGTGAAGCGACCATACGCATGAGGATCTGCTCGGTGGGCTGCTCAAGGCTGTAAAACTGCGCATGTGTATCGGCTTTTTTCAGAAGTGAATTCAAAATCAGGCTGATCAGAAAGGCAGTTTTCCCCATTGAAGGCCTTGCTGCTATAAGTATCAGATCAGCTGCCTGCAGCCCGCTGGTCATGGCATCAAAATCTTCAAATCCCGTAGGCGTACCAGTAATACCATCAGGCACATTGCAACGACGTTCCAGCTCTGTAAGGAGTTTTTCCATGCCGTCAAGCAGCGTCACGGCCTGCTGTGGTTCTGAACGTTCTGCCAGCCGGGTAATTTTTTGCTCTGCGGTTTCCATCACCGCCCCGATATCAGCACCGGATGCCTTAACAGTTTCGGTTATCTCAGCACCAATGGCGACCAACTGTCGCCCCTGGCTGTATCTGGCAACAATGTCACAGTAAGCGACGATATTGGCCGCACTTGGAGTATTTTTTGAAAGTTCTGCCAGATAGGCGAATCCGCCAAGTTGCTCAAGCGCATCCTTACCACGGTTTTCAATGCTCTCAGCAAGTGTGATCAGGTCAATCGGACGCCCTGCTGCAACCAGACGCGCCATTTCATGAAAGATGACCTGGTGAACCTTGAAATAAAAATCATCGGTATCGAGACGGAGCGCCACTTCATCCCAGCAGTCGTTATCCAGCATCAGGCCACCAATGACGCTCTGCTCAGCATCCTGAGAAAACAGCCCCGAAACATTTCTGCGGTTGTTAGAGGTCATTCCTCGCCCCCCGCATTAGCTAACGCATCAAAATTCGTTTTCCACTCTGGGAAAAGTTCACAAGCCAATTGATACATTGACGTAAACGCTGAGTCGCTTTTACGTCGGGTATTTTTTTCAAGACGATGTACCGGTACGCCCTTAACATGCCCAAGAACATAGACAGTCAGGTCATAGATACATGTCTCCAGCAGGTCGATATGAATTTTGTCTGCATGGGCGCTGTAGCGTTTATCTTCAACGATCGCTTTGACTTCAGCGAGGGTCTCAACAGACAGATTGTCGTATTCCATACAGTTGATAAGCAATTTTGTGACCGGAAGCTGAATGCCAAACGCACAATAAGGCAGCAATTCTTCCATCAGCGCGACTGTACCGCGCATGAACTCCCTGACATCAGGAAGAATTGGTTTGGCAATACCCACCATGGTTCCGGTGGAAGCAAGGATGATTAACTCAGACATCACTGACCGCGAGCCTTGTGAATCGACAATAATCACGCCATATGAATTAAAAAGGGGATGTGAAAGAGCATTTCGGAGACGAACTCGCCCATCAGGCGCATTCAGCATTGCAGTAGGGAGAAAATTACGAGGATCGTTGGAAACGATAATGTCCAGATTATTGATTGACGTACGGGAGATCAGATTATCGGGATCGGATAGATCAACTGTCTGCATCAACAGTTCGTACAAACCACCAGGGGCTTCGTATTCAAGCGGGAATATACTGCTGGCCGTTGGCTGAGCATGATCGCCATCAATCAGAAGTGTTTTGATGCCTGCATCGGCCAGAAATCCTGCAAGATTAGCTGACTGAGTAGACTTACCCTCGCCGCCCTTAGTGGAAACAACAGGTATAATACGAGGCTTAACGCCCAACGTTGGATAATCGATTGATTGTAAATGCATTTTAGCACCTGAAAATTAATCAGGATGCGATTCAACAAATACCGATCATTCTTCTATGGAATTTAACATTTTGTCACAGGGATTGAAAATCCCCGTGTCCTTGGTTCGATTCCGAGTCCGGGCACCACTTATTCAGAAAACCCAGCCTATGGCTGGGTTTTTGCTTTTCTGGGAATGGAAATCCGTAGCCCCCATCTCTGGCCTGACTAGCTATAACGAGAAGGCCAGATTTTCTCTGGCGCAACGCCCAGCGCTTCGTCGATCAGCTTTTCCCCTTTGGGCCAGGGTCAAAAGCTTACTTAGCTACAGGGAGATTATTACCAGTAATAACGCCTATCACTTCATCTGACGGTTCGCTAACCCCGACAAGTGAATCCAATATCTCCGCCATGAACTTTTTCATCACTGAAAACAATAATCCCTTCGCCAATTTTGGCATTTTTTCTTTGTCGGCTTCTTTATTCTTAAATACTGTTTCCGACTCTTGTTCATAATCATAAATTAATACTCAGCACATCATAACTGGTGGTAACTGTCGGGGTAACAGGGCACATATTTTAAAATACTTATTCATACTTTGTTATTACGTAAACATTTTAACCTAATGCGTGTCAGTCAGGCACGCAGATAAAAAATAACCGGGGACAAAAGTTAAACAAAATGCTGTTAGCCGGAAGTACCAGTATTGTTCTGTTGTCCGTTGCAGTCAGTCCGGTATGGACAGACGATAATGCCAGTACAGCGTCCTGCTTTTTTACCTGTATGTTGAATAACCATTGCAATAAATCATTATAGGATTACATCTGTTTATTATTTCCTGATCCGGAGTGAGTCTTTATGAAAAGTCGTTATTTACTATTTTTTCTACCACTGATCGTAGCTAAATATACATCAGCAGAAACAGTGCAACCCTTTCATTCTCCTGAAGAATCAGTGAACAGTCAGTTCTACTTACCACCACCGCCAGGTAATGATGATCCGGCTTTCCGCTATGATAAGGAGGCTTATTTTAAGGGCTATGCGATAAAAGGTTCCCCACGATGGAAACAAGCTGCTGAGGATGCAGATGTAAGCGTGGAAAATATAGCCAGAATATTCTCGCCAGTAGTGGGTGCTAAAATTAATCCCAAAGATACGCCAGAAACCTGGAATATGTTACAGAATCTTCTGAAAATGGGCGGCTACTACGCTACTGCTTCGGCAAAAAAATATTATATGCGTACTCGTCCCTTTGTCTTATTTAATCATTCTACCTGCCGTCCTGAAGATGAGGATACTTTGAGAAAAGATGGCTCTTACCCTTCCGGGCATACTGCTTATGGTACACTTCTGGCATTAGTATTATCCCAGGCCAGACCGGAACGCGCGCAGGAGCTCGCCAGACGAGGATGGGAGTTCGGGCAAAGCAGAGTGATATGCGGTGCTCACTGGCAAAGCGATGTTGATGCTGGCCGTTATGTGGGAGCAGTAGAGTTTGCAAGGCTGCAAACAATCCCGGCTTTTCAGAAGTCACTGGCAAAAGTCCGTGAGGAGCTGAACGACAAAAATAATTTATTGAGTAAAGAAGATCACCCCAAACTTAATTACTGAAGGTGAAAGTCTTCCCGCAAACTGGCCACAGCAAATGAAAGGAAGTGCAACTGCGTAGGGACGACCGGGCGTGAGACTGTAATTAAAATTGTGTAATTGCCTGTTTTTGATATGTTCACTCCAACAACAGAGACAGGCAATTATGGACGAAAAGAAACTTAAAGCCCTTGCGGCTGAAGTGGCTGAAGGCCTTAAAACCGAAGCCGATCTCCATGCTTTTTCCCGCATGTTGACGAAGCTTACCGTCGAAACAGTGCTCAATGCGGAGCTGGCTGACCACCCCGGGTATGAGAAAAATGCGCCCAAAACAGGCTCAAACACCCGCAATGACTACTCGTCAAAAACGGTGTTATGCAATAACAGCGAGATCGAACTGAACACGCCGCGTGACCGTGAAAATACCTTCGAACCACAGCTGATTAAGAAGCACCAGACGCGCATTACGCAGATGGACAGCCAGATTTTATCCCTCTGCGCCAAAGGCATGACTACCCGCGAAATCGTTGCCACCTTCAAAGAAATGTACGACTCCGATGTGTCGCCAACGCTGACATCTAAAGTCACCGACGCCGTAAAAGAGCAGGTCACTGAGTGGCAAAACCGACAAATGGATACGCTGTATCCCTTTGTTTATATGGACTGTATGTTGTCAAAGTTCATCAGAATGGCAGTGTGATAAACAAAGCAGTTTTCCCTGCGCTGAGGATCAATACCGAAGGTCAGAAAGGGTTGCCGGCATGTGGCTGTCCGGAAATGAAGGCACAAAGTTCTGGCTAAGCGTGCTGACGGAGCTGAAAAAGCGGGGCCTTCAGGACATCCTGATTGCCTGTGTGGACGGTCTGAAGGGCTTCCCGGATGCGATAAACAGCGTCTTCCCGAAATATCCGCAAATCAGCAAAAGCTGGCGTGCGCACTGGGAAAACCTCAATACGCTCTTCAGTTATCCGCCGGATATCCGCAAGACCATCTACCATCTACCATCTACCATCTACCATCTACCATCTACACTACAAACGCAGTCGAATCCCTGAACAGCGTGATCCGTGCCGCGATTAAGAAACGCAAAGTGTTCCCGACGGATGACTCGGTACGAAAAGTTATTTATCTGGCAATCAAGGATGCATCAAAAAAATGGAGTATGCCGATCCAGAACTGGCGACTGGCGATGGGCCGCTTTATTATCGAATTCGGTGACCGCCTGAGCAATCACCTTTAATATATTGGCAGTTATATAGAATTACTGACAGGCTCAAAAAAGAGACCAGATTTCAGTCTCTTTTTTATCACTCATAATAATAGTCAGTTATTTTCTTTTATTTAGCTCTTCCATAAAATTTACCCAATTTTTATATTGATAATCAAGATTGTGAATCTCGTCTGAGATGGTTGATTGCTGCTGTATGAGACCACGTTTCTTTGCTATCAACTCTTGTAAACCATCATCGAGCACCTTCATTTTCGCTTTTATCTTCTCATTAATTTCATTATATTTTACGGAGTATTCTTCTTTATGTTTTTCTAATACAGCACGTTTCTCCGCCCTTATGTCATCAAAATCACTCAACCTGTAATTCTTTAATTTTTCCCGGCGAGCCTTCATTGCTGGGTCGAAAACTTCAGCATTGTACTTTTTCTCAAAATAATAAGGAGCATTTTCTTTATTAAAGAGTTCCAGCTCTTTATTCAAATCACGCTGAACAAAATAACGGCTTTGTGTTTTTCCATCTTCCCCTTTCCCCCAATACTCATCGATTTCTTTATTAATAACTAATATATTAGTTTTAACTTTTGCGATATCATTATTTAATTCGTTTAGTTTTGATTTCTTCCTGGCATATTCATCTTTAATTGCATTTAGTTTATCATCAAAACCTACTCCATCCATGATGATATATTTACCGTCAGTTTCAACATTAGGAATTGGATTGCCTTTTGGTGTTTCTGACATTTGTAATGAAGAAAATATTGTTTTCCATCCAGTATCTTTATTACCAAGACTGTTCAAAGTTGCTGAGAATTTAATATCTTTGCCTTTATCCCACGATTTTTGAACAACAATATAATCAGTTAACGAGGCAACTGGCGTATACAGATCGTAGCCAGTAGAAAGTAAGCCATCAGCAGCATATGTTCTCTTATTTCCATCAACCGATGTTTCCTTGATATCAATTGAATCAAGGATAAGACGCCCATGAAATTGATTACTAAATTGTTCTTTCAAGACTTTCTCTGTAGGGGTGTTATCGTCACCGCATCCGCTAATTAATAGCGAAACCAATAAACCACACAAAAATTTTCCATTCATAACATTCATCCCAGAAATTAATAATATGCAATAAAATCATTTCAGCATCACACAACGAGTTAGCAAATTCAATATTTAATGATGCGTTATTTTCATTATAATACTGTGTCTTTATTTTTAAACCACCAGGACTCGCTATCTTAATGAAAGACAATACCTCTAATAAATCAGATAGTTGGAAAGTAATTTTTTAATGGGCTGGCTGAAGCCATTAAAATGATTTTTTCAATCATCCTTACTGTAGCCGGAGGTAAAGCTGTTACTTCAACTGACGATGAAGAACAACAGGCAGACTACAGAAATGGACTGATCCTACCCGCGTAATATGGACACAACCCTAAGCAAGGTTCTGGTTTTCAAATTGTTCCGGACTGAGACTACCACAGGCACTGTGACGACGCCATTGATTGTAATCACACTCGATATCATTAAACACTGCTGTCCGCATTATTTCCCAGCTGGCAAAGTCCTCTCCGTGGATACATTCCACCTTCAGCGTGTGAAAGAAGCTTTCTGCACAGGCATTGTCATAACAACAGCCTCTGGCGCTCATACTCCCCCGCAGATTATGTCGTTTCAGTAAGCTCTGCTAATCCGTTGAATAGTACTGACCACCTCTGTCTGTATGCACGCTGACTTTTCCCAGTCGTTTACGCCGCCATTGCACCATCTGTAACGCATCGCAGGCTGACCGCCACGGTTTTTATGTTATACATCCGTCAGGCGTAGCGCACCATAGCGTTGTTTTGCGTCACTGAATGCTTCCCGGACGACGTTATTACAGACAAGGCGGAACCGCTGACGCCGGTTTATCTGATGAAGACGCTGATGCCAGACGTACCAGCCGCTACGGGCAATCTGAAATACACGGCACATGGCTTTGATACTGAATTCAGCCTGATGTTTTTCGATGAAGACATACTTCATTTCAGGCGCTTCGCGAAGTATGCCGCGGCCTTCTGGAGAATGGCCAGTTCCTCATCCCCTTCTGCCAGTGGACGTTTTAGATGGGCGATCTCTGCGGGCATCGCCTGTTCGCGGTCAGAAGAAGAGAGCTGATTTTGCTGTTTGCTTCGTCAGTTATAGAGTTGTGATTCATACAGGTTAAGCTCGCGGACGGTAGCGGCCACCCCAATGCGTTCAGCCAGTTTCAGGGCTTCCTGACGAAATTCAGGCGTGTGCTGCTTGCGTGGCTTTTTGGTGGTTGATGCTGGTTTTTTCATATGAGTCACCTCTTGCTTGAGAGTTTACTCACTTAGTCACGTGACCACTATTGCTGGGTAAGATCAAAGATCCTCAATAACGTGTTATACAGTTTTTCATAAAGCCAACCATACGATTGAATGCTTCCCCTCCCCTAAAACTTCCGGATATCGCTACACCGTCTATCCGCCGCCGTATATATTTACCGCGTTGTATGCCTTTCCTGATCGAGAACGTTAATATTTACCTCCAGGATAAACCTTATCACAAATTAACATCAGATCTTATACCTCATGCTAACTACCTCCATGAAATTAAAGAGCTATTCTCTAAAAGATTAAAGGCAATTATTACTTAATTCAAATTTTAAAGAGATAATTTGATAATAACATGAGCCAATTCTTGTAAATTTCCATCTTTTTTTTATACGCGACATAGTTTTTTAACGATACTATAATATGTAGAAATGCAATATAAAATAGCATTTTCCATAGAAAATGAAAAGATCGCCACCTGATACCTTAAGTTCGCAAATAATTATATAGCTATATATTAGTTTTCTTTTGAAATATTTTTTCAGAATAATTTTTGATTTACACGCACATTTAATAAAAGGAAATTATCATGCTAAAAGTATTTAATCCCTCACCTGTCCAGGTGGGGAGCATTGAATGTTTACAATCAGCGCAAAACTGGCAGAGGAAATCCTTATCACTCCAGGGATTAAATTTACTGCAGTCCGTACTCATCAAGCTCACCACGGGTAAAATTTCAATTACGACATCGTCCGGGGAGTATATTACGGCATCAGGGCCAATGTTAATATTTTTAGCTAAAGATCAAACTATTCATATCACTATGGAAGAGACTCATGAACAGTTAAATTATAATTTAATTGAATTAGATTCAGCGTCAATAAAAAATGCTTATAATTTTTTTCTGTATGAACATGCAGACTTTTCGGCCCCATTAACAAAACCGATGACAAAACATCTGTTAGCGCCAATAGAAACAGGCGTAGCAAGAGTATTCAACCTCTTACACTCTTCAAATAAAAGCCAAAAACTATCCCAAGATAAAAAGGAATATTTAATAAGATTTCTACTTTCAGAGTTCATCTATGAACCCGAAGCATTTGCTCTCTTCAGAGAACTATCGCAAAATACATTAGCCGAAAACATTTATAATATTATTATAAGCGACATAAGTCGAAAATGGGCACTCAAGGATATTTCTGACTCACTCTATATGAGTTGTTCCACATTAAAAAGGAAATTGAAACAAGAGAACACCTCATTCAGCGAAGTTTACCTTAATGCGCGAATGAATAAAGCGACAAAACTTCTACGCAATAGTGAATATAATATTACCCGAGTGGCTTATATGTGTGGTTATGATAGTGCTTCTTATTTTACATGCGTTTTTAAAAAACACTTCAAAACTACACCATCAGAATTTTTAGCGTTTTTATCTTCCTCTCGTCACCAATATGTTAATTGAGATATCTGACAATGCAGTATAAGAACAAAGCAAAACATATTAATATAAAAGATGGAATTCTGTTGCTCGCTAAAAAATTCGATCTAACATTGAGTGAGAAAAAAGTTATTTATTACGTGGCAGCAGGATTATCTGTTAAAAGTTGCTCAAATTTATTAGATCGAAATATAAAAACGATTTCAACACAAAAGAGATCAGCCTATAAAAAAATGGATATTACTACTGATGTTGAATTAATCCATTTGATGCTGAATGAGTTTTACATATCAGTCGATATTACGTAATTTTTTCTAAAATGTTGCCAGAGTGGTAGGCAAGGCAATTCTGGATATCATCTTCAGAGATCGGTGTGATATCTACGTTGTTTAATTTAACTGTTCCCGTATAGCAATGACTGGAATTTGATAGTGCTTTGATTAAAGAAGATTTACCTGAACCTGATGTACCGATAATACCCATAAATTCTCCGGGAACAGCAGTGAATGAAAGCTGATCAATCAGTGTTCGTCGCAAACGCTATGGGTAATTCTTCGCTGTCTATCGGCTGGCTGACGATCAACTCTACACCGCCAGTGTTGATAACGATACCGGTAACTGGCATGTTTCTGTTCCGCAATCCGCTATTCTGTCGGGGGCAAATCAGTACATCATAACGGCCACCGATCCCGCCGGGAATAGCGCCACAGCCAATGGAACATTTACAGGTACATCGCCGACGGAAACCCCGGTTAACAAGAGTTCCGGCGTAGATGAAATGATTTCACTTAGCGAGGTGACATGGCATTCGGTAAGTGTTGATGAAGAATATTATGCCTGATAACTAAACATCACCCTGCGAGGCCTCTTCGGAGGCCTGCTGAAAAAAACAGAATAACATTTATTGTCTGTTAATTATTACAGAGAGAGTTAATTTATAAAAAAAAAGCGGCAGACTATGCTGCCGCAAATATGAGGAGGACAATTACCGTTACGCTACACCACAAAGTAATCCGTTACTGAGGTAAGTAAAACATAAATATCCCCAACAATGAATCAACGAATCAAACAATCGTCAAATCATGGTATTAATAACCTTGTTCTGTTTTAGCATACTGTGACAGTAAAAATAGATTTTAGCCATTCTGTATATCACACGAAAATTTATAAAACAGATTTGGTTCACTCACAATATACAAATTATTTTCATTATCCATGGCAATCCCTTCTGGTTGGGGGATATCGTCTCTGAGCCCTGACCACTCCGCCGTCAGGAACAATCGATCGCGCACCCGCCACTCGGAACTGACCTCAAGGATCATTTTTGACTCGTCCGACAACACCAGCAGCGAATCCGTTGGGGCATGGTATTCAAGTCCGGAGACATCGCTCACACTTGCAGTGATGGCAGAAGGCAACGCTCTGGTGATACCATTTTTGCTCATCTCTACTTCTTTGATCATTATGGGTTTTCTTTCTTTTGCGGCATATAATCTCTCATTTTTCGCATCCCATGCCGTACCTTCCAGCCCTTTATTTTTTGCTTTGTCATAGCCCTCAAGCTTCACCATGGAGATTATCTGCATGGTGCCGCGCTGAATATCCACCTGTGTTTTATAGACCGCGCCATCTTTCTCACTGCCTATCTGGAACTGGTTGCCCCCACTCCATGCAATAGACTCCGGGTCGTGGATGCCCTGGAGCGGCATCCGCCCTACCAACTGCCCTTCTGTCGTTAACCAGACCAGTTCAGGGGGATTATTAATAACGGCGAAAAGCATCCTGTCTTCGGCGGAGTAGGTCAAACCTGAAAGGTTACTCTTAACTCCTGCGACTGGTTTTTGCTGAATAACCGCTTTATAGCTACTCAGTGCCAGCGCCGAGGGTTTATCACCATATTTGAGGATCAGTTGATAAACATAGCGTATATCGTCCCTGACCATAAATAAAATCACGCCCAAGAGTACAACCACAATAACGCGTTTTAGTAATCTCATAAAAAACCCATAGCAGATCGCGTCACGACTGATGTCGTAACGCATTTCTTAAAAATAAAGCCGATGTCCGATAGAATCGTTATTCGGTTATGGCGAGCGCCATTAGCATAGGCAAAATGAAATAGTGAGGGTTATCACAAAAAGCCCGATTTTAATCACTAACGTACCCTTTTTGTAAATTGACATAATCAAGAGGAGGGTAGTTTCGGCTAATTATTTAAATAGTACGTCTGCAAATTCGCCCCTGTATGCAGGGCAAATGACAAAAAGTGATAATTAATGAGATGTAACACCGCAATCTGATCTGCTATTGCTGCTCCCACTTCTATTCAACCGGGCAGCAAAAAAATGAAACTCAACCTTATTACCGTCAGCCTGGCTACGCTCGTTGCCGCTGGCGCATTCCCGGCCCATGCCGACCCTCAGGCACATGTCGTGTGCGGCTATCACCACACGCTGGGCGATGACGCGATTATGATGTTTGGTAAAGCGAATCAGGCGATGTGGCATGACTTTTTTGGCAACACCCACACCGACGCGGTCTCTACCTACCAGACGTTGCGCGCGCAACCCGATACCACCTGTGATAATAAAGCCGACAGCTCCGCTTACTGGGCGCCGTCCATGAAATTACCTGATGGTGAAATCGTAAATCCGGCCTACCAAAAGACCTATTATCAATCCACAAATGTAGCGCAATATCCGCTCCATCCATTCCCGGCCGGGCTGGAGTTACTGGCAGGCGATCATCACGGTACTGGCCCCAGTTCCGCAATCACCTTTTTATGTGCCAACGGCAAAGGTTACACCAACAAGGTAGGCGAAATATGCGGCCTGCGTAAAGCGGGCGATGCCGTCCAGTTTAATATCGGGATCGCTTTCCCCAACTGTTGGGATGGCGTCAACCTGAAACCGACCCATAGCCACAATAACGCTATCTATGCCGACCACGGGAAATGTTCCGCAGACTATCCGGTCAAAATCCCGACGGTGAATATGAACATCGCCTGGGTACTCCCGCAGATCTCCTCGCTGGATACGTCTAAAGTGGAATTGTCGATGGACCCGGTAATGCATGGCGAAACCCGGGAAGAGCGCTGGGGAAGTCTTTATACCGCCCATGCCGATTTTATGAATGGCTGGACGGAAGATGGCGCGCAGTTTATGACGGATCTGTGTATGAATCAGGGACTGGATTGCGGCACTACGGTTCCTTACGCCTACAGTAAAGCGGAAGAAAATACCTGGGTAAGCAGCGAAGACGACAAGCCTCATGCCAGCGTCGATACCTTGTACGTACAGGATGACTGGACAAATGGCGGACGCACGCAGCACCCGGAAACGCTCACGCTAGTGAAATTTAAGATCCCGCCCCTGCCTGCCAATATGGACGCTTCGCTATTCAAATACCGTATTCGCCTTTTTGGCGGCAAAACGGAAGCGAACGGCGCCGATCAAATTTTCTTTTACCCGACCAGCAGTGACTGGCACGTCAGTACTGTGTCCTGGAACAATAAACCAGCGATCAACTACCGTTCCGATGCCGTGTTATATCTGGACCATTCACATGAGTATCGCATGGTTGATGTCGATAAAGCGGTGCGAAAAGCGCTGGCGGAAGGGAAAACGGAAATATCCTGGTATATCGGCGGCGACCGTCAGGGAAATCACTACGACTTCACGCCAGCGGACTCAAAACAGAGCCTGGTGCTGATGCTGACCGGTTTCAAAAAGACGCCGGAGCTGTAATAGTAAACTGTGCCCGCTGACGCAACAGCGGGCACGATGGCGGCACAAGTATTACGGCACGCCATCAAAACCCGACCAATACCTCAGAAAAACAACCGTTTATTCTCAGGCTGTAGTCCCTGTTGCTGCTGAACATCCTGCAGATAACAGGTCGCTACGACGGCAAGCCGGGCATAGAAGGCGCTAACGGTATTGCGTTGCAGCAATTCCAGATAGCGGAATCCCCAGGGCAGCAGATGCGCCTCCAGTAACCGGTTGGCCGCCACGTTGTCGCCTCGTGCCAGCAGATCGCTACAGGCCAATAGCATCAGGCCAAACTGATCTTCCGGCTCGCGTTCACGGTCAGTGAATACCATGCCCTGCGACTGTAAAAAAGCTCGATAATCGGCGGTAGTTTCCCCCATCAACAAATTATCTTTTTCCAGATAGACCGATCCCCAGGGTGGGACGGGCATCTTTCCCTGGCCTTCAAACAACACAGAAAATTGCCATGTAAGCGCATCATCATCCGGTAGCGACCATGACGCACACAGTGATTCAATATGTCCGCGATCGCGCCAGGGGTAAAGCTCAGGCAACGTTGGCAAACAATCGAACAACGCTTTCACCTCCGGCCTCTCAGGGGAGTAGTAAAACAGTGCGCCGAGGATACGCGGCAAAACAGCACGGGAAGGCATAGCAATAGCTCCTGAAATATTTCGCCTGATGACGCTACGCTGATCAGGCTTACATGGCACAAGCCGGGCAAAAACTACATTGGCAGCGTCCACAGATTGTAAAACGCAATCCTACCCGCCAACTCCGCCGCGATAACCACCACAGCCGTCATGGCCAGCACCGCAGCGCTCGATTTCAGGCGCGCGCAGACCACCACCCCGACCACGCCCGCCGCCAGCAATATCGCCTGGGCGGTAAACCAGCTATGTTGCGCGGCGGTCAGAGCGCTATCGGCGCTCATCAGCGTCGCCATATAGCCCGGGCGCAGACAAAAGCTCACCAAAATCGCCAACACGCTGACCAGTAGCCCCAGACGGCGCACGCCAAACAATGCCGCCAACGCGCCGCCGCCAATCAACGGCGTCAATATCATCATTGCCGTGGTGTAAGATGAACGCCAGGTCGCCACCGTCGGCAGTTGGTAAATCTGCGGAACGGCGTATAAGAAGACCACCCCGACTATCGCTGCCAACCATACCAACGCGTTACACAGCGGCGTCGCCCGGTTCAGCAACAAACCGAGCGCCCCCAGACCGCCGAGCGCCGCAAAAGCCGCCGACAAGACAATCTCGTTACTCATCGGCGAATGTCCGACGCGCAGCAGCATATTCAGCGCGCGCAGCGGTTGCCCGACGTGGAAGATGCCGACAATGACGCCAAGCCCAAACAGGCACATCACCGAGAACAGACCGATAGCCTTACGCCGCGGCGCGACCAGCCCCATTGCGCCGCCAATCAGCAGCAGAATAAACGCGCCGACCGCGCTCTGGGTAAAGACCGTAAAAAAGACCAGCGGTAACTCATGCATGGCGCACCTCCCGAATGTTCATGATTGCGCCTTCCGTATCGCCCGTGGGTCTCGCTTTCGGATGCGGTTTAATAATGAGGTTAGGATGGGTGAACGACGCTGAAGGCAGCGGCGCGATTTGATTCTCCGTGCCATATTTTGCCCGTAATTCATCGACAGGGCCGAAATCCAGCGCTCGCTGCGGGCAAGAATCCACACAGATAGGGCGCAGATTGTTCTCCAGTCGGTCAAGACAACCGTCGCATTTACGCATCACGTTTGCTTGCGTATCAAACTGCGGCGCGCCGTAGGGGCAACGCATTTCACAATAGCGACAGCCGACGCATACGCTGTCATCCACCACGACCAGACCATCTTCTTTGCGTTTATGCATCGCCCCGGTCGGACAGCCGGAGACACATACCGGCTCATCGCAATGGTTACAAGCAATAGAGAGGTAGTAGGTAAAGGTGTCGTGATGCCAGCTTTCCCCCTCTTTCACCCAGCTTCCGCCGCCATATTCATAGACGCGGCGCAGTTTCGGACCGACATCCAGATCTTTATTATCCTTGCAGCTTACCTGGCAGGTTTTACAGCCTGAACAGCGCGAGGAGTCAACATAAAAGCCATACTGTTTCATCGTACATCACTCCTTAAGCGCGTTTAATTTCAACCAGATTGGTATGCTGCGGATTGCCTTTCGCCAGCGGCGAAGGATGGTGGCTGGTCAGCGTATTGATACAGCCGCCGACATCAACGCCGTTGCCGTCAAGCCGCGTCCACGCGCCCTGCGGCATCGCCGCCACGCCGGGTAAAATGCGCTGGGTCACTTTACAGGGAAGCTCCACCACGCCGCGGTCATTGAATACATGCACCCGATCGCCGGACTTCAGTTGGCGGGCGCTGGCGTCAATCGGGTTAATCCAGACTTCATCCGGCACCGCCTCATGCAGCATCAGCACATTGCTGTAGGTCGAGTGGGTATGCCCTTTGGTATGGAAGCCGCTTAACTGCAACGGATACTTCGCCGTCAGCGCTTTGTTAAGGTGCGACTCTTTCGCCGGACAAAATTCCGGCAATGCGGGAATTCGCTCGCCTTCTGGCAACGTCCACGCTTGCGCCAGATCCGCCAGCGCCTGGGAGTAAATTTCAATTTTGCCCGACGGCGTGGAGAGTGGATTAGCCTCGGCGTCGGCGCGGAAATCGGCAAACGCAAGGCTCTGCTGCTCGGTAGCGATACGCTGGTCAATCACGCCCATCTCTTTCGCCACGCTCCACTCCGGCAGGTATGGACGTTTTTCACGGATCTGCTGATAGTGCATCTCCGCCCACTGCGCCTGAGTTCGGCCCTCGGTATATTGCTCGCGCAGTCCAAGATGCCCGGCGATATCCGCGCAGATGTCATACGTGCTGCGCACTTCCCACATCGGTTTAACGGTTTTCTGAATCGCAATCATATAGTTATGCGATCCCGCCGCATAGGAGCTGTCCACCAGGTCTTCCGCCTCAAGATAGCTGGTCTCCGGCAACAGCAGATCCGCATACATCGCGCTGGGCGTCATATGGTTTTCAATCACGATAATGGTTTCACACAGCGATTCATCCGCGAGAATTTGTCGGGTGCGGTTCGTTTCGCCGTGCTGATTCAGCAAGGTATTACCGGCCTGGTTGAAAAACAGCTTAATTCCGGTTTTTAGCCTGTCCGCGCCTTTCACACCCATTGTCGTCGCGGTCATTTTCTCCGGATGCTGAATGGCGTCCGTCCACAGATAGCAAGGAATAGAGGTTTTGATCGGATTCTTACCGACAGGCAACAATGGCACGCCATACGGCGTACCGTAAGGCCAGTTGCCATTGTTGGTGCCGGGCCGCCCGAAGTGGCCGGTTAACGCAGGCAGCGTCTGAATAGCACGCACGGTTTGTTCGCCGTTGGCATGACGCTGCGGCCCCCAGCCCTGGCAAATATAGCAGGCGCGCGCCGAGGCGATTTCGCGCGCCAGTTGGCGAATACGCGTTGCAGGAATTCCGGTGATATCCGCCGCCCATTCCGGGGTTTTCGCGATACCGTCATCGCCCGTGCCAAGAACATAATCTTTATAGCTGGCGTTAGGCGCAGCCGTGTCCGGCAATGTGCTACGGTCATAGCCGACGCAATAGCGGTTTACCAGCGCCTCGTCGAAAAGCTGTTCGGTAATCAGCGTATGCGCTATGCCGGCGACTAACGCAGCGTCCGTGGTTGGGCGAATCGGTAGCCATTCGGCGTGTTCGGTAATCACCGAATCGGTATAGCGCGGATCGATAATAATGACCCGGGCTTTCGAGGTCTCCAGTGCCCGGCGCAGCTCTTCAACCTGACCGCCGCCGGACATCCGCGTTTCTGAGAGATTCAGGCCAAATAGCACCACCAGATCGGAATGCGCGATCTGCGTAAAATGGCTACCGACATAATCGCCGTGGGTATAAGGCGTGGCGGTGGCGATTTGCGCCGTGGAATAGGTGTTGTGATAATTTAAATAACCGCCGGTGAGATTTAGTAATCTTATCCAGGCGGGTCTACCCTGCGTGTGATAATACGCGCCGGATTGATAATTATAATAAATAGCTTCCCGGCCATATTTTTCGCTAACGCGCGTTAATTCCGCCGCAATAAAGGCCGTGGCCTCATCCCATGAAATACGTTTAAATTTTCCTTCGCCGCGTTTTCCCACTCTTTTCATCGGATACTTAATGCGATCCGGGCTATAGACCCGCCAGCGACTGGAACGCCCGCGCAGGCAGGGACGAATCTGATGCTCGCCGAATACCGCGTCATCTTTCGCGTCTTCCGGTTCAATACGCACAATGCGATCATTTTTCACGATAACCTTAAGCGGGCATCGGCTGCCACAGTTGACCAGACAGGCGCTGTGCCTGACGGTTTCGCCGTTGGCATCCTTCGGTGTCGGGGTATCCTGCGCCTGGGCAGTGGTAGCAAAAGGCAGCGTAATCGCCTGGCTTAGCGTCACCGCCGCCCCTACTTTTGCGGTAGCGACAATAGCATCACGTCGGGTTATGGTTGTGTTCAGCCATTTTTTTATTTCCATTTTTTATTTCTCACATTGCTTCCATAATTATTAATAATATGTAATGAAAACTAATCATAATAGATTAAATATTTGTGCTGATTGATTGTGATCAAACGCATTCTGAACGTCAGTAAAAATAAAATGTGATACCGCATACGTTATTATAAAAATTAATGAAAAATTATTTTATGTAATTCTGATGAAAATAAATTACCCATCACGGTATCCGGCGATATTAATTAACGACATGAGCAGGTAGCGCGCCCTGCAAGACCAGACGGGCTTTTCAACACTGGAGCAACATCGCCTATGCCTTTGAATTAGACGCCTCATCAGGGATAATAACCTTACGATTCGTCCGCTCAGGTCCACTATGAAACACTCCCTGCCATGCCGGGCGTTACGCAAACGCCCCATGAAACTCGGCACTACCGTCATTCTGATGGTCAGCGCCGTTTTGTTTTCGGTGCTCGTTGTGGTCCATCTGATCTATTTTTCGCAAATCAGCAGCATGACGCGCGACGCGCTGGCAGATAAAGCGCTGGCGGTGGCTCGCTCGCTGGCGGACTCTCCGGCAATTCGCGAGGGGCTGAAAAAACCGCCTGCGGAAAGCGGCATTCAGCCGCTCGCCGAAGCGGTGAGCCAGCATAATGGCTTTTTGTTTATTGTGGTGACCAATATGCAGGGCATCCGTTATTCGCACCCAGAAACGCAGCGAATCGGTCAACCGTTCAAAGGCGATGACATTCTGCTCGCACTGCAGGGAAAGGAAAACGTTGCCATTAATCGCGGCTTTCTTGCCAAAGCGCTGCGCGTTTTCACACCGGTTTATGATGAACGCCACCGGCAGATCGGTGTGGTAGCGATTGGCCTGGAACTCAGTCACGTTACGCAGCAGATCAACAATAGCCGCGGCAGTATTATCTGGTCCATTCTGTTCGGCGCTCTGGTGGGGTTATTAGGCACGTATGCGCTGGTCAAGGTGCTAAAACGTATCCTGTTTGGCCTCGAACCCTATGAGATCTCAACCCTGTTTGAACAACGCCAGGCGATGCTGCAGTCAATCAAAGAGGGCGTTATCGCCGTGGATGGTAGCGGCGAAGTCACGTTGATTAACCATGCGGCGCAGGCGCTGCTCGATTACCGAAAAACGCAGGATGACGCCAGATTATCCACCCTGAGTCATGCCTGGTCGCAGGTGGTGGACATTAGCGAAGTGTTGCGTGACGGTACGCCGCGCCGCGATGAAGAGATCATCGTCAAAGGCCGCCTGCTGCTGGTGAATACCGTTCCGGTGCGCAGCAACGGCGAAATTATCGGCGCGATATCCACCTTCAGGGATAAAACAGAAGTTCGCCAACTGATGCAGCGGTTGGACGGGATGGTGAACTACGCGGATGCGCTCCGTGAACGATCCCACGAATTCATGAACAAATTACATGTGATTCTGGGATTATTGCACCTGAAGAGTTATAAGCAGCTTGAAGCGTATATTATCAAGACGGCCAATAACTATCAGGAAGAGATCGGTTTGCTGCTGGGTAAAATAAAGTCGCCGATTATCGCTGGCTTTTTGCTCAGTAAGATTACTCGCGCCTCTGATTTCGGGCACAGCCTGGTGATAAGCAGCGACAGCCAGTTACCGGATAATAACAATGAAGATCAGGTTACGGTGCTGATTACGGCGCTGGGTAATTTGATTGAAAACGCGCTGGAAGCATTGAGCCAGGAATCCGGCGGCGAAATCAGCGTCTCGTTACACTACCGCCATGGCTGGCTGCATTGCGAAGTGAGCGATGACGGTCCGGGTATCGAACCTGAGCGCATCGAGGCGATTTTTGAAAAAGGCGTCTCGTCGAAAGGCGCCGAACGCGGCGTCGGTTTAGCGCTGGTTAAACAGCAGGTTGAAGCGCTTGGCGGCGTAATTTCCGTGGAGTCCGAGCCTGGGATCTTCACACAATTTTTTGTACAGTTACCCTGGGATGGAGAAAGGACCAGCCTATGATCAATGTATTAATTGTCGATGACGATGCGATGGTCGCGGAGTTAAATCGCCGCTATGTCGCGCAAATCTCCGGTTTTCATTGTTGTGGAACCGCTTCGACGCTGGAAAAAGCGAAAGAGTTTATCTTCAACAGTGAAAATCACATTGACCTAATCCTGCTGGATATCTACATGCAGCAGGAAAACGGATTGGATCTGCTGCCTGTCCTGCACAGCGCAGGCTGCAAAAGCGACGTTATTGTCATTTCTTCTGCCGCTGACGCCGCCACCATTAAAGATTCGCTTCACTACGGCGTGGTGGATTATCTGATCAAGCCTTTTCAGGCCACGCGCTTTGAAGAAGCGCTGACCGGCTGGCTACGTAAGAAAACGGCGATGGAAAAACGCCAGTATTACGAACAGTCTGAGCTTGACCTGCTCATTCACGGTAATTCATCCAGCGAGCAGGAGCCTCGCCGGCTGCCAAAAGGGCTGACGCAGCAAACGCTACGCACCTTATGCCAGTGGATTGATGCGCATCAGGAGCAGGAATTTTCTACCGACGAGTTGGCCAACGAAGTGAATATCTCGCGCGTCTCCTGCCGTAAATATCTCATCTGGCTGGTGAATTGCCATATCTTGTTTACCAGTATTCATTACGGCGTGACCGGCAGGCCGGTTTACCGCTACCGCGTTCAGCCGGAACATTACTCTTTACTGAAACAATATTGTCAGTAAGGATACCGCATAAAGCCGACGCGAAGCGTTATATCCTGGTAACATTTATTATAACAATGCCAATAAAAACGCTATCACATTAATAACAAATCTGGGAAATTGTGTCAGATCAAATATACTCAACCCAGGCCTGTTAACGTTATTTTCTATTATTACAGCGCTCTGCGCTGTTTTTAATTTCAAAACGCTAACAAAAGTTAATTAAGTATTATCCCATGCCGAGAGTGTGTATTTTTATTAAAAAAGGGATTTGTCCGGAATTTTCCTGACACTTAAATAAAATTATGTTTGTAGCAATGGAGCTTGTGCTACGCCTATGGACAATACGTATATTGGTGAGCAGATACGCGTCTCCACACGCCATACTAATAATTTAAAAAAATGGCGTGACAATGATCACATAAGTCACATTCTGTTGGATTTATCTCGTGATTTACCTGATGGCGAGACACAAAAATTAAATAATAAACGCCTGTTTTTAAAACAGACAAATCATAATTTACTGCTCTCGCTGACTCCACCTGCCCATCGCCAGAGGGTGCTTCCCTCTGAACATCACCATCGCAAGAAAATAATTACTTAAAGCAACTCTGTAAAAACCTTAATCGTTAATCGTCGCCACTGGCGCATTGAATATTCGCCATTTCCTGATGCTCATTCACACAAATCAGAGGATGGCTGTGATCCATTTATCAAAATTGACTGGGTTTATCGCGAGGATAAATAAAAATGTTATTTAGTATACAGCTTCTCATAATATTAATATGTCTGTTTTATGGCGCCCGAAAGGGCGGGATCGCGCTCGGGTTGTTGGGCGGTATTGGTCTGGTCATTCTGGTGTTTGTTTTCCATCTCCAGCCAGGTAAACCGCCCGTTGACGTAATGCTGGTCATTATCGCGGTAGTCGCCGCGTCGGCAACGTTGCAGGCTTCAGGCGGGCTGGATGTGATGCTGCAGATTGCCGAAAAGCTGCTGCGTCGCAACCCCAAATACGTCTCTATTGTGGCGCCGTTCGTCACCTGTACCCTGACGATTCTGTGTGGGACAGGCCACGTGGTCTACACCATTTTGCCGATTATCTATGATGTGGCGATCAAGAATAATATCCGTCCGGAACGTCCAATGGCGGCCAGTTCTATCGGCGCGCAAATGGGCATCATCGCCAGTCCGGTTTCCGTCGCCGTTGTTTCTCTGGTAGCGATGCTGGGCAACGTGACATTTGACGGAAAACATCTGGAGTTCCTCGATCTGCTGTCGATCACCATCCCGTCTACCCTGCTCGGTATCCTGGCAATCGGTATTTTTAGTTGGTTCCGCGGTAAAGATCTGGATAAAGACGAAGCGTTTCAGAAATTTATTTCCGTACCGGAAAACCGTCAGTACGTGTACGGCGATACCGCGACGCTGCTGGATAAAAAACTGCCGAAAAGCAACTGGCTGGCGATGTGGATCTTCCTGGCGGCGATTGCCGTGGTCGCTCTCCTGGGCGCGGACTCCGACTTACGTCCAACCTTCGGCGGCAAACCGTTGTCGATGGTGCTGGTCATTCAGATGTTCATGCTGCTGACCGGGGCGCTCATTATCATCCTGACCAAAACCAATCCTGCGTCTATCTCAAAAAACGAAGTTTTTCGTTCCGGTATGATTGCGATTGTCGCGGTATACGGGATCGCCTGGATGGCGGAAACCATGTTCGGCGCGCATATGTCGGAAATTCAGGGCGTGCTGGGCGAAATGGTCAAAGAGTATCCGTGGGCCTATGCCATCGTTCTGCTGCTGGTCTCCAAGTTTGTTAACTCCCAGGCAGCGGCGCTGGCGGCGATTGTTCCCGTCGCGCTGGCTATCGGTGTCGATCCGGCGTATATCGTGGCCTCTGCGCCGGCATGTTATGGCTACTATATCCTGCCGACCTACCCAAGCGATCTGGCGGCGATTCAGTTTGACCGTTCCGGCACAACCCGTATTGGCCGCTTCGTCATTAACCACAGCTTCATTCTGCCGGGTTTGATTGGCGTGAGCGTCTCCTGCGTCTTTGGCTGGATCTTTGCCGCAATGTACGGATTCCTGTAATGGCCGCGCGCGCCGCCCGGTTATGCGCGGCGCGCGACTTAGAGTCTGGCCCATGAGGCTCTTAATACATTTTCTTACTATTAGGCTGGAAGCACATGTCGAAAAAAGAGTTTATCTATCAGGCGCCTTTCCCGATGGGAGAGGACAAAACAGAGTATTATCTGCTCACCTCCGATTATGTCAGCGTCAGTGAATTCAACGGAGAATCTATCCTCAACGTTGAGCCGCAGGCGTTAACGTTGCTGGCTCAGCAGGCCTTCCATGATGCGTCTTTTATGCTCCGTCCTGAACACCAGCAGCAAGTCGCCGCCATTCTCCATGACCCCGAAGCCAGCGAAAACGACAAATATGTGGCGTTGCAATTCCTGAGAAACTCCGAGATCGCCGCCAAAGGCATTCTGCCGACCTGCCAGGATACCGGCACGGCGATTATCATGGGTAAAAAAGGCCAACGCGTCTGGACGGGCGGCGGCGATGAAGCCGCGCTATCCAAAGGCGTGTTTAATACCTATATCGAAGATAACCTGCGCTACTCGCAGAACGCGCCGCTGGATATGTACAAAGAGGTCAATACCGGCAGCAACCTGCCAGCGCAAATCGATCTCTATGCCGTCGACGGCGACGAGTACAAGTTCCTTTGCGTGGCGAAAGGCGGCGGTTCAGCAAACAAAACGTATCTCTATCAGGAGACCAAAGCGCTGCTCACCCCAGGCAAGCTGAAAAACTTCCTCGTTGAGAAAATGCGCACGCTGGGCACCGCGGCCTGTCCGCCATACCATATCGCCTTTGTCATTGGCGGCACCTCGGCGGAAAGCACGCTGAAAACCGTTAAGCTCGCCAGCACCCACTATTACGACGCGCTGCCGACGGAAGGTAACGAGCACGGCCAGGCATTCCGCGATCTCCACCTGGAACAGGAACTGCTGGAAGAAGCGCATAAACTTGGCCTCGGCGCCCAGTTCGGCGGGAAATATTTCGCCCACGATATTCGCGTAATTCGCCTGCCGCGTCACGGCGCTTCCTGTCCGGTGGGGATGGGCGTCTCCTGCTCGGCAGACCGTAACATCAAAGCGAAAATCAACCGCGAAGGCATCTGGATCGAAAAACTGGAACACAATCCGGGCCAGTATATTCCGCCAGCGCTGCGTCAGGCGGGCGAAGGCGACGCGGTGAAAGTCGATCTTAACCGTCCGATGAAAGAGATCCTCGCCCAGCTATCGCAGTACCCGGTCTCGACTCGCCTGTCGCTGACGGGCACCATTATCGTAGGTCGCGATATCGCCCACGCGAAGCTAAAAGAGCGTATTGAATCCGGCGAAGACCTGCCGCAGTATATTAAAGACCATCCCATCTATTACGCAGGTCCGGCAAAAACGCCGGCAGGTTATCCATCTGGCTCATTAGGCCCCACCACCGCAGGCCGAATGGACTCTTATGTCGATCTACTGCAATCCCACGGCGGCAGTATGATCATGCTGGCGAAAGGCAACCGTAGTCAGCAGGTCACGGATGCCTGTAAAAAACATGGCGGCTTTTATTTGGGCAGTATCGGCGGCCCGGCGGCGGTACTGGCACAGCAGAGCATTAAGCATCTGGAGTGCGTCGAGTATCCGGAACTCGGCATGGAAGCTATCTGGAAAATTGAAGTAGAAGATTTCCCGGCCTTTATCCTGGTGGATGACAAAGGCAACGATTTCTTCCAGCAGATTGTCAGCAAACAGTGCGCTAACTGCGCGAAATAACCTGGCAGGCCCGGCGTTCTCCCGGGCCGCGTTATCGGTTAATTGCCGGATGGCGCTACGCTTATCCGGCCTGCACGAGAGACCATGCTCACGCTTTTACATCGCTGGTCGCTACCACAGAAATCGCCGGGCTATCCGGCTGTTCGACGAATGGCGGCGTTTTCCGGTATTTATCCAGCAGGTGGATCTGAATCTTGCGCAACATATCGCCGTTCAAACGGTAGTAGCGGAAGTAGAGAACCAGCGTCATCATGAAAAACAGTACCGGCAGGACAATCATAATAAACTGCATCCCCTGCAGGGTTTGCGCAGACTGCGCCACGTTCGGCGTGTAGCCAATCAGCCCCAGCACCAGAGCGATAAAGAACGCCGCAAACGCCGAGCCGCCCTTCACGACCATCGTCTGTACGGAATAAGCGATACTCTCGCAGCGAATATTGAGCTTAAATTCCCCATAATCGACCGTATCCGCCACCATGATCACCTGAAGCACCCAAAAGAGCGCGGTCCCGATATTCAGGAAAATACCCGCCGCCACGATTAAAGCGGCATTATGGACATCCGCCAACGCCATCGCGAAGAGCCCTGCGCAACTCAGAACGGGCATCACGGAGGCGCCCGCCCACAATATCCGCCGCGATAACATTTTCACCAGCCGGGGGAAGACAATCAGCGTCAGCAGATTCGCCGCGCCGGCGTAAGAAAGGTAATAGGGAAAAAGATCGGCATCGCCAATCACATAGGTGAAGTAGTAGATCGCAAACCCATTGATAATATTGGAGGCAATGTTATACGCCAGCGCCATTCCCAACAGGCAAGAGAGCTGATCGTTTTTGTATATCAATCCAACGATCGTTTTTAACGTCAGATGTGGGCGGCCCGCCGTTACACCGTTGTCGGAGGAGTACACCTCATGTACGTTGCGTAATGTCACGATAGTCGAGGCGATAAAAAACGCAATCAGTACCAGCGTAAACATCTGAAAGCCGAACCCACGATCCGCTCCGCCAACGTAGTTCACAAACGGCAGCGTTATACCGGCAGTGACGAAGCCAGCCAGACTGGCGAAGAAACGCGGGAACGGCACCAGTTGTTCGCGTTCTCGCTTATCAAGCGTAATGGTCGGCACCAGCGACCAAAATGGGATATCCATAATGGTATACGTCATGCCCCACAGGATGTAAGTTACGCAGACAAATACAACCTGCGCGGTTCCCTCAAAAAGATGGGCGCTGAACAGCAGGAAAAGCACCAGCGAATTGGTTAAGGTGCCGATCAATATCCACGGCTTAAATTTCCCCCACCGCGAACGCGTGGCGTTGACAATCCAGCCCATGATGGGATCGTTTATCGCATCCCAGATTCGCGCGACCAGAAAGAGGGTGCCGACGAGGCCGACCGAGAGTCCCACCACATCGGTGTAGTAATACATCAGGTACATATACACAATGCCGATGGCGAAATCCTTACCAAACGCACCGAACCCGTAACTCAGCTTTGTTGTCAGAGAGATGCTCATAGGGTACCGGGTCGCTGTTACCAGCGCCCGCCTTCTGTTAGTAGAGGTTAAACGCCGGATCTGCCGTCCAGCGCGGCTGGAGATTAACGGCGTAACCAGGCCGGAAGCCAGTCGCCATGCGCGGCGATCAGATCGTCAACCAACGCATAGATTTCTTCGATACCCAGCACCGCTGCGGTATGAGGGTCCATCATCGCCGCGTGATACACGCGATCGCGGTTTTCCGTGAGGATGGCTTCGGTCAACAGCGTTTGCACGTTGATGTTGGTCTGCATCATCGCCGCCAGATGAGAAGGGATCGTCCCCACCTTCGTCGGTTGAATGCCGTTGGCATCCACCAGACAAGCCACTTCCACGCAGCTTCCCTGCGGCAGGTTATCAATCAGCCCCTCGTTACGCACATTGCCGTAAATCACGCTCGGCTCGCCGGTCCACAGAGCGTTCATAATGGTGCTGGCGTACTCGCGGGACGGTTTGATGTCGATACGCTCGGCGGTTTTATACTCCTCCAGCTCTTTATGCCAGTTCGCCAGTTGTTCTACGCAGCGTTTCGGATATTCATCCAGCGGCACCTTGTAGCGCGCAATCAGATCCTCGCGTCCCGGTTTAATAAACCACGGCGTGTACTCGGCAAAATGCTCTGATGACTCGGTGACGAAGTAGCCCAACTTTTTGAACATCTCATAGCGCACAATGTTCTGGCAGCGTTCATTGCCGTGAATATTGGGCTTCGGTGCCTGTCCGGCGTCATAGGCCGCCAGCAATTCAGGATAGAGATCGACATAAGTCCCGTCAGCCGTTTTGCGCTCCAGTTCGAGGTAAAACGCCATGTGGTTAATGCCGGCGCAGCGGTAGCGCAGCGAGGCGGGATCGATATTCAGGTCGCGCGCCAGTTCTTCCGCCGTTCCCTGTACCGAATGGCACAGGCCGACCTGTTTGATATGCGGATAGCGGGCATACATCGCCCAGGTATTCATCGCCATCGGGTTGACGTAATTGAGCATGGTGGCCTTCGGACAGACTTCCGTCATGTCTTCGCAAATCCGCCACAGATGCGGGATGGTCCGCAGCGCGCGCATGATGCCGCCCGGCCCCAGCGTATCGGCGATCGTCTGTTCCAGGCCATGACGCTTACAAACCTCAAAATCGGTCACGGTGCAGGGTTCATAGCCGCCAATCTGAAAGGCGACCACCACGAAATCCGCATCCTGTAGCGCCGCTTTCTGGTGGGTATGGCAGGTAATCCGGCCAGAAGCGCCCGCTGAGTCCATCAGTTTCCGTACCACAATGTGCGACTCTTCCAGCCGGGTTTCGTCAATATCCATCAGGGCGACATGCGCTGATTTTAGCGCCTCGCGGTGAAACACATCGCCGAGGATATTTTTGACGAAAATCGTAGAACCTGCGCCGATAAAGGTAATTTTGGGTGCCGTCATCATGACTCTCCAGAACAGTAGTGAACACCTTCATGGTGGCACGCGTTCCCGGTGAAAACCTCCGTCTTCCCCGATGAGCATTCCCGAAAACTCAGATCGTATGCTGGCGCGCGGGAGATCTGAGTTTTTGGGACAAAATGGCGTAAAAAGCAGAGTATTCGGCCTGATAGTCAGGCTACGCTCTACAATATCGACGGATTCTGTGTCCGGATTCCCGGTTTCCTCCCGGCTAAAGGGGCATAATTCTGATAATTCAGGAAATGGAGTGACGATGAGTACGCAAGCAATATCCCTCCTCCCGCCCGACCCGCACATGTGCAACGGCGATGAAAAGCAAACCCGTAGCCCGCTGTCGCTCTATTCCGAATATCAACGACTGGACGTTGAACTGAGGCCGCCGCACAGAATGGCCAGCAGTCACTGGCATGGGCAAGTAGAAGTGAATGTTCCGTTTGACGGCGATGTGGAGTATTTAATCAACAATGAAGTCGTGCAGATAAAGCAGGGGCATATCACCCTGTTTTGGGCCTGTACGCCACACCAACTTACCCGCCCCGGCAACTGCCGCCAGATGGCGATTTTCAGTTTGCCGATGCACCTGTTTCTCTCCTGGCCGCTGGATCGCGATCTTATCAACCATGTCACGCACGGGATGGTGGTTAAATCACTGGCGACCCAGCAGCTTAGCACCTTTGAAGTGTTGCGCTGGCAGCAGGAAACAAGCAGCCCGAATGAGCAAATTCGCCAGTTGGCGATCGATGAAATCGGCCTGATGCTTAAACGCTTTAGCCTTTCCGGCTGGCAACCCATTTTGCTCAATAAAACATCACGCACCCACAAGAATAGCGTCTCACGCCATGCGCAGTTTTACGTAAGCCAGATGCTGGGATTTATTGCCGATAACTACGATCAGGCGCTCACCATTAACGACGTCGCGGAGCATGTCAAACTCAATGCTAATTACGCGATGGGAATATTCCAGCGGGTTATGCAATTGACGATGAAGCAGTACATCACGGCGATGCGCATCAATCACGTACGTGCCTTATTGAGCGATACTGACAAAACGATCCTCGATGTCGCTCTGACTGCCGGGTTCCGATCCAGCAGCCGTTTTTACAGTACTTTTAGCAAATTTGTCGGCATGTCGCCGCAACAATACCGCAAGCTTAGCCAGCAACGACGCCAGACGATGCCCGGCTAAAGCCGGATACCACTATCAGCCAAAAAAATAATTCACCTGTCGATAAACGGCGGGTGAAATCGCTCGATATCAATAATTAACCCATTGTTTATTAAAAATAAATATCAATAACTGACCATTATTCCATCACTTTACACCCCCTATTTGACGGGGTAATACTTGCCCACGTCACATTCATACGGCGGGTCGGCAAGGCGTAAATTGCACGGCCTCCACAACCGGGTAAAAGATGATGAAAGTATTAATTGTTGAAAGTGAGTTTCTGCATCAGGACACCTGGGTTGGCAACGCGGTTGAGCGTCTGGCGGATGCCTTGAGCCAACAAAATGTTACCGTCATTAAATCGACATCCTTCGATGACGGCTATGCCATCTTGTCCGCGAACGAAGCCATTGACTGTCTGATGTTTAGCTACCAAATGGAACAACCGGATGAGCACCTGAGCGTCAGGCAATTGATCGGTAAGCTTCACGAGCGTCAGCAAAACGTGCCCGTTTTCCTGTTAGGCGACAGGGAAAAAGCGACGGCATCGCTGGACCGCGACCTGCTGGAGCTTGTCGATGAATTCGCCTGGATTCTGGAAGACACCGCTGACTTTATCGCCGGACGCGCCGTTGCCGCCATGACCCGGTATCGCCAGCAACTGTTACCGCCGCTGTTTAACGCGTTGATGAAATACAGCGACATTCATGAATATTCATGGGCGGCGCCGGGACACCAGGGCGGCGTCGGTTTCACTAAAACGCCTGCCGGTCGCTTTTATCACGATTATTATGGCGAAAACCTGTTCCGCAGCGATATGGGGATTGAGCGTACCACGCTCGGTTCACTCCTCGACCATACCGGCGCGTTTGGCGAAAGCGAGAAAAATGCCGCCCGCGTATTCGGTGCTGACCGCTCCTGGTCCGTGGTTGTCGGGACCTCCGGTTCTAACCGTACTATTATGCAGGCCTGTATGACGGATAATGATGTCGTTGTACTGGATCGTAACTGCCATAAATCCATCGAGCAGGGGCTGATCCTCACTGGGGCCAAACCGGTATATATGGTGCCAAGCCGTAACCGTTACGGCATTATCGGGCCAATCTACCCGCAGGAAATGCAGCCTGAAACCTTGCAGAAAAAAATCAGCGCCAGCCCGCTGACCAAAACCAAATCCGGACAGAAACCGTCTTACAGCGTGGTGACCAACTGTACCTATGACGGCGTATGCTATAACGCCAAAGAGGCGCAGGATCTGCTGGCAAAAACCAGCGATCGCATTCACTTCGACGAAGCATGGTACGGCTATGCGCGCTTCAACCCGATTTATTGCGATCACTACGCGATGCGCGGCGAGCCAGGCGACCATAACGGTCCGACCGTGTTTGCCACCCACTCCACGCACAAACTACTGAATGCGCTTTCACAAGCTTCCTACATTCACGTCCGTGAAGGCCGTGGCGCGGTGAATTTCTCCCGCTTCAACCAGGCATATATGATGCATGCCACCACCTCTCCGTTATATGCCATCTGCGCATCCAACGATGTGGCGGTATCGATGATGGACGGTAACAGCGGTCTGTCCCTGACTCAAGAGGTGATTGACGAAGCGGTTGATTTCCGTCAGGCGATGGCGCGTCTTTATAAAGAGTTTACCGATGAAGGCGACTGGTTCTTTAAACCGTGGAATAAAGACGTCGTCACCGATCCACAAACCGGTAAAACATATGACTTCGCTGACGCGCCGGCAAAACTGCTGGCAACCGACCAGAACTGCTGGGTCATGCGCCCCGGGGAAACCTGGCACGGCTTTAAAGACCTGCCGGATAACTGGAGTATGCTGGACCCGATTAAAGTCAGTATCCTGGCGCCGGGTATGGGCGACGATGGCGAACTGGAAGCATCCGGCGTACCTGCTGCGCTGGTCACAGCATGGCTTGGCCGCCACGGTATCGTGCCGACCCGCACCACCGACTTTCAGATTATGTTCCTGTTCTCTATGGGGGTAACTCGCGGGAAATGGGGAACGCTGATCAACACGCTGTGCTCCTTCAAACATCATTACGACGCGAATACGCCGCTGGCGCAGGTGATGCCGGAACTGGTGCAGGATTATCCTGACACTTACGCGAACATGGGTATTCATGACCTGGGCGATAAAATGTTTGCCTGGCTACGTGAAAATAACCCGGGCGCCCGTCTCAACGCCGCCTATTCCACCCTGCCGGTTGCGGAGATTACCCCGCGCGACGCCTACAACGCGATCGTGAACGACAATATTGAAATGGTGGCGATTGAAAATCTACCGGGTCGCATTGCGGCGAACTCCGTTATTCCTTACCCGCCAGGCATCCCGATGTTGCTCTCCGGTGAAAACTTTGGCGATGAAAACAGTCCGCAGGTGGGTTACTTACGCTCACTGCAATCCTGGGATCATCACTTCCCTGGCTTTGAGCATGAAACCGAAGGCACGGAAATTATTGATGGCGTATATCACGTTATGTGCGTGAAAGCCTAATCACAAAGAGTCTTTTTTTGAGGATGGCATGTATTCCCTGAGTATTGCTGCAAAACAATAATACTGTCATACCTTTTTGCGCGGGCCCCATCCCGCGCTTTTTTTATACAAAAATGACAAGTTGCCACTCGCGTACAACTTTTTGTACACCCTAATTCATCGTACAAATATTGTAATATTATTCAGGAAAGTTATTTTAGTGCAGTTTCAATTCATCACACAATTGACTCAGTCCCCGTTATCTCTCCCGTTTGGCGAGATCCGGTCTTTTATGTTCATATTCCAGGAGTTCGGGTATGAGGATTTGCAGCAACGAGCCTTGCATAGTGTTATTAACCGAAAAAGATACATGGTTACGAGTAAATGGTAAGGAGCCAATCAGTTTAAAAGCGAATTATATGGCCATTCTGGCTTGTGAAAATAACGTTATTGACATTTCATCATTAAATAGCGTGCTAGTAATACAAGTGAGTCGCAATAATATTAAAGACTATCTACAATTCCTGAATAAAGATCTCTCACACCTTCCCGTCTGGCAACGCAACGCCGATCCCTTATTGACCGCCAACTGTCTGACGCCGGATATCTTCAGGGTCGCCGCCCGCTACAGCGCGATGGAAACACCGGATGAAATTGTTAGTGAACGTACCCGTGCGCTCCTTTTCACCGTTTTATCCCGCTTTCTTGACCACAAAAAATTTATTTCTTTGTTAATGCACATGCTGCGCAGCCGCATCAGTGACAGCGTTTACCACATCATTCAGAGCGATATTCATAAAGACTGGAATCTGAGCGCCGTTGCCAGCTGCCTGTGCCTGAGTCCAAGCTTGTTAAAGAAAAAGCTCAAAAACGAGAATACCAGTTATAGCCAAATAATCACGACCTGCCGAATGCGTTATGCCGTAAACCAATTATTAATGGACGGAAAGAATATCTCTCAAGTCTCACAGCTGTGTGGGTATAACAGCACATCGTACTTTATTTCCGTGTTTAAAGAGTTTTATGGTATGACCCCCCTGCATTATGTTAGCCAACATCGGGAACGATCGGCTGCCTAATTTTTCTACACTCAACGATAAGACACGATAATAACAGCATTGGCGATAACCCGTCTCCGACATAATTCAGCGGCATTCTGAGGGGGTATGATACGACGTAATTTATCGTAACGAAGTCACCTTTTCAGGAGTCCAAATTATGTCTTCGGATGCTGATGCTCACAAAGTGGGCCTAATCCCCGTCACCTTAATGGTATCGGGGAATATTATGGGTTCAGGGGTATTCTTACTCCCTGCCAACCTGGCGGCCACTGGCGGGATTGCAATCTACGGATGGCTGGTCACTATCATCGGCGCCCTGGCGCTGTCGATGGTTTATGCCAAAATGTCGTCCTTAGATCCCAGTCCCGGCGGTTCTTATGCCTACGCACGCCGCTGCTTCGGGCCGTTTTTGGGCTATCAAACGAACGTGCTGTACTGGCTGGCATGCTGGATCGGTAATATCGCGATGGTCGTTATCGGCGTCGGCTATCTGAGCTATTTCTTCCCGATTCTGAAAGATCCGCTGGTATTAACGCTTACCTGCGTCGCGGTGCTGTGGATTTTTGTTCTGCTGAACATCGTCGGGCCGAAAATGATTACCCGCGTACAGGCCGTCGCCACCGTACTGGCGCTGGTGCCTATCGTAGGGATTGCGGTCTTCGGCTGGTTCTGGTTTAAAGGCGAAACCTATATGGCGGCCTGGAACGTGAGCGGCATGAATACTTTCGGCGCAATTCAAAGCACGTTGAACGTTACGCTGTGGTCATTCATCGGGGTAGAAAGCGCCTCCGTTGCGGCCGGGGTGGTAAAAAACCCGAAACGCAACGTGCCTATCGCCACCATCGGCGGGGTACTGATCGCCGCCGTCTGCTATGTACTCTCCACAACGGCGATTATGGGGATGATCCCCAACGCGGCGCTGCGTGTGTCGGCATCGCCTTTCGGTGACGCGGCGCGTATGGCGCTGGGCGATACCGCAGGGGCTATTGTTTCCTTCTGTGCGGCAGCGGGTTGCCTGGGCTCTCTCGGCGGCTGGACGCTGCTTGCCGGTCAAACCGCAAAAGCGGCGGCGGACGATGGTCTCTTCCCGCCAATCTTCGCGCGGGTTAATAAAGCCGGTACGCCAGTGGCTGGGTTGCTTATCGTCGGCGTGCTGATGACTATCTTCCAGTTCAGCAGTATGTCGCCGAACGCCGCGAAAGAGTTTGGTCTGGTCTCCTCCGTGTCGGTTATCTTCACCCTGGTGCCTTATCTTTACACCTGTGCCGCGCTGTTGCTGTTGGGCCACGGTCACTTTGGTAAAGCGCGCCCGCTGTATCTGCTGATTACCTTCGTCGCGTTTGTGTATTGCATCTGGGCGGTCATCGGTTCCGGCGCCAAAGAAGTGATGTGGTCGTTCGTCACGTTGATGGTGATCACCGCGCTGTATGCGTTGAACTACAACCGTATTCACAAAAACCCGTATCCGCTGGATGCGCCGGTTAAACAGGATTGACCACGTGTAGTTAATGTTATCGCAACAGGCCGGATAGCGCAGGTTATCCGGCCGCCACCAACATTAAGTTCTTAAGGTTCACTTAATTTTACTTTGTCACGATTAGCGTCACCGAATCGATGGACGCATCAACATGTTAAAGCGCTTTCTTAAAAGACCTGTTCTTGGGCAAATCGCCTGGCTTCTGCTTTTTTCCTTTTATATTGCCGTCTGCCTGAACATTGCGTTCTACAAGCAGGTACTACAAGACCTACCGTTAAACTCGCTGCGCAATGTGCTGGTGTTTATTTCCATGCCGGTCGTCGCGTTTAGCGTGGTCAATAGTGTGCTGACGCTGGCCTCATTTATTTGGCTAAACCGACTGCTGGCCTGCGTTTTTATTCTGGTCGGCGCTGCCGCGCAGTATTTTATTTTGACTTACGGCATCATCATCGATCGTTCCATGATCGCCAATATGATGGATACCACGCCCGCGGAAACCTTTGCGCTGATGACGCCGCAAATGGTGCTGACGCTGGGATTAAGCGGCGTTCTGGCAGCCGTGATTGCCTTCTGGGTCAAAATCCGTCCGGCGACGCCGCGCTTACGTAGCGGGCTTTACCGCCTGGCCAGCGTCCTGATCTCTATTTTATTAGTTATTCTGGTCGCCGCCTTTTTCTATAAAGATTACGCCTCGTTATTTCGAAATAATAAACAGTTGATCAAAGCGTTAAGCCCATCGAACAGTATTGTCGCCAGTTGGTCATGGTATTCGCATCAACGGCTGGCGAATTTGCCGCTGGTACGCATTGGCGAGGATGCCCATCGCAATCCATTAATGCTGAAAGGCGATCGCAAAAACCTGACGATTCTCATCGTTGGCGAAACCTCGCGCGGCGATGATTTCTCTCTTGGCGGCTATCCGCGCGACACCAATCCGCGGCTGGCGAAAGACGATGTGATCTACTTCCCGCATACCACCTCTTGCGGTACGGCGACCGCGATCTCCGTTCCCTGCATGTTTTCTGATATGCCGCGCAAACATTATGATGAAGAGCTGGCGCATCACCAGGAAGGGCTGCTGGATATTATCCAGCGCGCGGGGATTAACGTACTGTGGAATGATAATGACGGCGGCTGTAAAGGCGCATGCGATCGCGTTCCGCATCAAAATGTCACCGAACTAAACCTGCCCGGACAATGTATCGACGGCGAGTGCTACGATGAAGTGTTATTTCACGGTCTGGAAGACTATATCGACCATTTGAAAGGCGATGGCGTTATTGTATTACATACCATCGGCAGCCACGGCCCAACCTATTACAACCGTTATCCACCGCAGTTTAAAAAATTTACCCCAACCTGTGACACTAACGAAATTCAGAACTGTTCCCAACAGCAGTTGATCAACACCTATGATAATACCGTGCTGTACGTGGACTATATTGTAGATAAAGCTATTAACCTGCTGAAATCTCATCAGGATAAATTCACCACCAGCCTGGTCTATCTTTCCGATCACGGCGAATCATTGGGTGAAAATGGCGTTTATTTACACGGTTTGCCGTATTCCATTGCGCCGGATACGCAAAAACATGTCCCGATGCTCATTTGGCTTTCTAAAGATTATCAACAGCGTTATCAGGTGGATCAGGCCTGCCTGCAAAAACGGGCGAGCACGCTGGATTATTCACAGGACAATCTTTTCTCAACCATGCTGGGATTAACCGGCGTACAAACGACGTATTACCAGGCCGCAGATGATATTCTGCAACCGTGCAGGAGACTAAGCGAATGAAGATACTGATTGTTGAAGACGACACGCTATTATTACAGGGGTTAATACTCGCCGCGCAAACCGAAGGCTATGCGTGTGATGGCGTTTCGACAGCGCGTGCCGCCGAGCATAGTCTGGAGTCTGGTCATTACAGTCTGATGGTGCTGGATTTAGGGCTGCCCGATGAGGATGGCCTGCATTTCCTGACGCGAATCCGACAGAAAAAATACACCCTGCCGGTACTCATTCTGACCGCCCGCGATACGCTCAACGATCGCATTACCGGGCTGGATGTCGGCGCAGATGATTATCTGGTTAAACCCTTCGCCCTGGAGGAGTTGCACGCCCGCATCCGCGCGCTGCTGCGCCGCCATAATAATCAGGGTGAAAGTGAACTGACGGTTGGCAATCTGACGCTCAATATAGGCCGCCATCAGGCATGGAGGGATGGACAGGAACTGACCCTGACGCCTAAGGAGTACGCGTTGCTCTCACGGTTGATGCTCAAGGCAGGCAGTCCGGTGCACCGGGAAATTCTTTATAACGATATCTACAACTGGGATAACGAACCCTCGACCAACACTCTGGAAGTGCATATACATAATTTGCGCGACAAAGTCGGCAAGTCGCGCATTCGCACGGTTCGCGGGTTTGGCTACATGCTGGTTGCCACTGAGGAAAGCTAAGTGAGCCTGATGCGTTTTCAGCGAAGAGCGATGACCCTTCGCCAGCGTTTAATGCTGACAATTGGTCTTATTCTGCTGGTGTTCCAGTTAATCAGTACCTTCTGGTTATGGCATGAAAGCACTGAGCAAATCCAATTGTTCGAGCAGGCGCTGCGGGATAATCGCAATAACGATCGCCATATCATGCACGAAATTCGCGAGGCGGTCGCCAGCCTGATCGTCCCCGGCGTATTTATGGTTAGCCTGACGCTGCTAATTTGTTACCAGGCGGTACGGCGTATTACCCGTCCGCTCGCCGAACTGCAAAAAGAGCTGGAAGCGCGGACGGCGGATAATCTGGCGCCGATCGCCATTCACAGCTCCACGCTTGAGATTGAGTCCGTCGTCTCGGCGATCAATCAACTGGTTACGCGTTTGACCACCACGCTCGACAATGAACGCCTTTTTACCGCCGATGTGGCCCATGAGCTACGCACGCCGCTGTCGGGGGTGCGTTTGCATCTGGAATTATTGTCAAAAACCCACAATGTTGATGTCGCGCCGCTTATCGCCCGTCTTGACCAGATGATGGATAGCGTCTCCCAGCTTCTGCAACTGGCGCGCGTGGGCCAGTCATTCTCTTCCGGGAATTATCAGGAAGTAAAACTGCTGGAAGATGTGATCCTCCCCTCCTACGATGAGCTGAACACCATGCTGGAAACGCGCCAGCAAACTCTGTTGCTGCCGGAAAGCGCGGCGGACGTGGTGGTGCGCGGTGACGCGACATTACTGCGTATGCTGTTGCGAAATCTGGTGGAAAACGCGCATCGCTATAGCCCTGAAGGAACCCATATCACTATCCACATTAGCGCCGACCCCGACGCTATTATGGCGGTCGAAGACGAGGGGCCGGGTATTGATGAAAGCAAATGCGGGAAGCTAAGCGAAGCGTTCGTGCGGATGGACAGCCGTTATGGCGGAATTGGCCTGGGGCTGAGTATCGTCAGCCGCATCACCCAGCTACATCAGGGACAGTTTTTCCTGCAAAACCGTACGGAAAGAACAGGCACCCGTGCCTGGGTGCTGTTGAAAAAGGCATAACAGGCGTTTAATACGTCGTGACCCACACATAGATAAAACTGCTGACAATCAGCACGCTACACAGGGTCGTCAAACTTTTATAAATATAGCTTTTCATGACGCTCTCCTCCAAAGGTATGGAGGAGAGTATGCCCGCGAGAGATTAAGCGAACCTTAAGCGCGAAATTTATTCATCGATACGCGGATGTTGCTGTACCAGACGCGAACGTTTGACCTGCAGCTCCGCAATTTCCTGATCGATGTCGTCGATTTTCTGCTCAATATTATCGTAATGCTCACCCAGAATTTCCTTCGCTTCCTGGATGTCCGACGCCGCTGGCGTTGCGCCTTTTAGCGGACGATTGGCCGTCTCTTTCATGGAAATACCGGTAATCAAGCCGATCACCGCGATGACCATCAAATAATACGCCGGCATCATCAGATCCTGCGAGCTTTCCACCAGCCAGGCCGCCAGCGTTGGCGTCAGACCGGCAATCAATACAGAGATATTAAAAGCCGCCGCCAGCGCGCTGTAACGAATATGCGTCGGAAACATCGCCGGCAATGTCGAGGCCATCACCCCGGTAAAGCAGTTCAGAATCACCGCCAGCATCAACAAACCGGCAAAAATTAGGCCAATAACGTTACTGTTAATCAGGATGAAGGCCGGGATCGCCAGCGCAAACAGCGCAATGCTGCCCATAATCACAAATGGACGTCGACCGAAACGGTCGCTCAGCAGCCCCATCACCGGCTGCACAAACAGCATCCCGATCATAATGGCGATGATAATCAACACGCCGTGATCTTCAGAATAGTGCAGGTTATGCGACAGGTAGCTCGGCATGTAGGTGAGCAGCATGTAGTAGGTCACGTTGGTGGCAATCACCAGACCGATACATGACAACAGGCTACGCCAGTGTTTGGTGGCAATCTCTTTAAAGGAGACTTTCGGCCCATCCTGCAACCCTTCGCGGTCGCCCTGCTCCAGTTTATCCACGTGCTGCTGAAACGCTGGCGTCTCCTCCAGCGCATGGCGTAAGTAGAGACCAATAATCCCCAATGGCAGGGCGATAAAGAACGGAATACGCCAGCCCCACTCCAGGAAATTCTCCTCGCCGACAATCGTCGAGATCAAGACCACCACGCCCGCGCCCAGCACGAACCCGGCGATGGAACCAAAATCCAGCCAGCTTCCCATAAATCCGCGTTTACGATCCGGCGAATATTCCGCGACAAAGATCGACGCGCCGGTATATTCCCCGCCAACCGAGAAGCCCTGCGCCATTTTACACAGCAACAACAGTATTGGCGCCCAGATACCGATCGTCGCGTAAGAGGGGATTAACCCGATACAGAAGGTACTGATCGACATAATCACAATCGTGATCGCCAGGATCTTCTGGCGCCCGTATTTATCGCCGAGCATACCAAAGAATAACCCACCGAGCGGACGAATCAGGAAGGGAACGGAAAACGTGGCCAGCGCGGCAATCATTTGGACGCTGGGATCGGCGCCGGGGAAAAAGACTTTACCCAACGCGTAGGCAACAAATCCATAAACACCAAAATCAAACCACTCCATCGCGTTGCCCAGCGAGGCGGCGGTAATCGCTTTGCGAAGTTTACCATCATCAATGATGGTCACATCGCCCAGTGTAATCGGTTTTATTTTTTTCCTTTTCAGCATAGCTGTCCTCATAGGCTAAGCCCTGTAGCGCTATATACGGCGGGCACTGGCATACCGCGCCAGCGTCGCCGTCGAGCGGAGGGAGGGGCGCGAACGCTATCCCTCATACAAGCGTAGCAGGTTTACTTACACTGTCCGGTTACGGACTGTACAACCGAACCTGTTGACGCCTGAATGGGCAGTTAATGACCTTTTTACCCTAACAGGGTTTAAATATGTGATCAACTTCACACATATATGTCAATTCGGTCAAAAGGTGTAAATAAGGACGCCCTAATGCGCTGTGGTGACAGTAAAAAAGCGGTTATTCGAGTGTAAACCATTGCTGACTGGCGTGGCGCAGACCCTTTTATAAAAGCGGCAATAGTCCCGACAACGCTAAGGATTTTGTGTATAATTGCGGCCTTTTTCGGCGATCTGCCATTTTTGGGCGCGTTTGCCCCCGCTGACTTTTTGAGGATACCAACATGTCATTACCCCACTGCCCGCAATGTAACTCCGAATATACCTACGAAGATAACGGCATGTTCATCTGCCCGGAATGCGCTCACGAATGGAACGATGCGGAACCCGCTCAGGAGAGCGATGAACTGATTGTCAAAGACGCCAACGGCAACCTGCTGGCGGACGGCGATAGCGTCACCATCGTGAAAGATCTGAAAGTAAAAGGCAGCTCTTCCATGCTGAAAATCGGCACCAAAGTGAAGAACATTCGTCTGGTTGAAGGCGACCATAACATCGACTGCAAAATCGATGGTTTTGGCCCGATGAAACTGAAATCCGAGTTCGTGAAAAAGAACTGATTTACCGCGTCATTGCCCGGTAGCGCCTCGCTTACCGGGCCTGAGCGGCCCTGCCACCAACAATATTGTGCCAATTTCGAACTACACTTAACGAGCATCTCTTACCTGAGGTAACCATCATGCCGTTAAGTCCCTATCTCTCTTTTGCCGGCAACTGTGCCGACGCCATCGCGTATTATCAACAAACGTTAGGCGCAGAACTGCTTTATAAACTCAGCTTCGGTGAAATGCCCCCCTCGGCGGCGGATAACGAAGAGGGCTGCCCGTCAGGAATGCGCTTTCCCGATACTGCTATCGCCCACGCCAACATGCGCATTGCCGGCAGCGATATCATGATGAGTGATGCCAGCGCGTCGGGAACGGCGCATTATTCCGGCTTTACGCTGGTGCTTGATACCCAGGATGTAGCAGAAGGGAAGCGCTGGTTTGATAACCTTGCCGCACAAGGGCAAATCGAAATGGACTGGCAGGAGACCTTCTGGGCGCAGGGTTTCGGCAAGGTCAGCGATCGTTTCGGTGTGCCGTGGATGATTAACGTGGTTAAACATCAGCCTGCCACCTAACTCCCCGGGAGGATCGCCCTCCCCCTTGCCATCAGAGTGATCTTTGGCTGTACGTTATCCGCCGTTTAACTGTCATAGAATAAATCATGACGGTAGTTTGCTACAGTCTGGCGAAAGATGGTTGATCCTGATGAAGCGTCGGGAGGACATTATGCCAGTCTGTGAATTACGCCACGCGACAACAGAGGATACCGATTCTGTTTACGCGCTTATCTGTGAGTTACTTAAAAATGAGCTTGATTATCAGGCTTTCAGGGATGGATTTGCCGCTAATTTACTGGACCCCAACGTTCATTATCGTTTAGCGCTGCGCAACGGAGAGGTAGTCGGCATGATCAGCCTGCATATGCAGTTTCATCTCCATCATGCCAACTGGATTGGCGAAATTCAGGAGTTGGTGGTATTACCGCCGATGCGGGGACAAAAAATTGGCAGTCAGCTTCTGGCCTGGGCAGAAGAAGAAGCACGTCAGGCGGGCGCCGAGCTAACGGAGCTTTCCACAAATATTAAACGCCGCGATGCACACCGTTTTTATCTTCGCGAAGGTTACAAGCAAAGTCATTTTCGGTTTACGAAAGCATTGTGATCGGGCAGCCGTCATCAGGAGATAAGGCATAACGTAATCAGCCGTCACCGGGTGAAGTAGCGGAGCCATCTCAATTCTACTGTCGGCAAGCCTGGATAAAGGTTAAACGGGCTGACTCGCTTCTTTAGCAAAAATGGCCCTTTTAAGTTGTAGAAATGTAAATTTATTGTCAACGAACTACACTTTTCTCTTTGGCATCACCGGGAGGGTTGCCTGAAAATCCCGGGATGAGGTTTTCTTAGAAGGACAGTGACGTTATGTTCGCAGCAATCATTATCGGTATTTTTATTATCAGCGTCATTTATGCGCATTCACGCGGTGTGGAAAAACAAAAACTTTCCCGTCAGCTCTTTGACCACTCGACGTTTATGGCGCCGATCAATATGTTCATGACTCGCTTCTCAACGTTACCGGCAAAGCAGCCGTACTTTGATACCACGGCATTTCCAGAGCTGCAGAAGCTGACGGAAAACTGGCAGGTGATTCGTGAAGAGGCGCTACGGCTTCAGCATCACATAAAAGCCGCGCAGTCCAATAACGACGCCGGATTCAACACCTTTTTCAAGCGCGGCTGGAAACGGTTTTACCTTAAATGGTATTCCGATGCCCACCCGTCGGCGGAAACGTTATGCCCGATAACGACAAAGCTGGTCAACAGCGTCCCCTCTATTAAAGCGGCGATGTTCGCCGAGTTGCCTCCCGGAGCCTATCTGGGAAAACATCGCGACCCCTATGCCGGTTCAGTACGTTACCATCTTGGATTAAGCACACCGAATGACGACCGCTGTTTTATTGAAGTTGATCGACAGCGCCATAGCTGGCGCGACGGCGAAGCCGTCATCTTCGACGAAACCTACGTTCATTGGGCGGAAAATAAAACTGAGCAGACGCGTATTATCCTCTTTTGCGATATTGAGCGCCCAATGAAATGGCGCTGGGCGCAGAGCGTAAACCACTGGGTCGGCGCATCGTTGATGTCCGCCGCCAGTTCGCCAAACGACGAGAACGATCGCACCGGTGCGATTAATCGCATCTTTAAATACGTTCACGCAGCACGCGATGCCGGGCAACGGCTGAAAAAGAAAAACCGCACTCTCTATTACGCGCTGAAATATCTCGTTATTGCCGCTATTTTTGCCGCGATAATCCTTTTCAGCCTCCTCTGAAGCCGGGCCGCGGTATGGAACTGCCTGCCGCGGCCTGTTCTATCCTGGCGTTAGTCTCAAAGCGTTCCCTGGCCTTGAGTCTATCCATCCGGATAATTTATTAAAAACCCCCACTTCAGGCAGAGCAGATTGCCGGATGGCGGCTCCGCCCTATCTGGCCTGCGCTCCGCGTTTCTCCCCATAATAAATGTCATGCGGTATTTTCTTTCGACACGTCAAAACTGACGATAGCCTGTTTTTCGTCAGGGTTTTGAGCAAAATTCGCCCGTAATATCAGGGAAAGCCCATACTAAAAAAGTGGCATAAAACATGCATACTGAGGGCGACAGCGCGTATGCGCGATTTGATTAACTGGAGCGAAACCGATGAAAAAAGTCGTCACGGTTTGCCCGTATTGCGCATCAGGTTGCAAAATCAATCTGGTGGTCGATAACGGCAAAATCGTCCGGGCTGAGGCGGCGCAGGGGAAAACCAACCAGGGTACCCTGTGTCTGAAGGGCTACTACGGCTGGGATTTTATTAATGATACCCAGATCCTGACCCCGCGCCTGAAAACCCCAATGATCCGTCGCCAGCGTGGCGGCAAACTGGAATCTGTTTCCTGGGATGAAGCGCTCAATTACGTCGCTGAACGTTTGAGCGCCATCAAAGCGAAGTACGGTCCGGATGCAATCCAGACAACCGGCTCCTCTCGCGGTACCGGAAATGAAACCAACTATGTAATGCAAAAATTCGCACGCGCCGTTATTGGTACCAATAACGTTGACTGCTGCGCTCGCGTCTGACACGGCCCATCGGTTGCAGGTCTGCACCAATCGGTCGGTAACGGCGCAATGAGTAATGCGATCAACGAAATTGATAACACTGATTTAGTGTTCGTCTTCGGGTATAACCCGGCGGATTCCCACCCTATCGTGGCGAATCATGTGATTAACGCTAAACGCAACGGGGCGAAAATTATCGTCTGCGATCCGCGCAAAATTGAAACCGCGCGCATCGCTGACATGCATATCGCGTTGAAAAACGGCTCGAATATCGCGCTGCTCAACGCAATGGGGCATGTCATTATTGAAGAAAACCTGTACGACAAAGCGTTTGTCGCCAGCCGTACCGAAGGTTTTGAAGAGTACAGTAAGATTGTCGAAGGCTATACGCCGGAGTCCGTCGAAGAGATCACTGGCGTGAGCGCACAGGAAATTCGTCAGGCGGCGCGGATGTATGCCAGCGCGAAAAGCGCAGCGATCTTGTGGGGTATGGGCGTCACCCAGTTCTATCAGGGTGTGGAAACCGTGCGTTCACTGACCAGCCTCGCGATGCTGACCGGTAACCTCGGCAAGCCAAGCGCGGGCGTTAACCCGGTTCGCGGCCAGAACAACGTTCAGGGCGCGTGCGATATGGGCGCGCTGCCGGATACTTATCCAGGCTACCAGTACGTTAAGTTCCCGGAAAACCGCGAGAAGTTCGCTAAAGCCTGGGGCGTAGAAAGTCTGCCTGCGCATACCGGCTATCGCATCAGCGAGCTGCCGCACCGTGCGGCGCATGGCGAAGTGCGCGCGGCGTACATTATGGGTGAAGATCCGCTGCAAACCGATGCGGAACTCTCTGCAGTACGTAAAGCGTTTGAGGATCTGGAACTGGTCATCGTGCAGGATATCTTCATGACCAAAACCGCGTCGGCGGCGGATGTGATTTTACCCTCCACTTCGTGGGGCGAGCATGAAGGCGTCTTCTCTGCGGCTGACCGTGGCTTCCAGCGCTTCTTTAAAGCCGTTGAACCGAAGTGGGACCTGAAAACCGACTGGCAGATTATCAGTGAAATCGCCACCCGGATGGGCTATCCGATGCACTACAACAATACCCAGGAGATCTGGGATGAGTTGCGTCATCTGTGCCCGGATTTCTACGGCGCCACTTACGAGAAAATGGGCGAGCTGGGCTATATCCAGTGGCCATGCCGCGACACGTCGGATGCCGATCAGGGAACCTCGTACCTCTTTAAAGAGAAGTTCGATACCCCCAACGGTCTGGCGCAGTTCTTCACCTGCGACTGGGTAGCGCCTATCGATAAACTCACCGAAGAGTACCCGATGGTACTGTCGACGGTGCGCGAAGTCGGCCACTACTCCTGCCGCTCAATGACCGGTAACTGTGCGGCGCTGGCCGCGCTGGCCGATGAACCGGGCTATGCGCAAATCAATACCGCCGACGCCGCGCGTCTGGGCATTGAAGATGAAGCGCTGGTGTGGGTTCATTCGCGCAAAGGCAAAATCATCACCCGCGCGCAGGTCAGCGATCGCCCAAACAAAGGGGCGATTTACATGACCTACCAGTGGTGGATTGGCGCCTGTAACGAGCTGGTGACTGAAAACCTCAGCCCGATTACCAAAACGCCGGAGTACAAATACTGCGCCGTACGCGTTGAGCCGATCGCCGATCAGCGAGCCGCCGAGCAGTATGTGATTGATGAGTACAACAAGCTGAAAACCCGCCTGCGCGAAAGCGCAATGGGTTGATCTGCCGGATGGCGGCATCAGAATGCTTTATTCGGCCTGCGTCTACTGTAGGCCTGATTAGATGCATTAGCATCGCCATCAGGCATTTTCCCTATAACAGCCTCCGCCCGGAGGCTGTTTTTTTATCCATACGATCTCTTTATACTGTCTTTTCCGTACCCTAAATAAAACTCAAAATGAAACTACTTCTTGCATTGATGTTGTTTATGACATTCTTTGCCCATGCCGCAGATCCTGAGCCGGGTAGCCAGTATTTGCAGGCAGCAGAGGCAGGTGACAGACGCGCACAATATTTTCTGGCCGACAGTTGGTTGAGCTATGGCGATTTGAACAAAGCTGAATACTGGGCGCAAAAAGCCGCCGACAGTGGCGACGCCGACGCCTGCGCGCTACTGGCGCAAATCAAAATCACTAATCCGGTAAGCCTGGATTATCCCGACGCGAAAAAGCTGGCTGAAAAGGCGGCTAACGCGGGCAGTAAAGCGGGAGAAATTACGCTGGCGCGGATCCTGGTCAACACCCAGGCCGGGCGCCCGGACTACCCAAAAGCCATCTCGCTGCTGCAAAAGGCCTCTGAAGATCTGGATAACGACTCCGCGGTGGATGCGCAAATGTTGCTTGGCCTGATTTACGCCAACGGCGTGGGCATTGCCGCCGATGATGAAAAAGCCGCCTGGTATTTCAAACGCAGTTCCGCCATTTCCCGTACCGGCTATTCAGAATACTGGGCGGGAATGATGTTTTTAAACGGTGAACCGGGCTTTATTGAAAAGAACAAGCAGAAGGCGTTGCACTGGTTGAATCTAAGCTGTCTGGAAGGGTTTGATACCGGTTGCGAAGAGTTCGAAACGCTAACAAATGGCTGATGTTTATTGTCGGATGAACGTAGTCGTTGTAGGCCTGATAAGCGTAGCGCCATCAGGCAACCCGGAGTAGGTTGCCGGGTGGCAGCGTGAACGCCTTATCCGGCCTACATTCTCTTTCGCTGTAGGCCGGATAAGCAAAGCGCCATCCGGCAATCCGTTATTGGGCGGTCTTATCAAATTTGCCCAGCACGTCGCGCTCGTAGGCCAGCGCTTTTTTGCGGTCAAACTTGTGTTCCCACTTGGCGATCACCAGCACCGCCAGCGCATTCCCCACCACATTTAGCGCAGTACGCGCCATGTCGAGGATACGGTCGACACCAGCGATAAACGCCAGCCCTTCCAGCGGAATGCCCACGCTGCCCAGCGTCGCCAGTAACACCACGAAGGAAACGCCAGGCACGCCGGCAATCCCTTTCGACGTCACCATCAGCGTCAGCACCAGTACAATTTCCTGCCACAGCGACAGGTCGATACCGTATAGCTGCGCGATAAAAATGGCGGCGATGCTCTGGTATAACGTGGAGCCGTCGAGGTTAAATGAGTAACCGGTCGGTACCACGAAACTGGTGATAGAGGCTGGCGCGCCGTAAGCTTCCATCTTCTCGATAATGCGCGGCAGCACGCTCTCAGAGCTGGCGGTCGAGTACGCCAGAATCAATTCATCTTTCAGAATGCGAATCAGAATCCAGATACTTAACCCGCACAGGCGCGCCACGATGCCCAGCACTACAAGCGCAAAGAAGATAATGGCAAAGTGTACCAGCAGCACCAGTTTCGCCAGCGGCCACAGCGACGCGAAACCAAAATTCGCCACCGTGACGGCGATCAGCGCAAAAACGCCCACTGGCGCATAGCGCATCACCATATGGGTGACTTTAAACATGGTTTCAGAGATGGAACGAAATACCGTCACCAGCGGTTCGCGGTGCGTTGCCGGCAGGGATGACAACCCCAGCCCAAACAGGACCGAGAAAAAGATAATTGGCAGCATATCCCCTTTGGCCATCGATGCGATGATATTGGTCGGCACCAGCGACAGTATCGTCCCCATCAGCCCATGCGCATGACTTTGTACTTCCGCCGTGGTGTTCTGGTATTTCGAAATATCGACGGTCGCCAGTTGCGACATATCAATGCCTGAGCCTGGCTGAAAGACATTCGCCAGCGTAATGCCGAGGATAATCGCCACCGTAGTGATCAGTTCAAAATAGAGAATGGTTTTGGCGCCGATACGGCCTAGCTGTTTTGCATCGCCAACGCCGGCGATGCCGACAATCAGAGTCGAGATCACGATCGGCACGACGATCATTTTAATCAGGTGGATAAAGATATCGCCAGCAGGCGACAGCAGGTTGGCAATCAGCCATTCACGACTGTCACTGTGATAATGCAGATAGCTGCCCAACAGAATGCCCAGCACCATAGCCAGCAAAATTTGCCAGGCCAGGCTGACTTTCAAATTTTTCATAACAACAGACTTCCTCGATGAAGCGTTGCTCTCCGCCGAAAGCATGAGAGCAATACATACTGAAAGGGTATGATTTGTGTTGCGTTGGTTTGTAGAGTTTTTTAACGCGCATAATCAGTATCATTTGCATAGCGTCTTGCGCAACCCTTTCATAACAGGGCTTTTGGCTGTTTTTATGCATAATAACGCGAGTTTATGGCGTTAATGATGAATAACTATTTGTTATGGAAAGTTTTTTACTTCGTCAAAAACGAATAATACACTGAGGTAATTAATTTTTACTTGTGTCTCATTCGCCGTTTTTTTAAACAGCACACATGACAAAAGTCACAAAAAAGAAAAAATTATTTCTGCCGATTTTGTAACAATTTAGCCAAATTAATGGCCTCTACCAGCTGCGTGCGATTCACTCGCGGCGAGTTAGCATCCAGTAAGGTTTGCCACAGCGACACGGCTTGCGCATAATCCGCCTGCATAAACGCATCCGCCGCCAGCAGCATCTGCGCGGTCACTTCTGTCGCATCCAGCGCTAACGCTTTATTAATCATTTCACGCGTCGCAGGCGTCATATGTTGTCCGGCCTGGTAATACAGCACCGTTGCCAGCGCGGCGAAAAGCTGCGCGTTATCGCCTCGCAGACGCAACGCCTGACGATATGCCAGCAGCGCATTGTCATACGCATTGCGATAGAGATAATACTCGCCCAGCCGCGCCCATTGCTCGCTATCCTGCGGATTGGCGCGGATTTTTTCTTGCAGCCTGGAAAGCTGCGCCTCTGGCGTTTGCGGGTTCGTAAAGTCACGTAGCGGATCGGCCAGACGCTGTTGCTCGCTACGCACAGCCTGCCATTTCGGCGTCAACAGATAGCCGCCGACACAGGCAGCCACCATCAACACCGCCGCAGCCGCCAGACGCTTTACGGGCATGGGACGTAACGGCGCAGTGGAGTGTTCAGACTGGCTCATTGTTCTCCCTCTTCTGCGTGCTGACGCTTTCTCACCCGCCAGACTACCACGCCCACCAGCAATAACAGCAGGTACGGCAGCGCCCACAACAGCAGCGTTTGCTCATTCAACGGCGGGTTGTAGCGTACGAAATCACCATAACGGTCGGTCATCCAGGCGGTGATTTCCGCTTCGCTTTTACCTTCGGCCACCATGCTGTAAACCTGATGGCGCATACTGACCGCCACGGGCGCATTGGATTCCAGCAAATTCTGGTTCTGACACTGCGGACAGCGCAGTTGACCGGCAATAGACAGCGCTTTTTCCTGCTGTTGTGGATTGTCAAAGCGCCAGGTATCCACCACCTGGGCGTGGGTGCTAAAAGGCAGAAAAATCAGAAAAGCCACAAGTAACATCGTCTTGCCGGATGGCGGCGTAAACGCCTTATCCGGCCTACCATGCTTTTCACTCGTAGGCCTGATAAGCGCAGCGCCATCAGGCAATAACTCAGGATGCTTCCTCCCCCGCCATCCGCTCAGCAGCGCTCCACACACCATCAACAATCCCCCTCCCCAGATCCAGCGCACGCCGGTCTGCACGTATAAGCGCATGGCGTAACGGTCCGCTCCGGTTTTTTCGCCCATCACCGCGTACCAGTCATGTAGCAGGTTCCAGTGAATCCCCGGCTCCATCATTTGCTGGCGACGCGCGGCATAGAAGCGCCTTTCAGGCTGCAGGCTGCCAATGCGTTTTTCATTCCGCCACAACGTGATCAGCGCTTTTTCACTGGTGTAGTTGCCTTTGGCCTCCAGATCCAGACGCTCAAAGCGGAAAATGTAGCCCGCCAGTACCACCTGCTGACCGGGGCTGAGGTTAAGGCTGATTTCATGCCGACTGCCGCTGGAAACCATGATCCCGGCGGCGAAGATAAATACGCCCGTATGCGCCAGCAACGCCGGAAGCTGACGATGCACAGAGACTTTGCGGCTTCTGATTGTCGCCAGCACGATAACCACCAGCATCAGCAGGCCAAACGGCAGCGTGACGCGATTAAAATAGGGCGCGCCCACCGAAAGCCTTCCCCAGCCCATCAAACCATAAATCATGGGGTAGAGCGTCCCGACCAGCACGATCAACAAGACGGCGCTAAAGAGCAGCAGCGTCGTCAGAATGAGCGTTTCGCACTTTCCGCCGCCCAAACGCGCCGCCGGATACGGCTCCCGCGCCCGCCAGCCGTACAGAGCAAGCGATGCCAGACTTAACGCGGCAAAAAGGGTAAACAGCGGCACCGCGCGCACGTTATCCAGCGCAAAAGCATGGACGGAGAGCAGAATGCCGGAACGCACAATCAGCGTTCCCAGCAACGAGAGGATCAGCGTCAGTATCGCCAGCAGCAACGACCAGTGACGGAAGCCCCCGCGCTGGCGGCTGACATACAGACTGTGCAGCAACGCGCTGGCGGCAAGCCACGGCAACAACGAGGCATTTTCCACCGGGTCCCAGAACCACCAGCCGCCCCAGCCCAGTTCGCAATACGCCCACCACGATCCGAGAATGATCCCCAGCGTCAGAGCGCACCAGCCGGGTAACGCCCAGCGCCAGCACACCCAGGCGGTTGCCGCGTTAAAGCCGCCGCACAGTAGCGAGGCCAGCGCTACGCTCGCCGCGGTCATCAGGCCGCCATAACCCAGATAGAGCAGCGGCGGATGTAAGATCAGCCCCAGATGTTGCAGCATGGGATTAAGGTCGCGCCCTTCCATGGCGGGAGGGAAAATACGCAGGAACGGATCGGACCACAGCACAATAAATAGCAGCAGCGAAGCCATAATGAGGGACAAGATGCTCAGGGTCAGCGGAAAAAGCGCGTCAGATTCATGCCGGGAGCGCCAGGCGAATAGCGCCGTCCACCCCGAAAGAAGCAGCGCCCACAGCAGGAGCGAGCCTTCATGACCGCCCCATACCGCCGCCAGTTTCAGTCCCCATGACAACTGACTATGGCTATGCTGCGCAACATAAACGACCGAAAAATCGCTGGTCAGAAAACAGCTAACCAGAATCGCAAACGCCAGTAGCAGCAGCGTGAACGCCGTCCACGCGCCGCAGGTCGTCAGGCGCATGACGCCGCGCCAGTGCAGCCCCATCCCGCACCACGTCGCCAGCGGGGTCAACACGTTGACCCCGAGACTCAACAACAGCGCCAGAAATCCGGCTTCAGGAAGGAAGATGTCCAGATTATGCAACCGTTAGCTGTCCCGCATAAAGAATGAAAAAGCGCAGCAGCAGCACGCCGGTCAAACTGGCGCCGCAAACGGCCAGCACGCCGTGAAACGTGACGCTACGGTTTGCCCAGGGCTTCAGCAGCAGCGGGATAATCAATCCCAGCCCTACGACCCCAAGCCAGAACCACCAGCTCCAGAATCCGCCGCCCAGCGCCGCCGCCAGCGCGCGCATTTTGCCGTCATCGCCCAGCGCCAGCCCGATAAAAAAGGCCGCCAGCAGGAAGATCTCCAGCCATACCACTGGGGTTTCCATGCGATGTACAAAGCGCGCCTCGGTGCTGTGCGGGTTGCTACGATGGCGTAACGCCATAGCGATCAGCGCCACCGCCGCGCCGGAGGAGATGCCGGAGAACAGGAACAGCGCCGGCAGGATCGGGTTATTCAGGAACGGATAGGATTTCAGCGCCGACAGCAGAAAGCCGGTGTACGCTCCGAGCAGAACCGCCAGTACCAGCATTAACGTCTCCAGCGCGCGATGAAACGGCGTTATTAGCGCCAACACTTTCTGCACGATCTCTAACCGCGGCAGCCAACGCTGTTGCAGGGCAATCACCTCTTTTTCAAAGATTTTTGCCAGCCACAGCACTAACACCACCATGTACAACTGGAACAGCATCACCCCCATCGACATCACCGAGGTAAAGCTGTAGTGGAACATCAGCTTCCAGAAGGTCCACGGACGCGTCAGGTGGAAGACCAGAATCAGCAGACCAAGAATAATCGCCCCCGGCCCTAACACCAGCGTAGTGCGCAACAGCGTGCTGTCCGAACCGCCCGCCTCCGGATGGAAGCGGCGCAGCAGAATCGCCAACGTAACCAGTCCGGCGGAGATGCCAATCAGGAACAGATAGATGGCGATGGGCCAGTCCCACACCAGTGATGCAAAATGGAATGCAGAAGCGGGTGTCATTGGCTCACCTCCCCATAGTTAAAGGGAACGCGGTAGACCTTCGGTTTTGTGCCCAGCGCCAGCTTGTAACGATAGGTAGTTTTTTGCCGCAACAAACGGGAGATATCGCTGTTGGGATCGTCCAGATTACCAAACGTCAGCGCCTTCGTCGGGCATGACTCAACGCAGGCGGGCTGTTTGCCCGCTTTCAGGTTGGTTTTCCGGCAGAAATCGCACTTATCCGCCGTTTTGCTCACCGGATGGATAAAGCGCACGCGGTAGGGACACGCGGCAATGCAGTACTGGCAGCCGACGCAAAGGTCCGGGTTCACGTCGACAATACCGCTGGCGGCATCGCGGAATGATGCGCCGGTCGGGCAGACGTCAACGCAGGGGGCATGGTCGCAATGCTGGCACGAGTGGCGGAAGAAGCGATATTTCACATCAGGAAACGTCCCCTGCGGCTCGCTGCGAATAATCGTCAGGCGCGATACGCCTTCCGGCACGTTGTTGACTTCCCGACAGGCATCCATGCAGGCCGTGCAGCCGATGCATAATGACTCATCGTGTACCATGCCATAACGCACGCCGTTAATATTCAACGTGTTCGCTACAACGCGTCCTGCCATCCCACTGACCGCCGCCAGCGCGCCGACGCGGGTAATAAATTGACGTCGGGTGCAACTCATGGCTGCTCCTTAAGCAACGGAACGGACGCCGGATTAAAGTGCGGGTTAGTACGCTGATCGCTGTGGCAATCCACGCATATTTTGATCCGCCCTTTCTCGCTTAGCGTCTGCATCGTGTCTTGCTGCGGATGCAGGGAATGGCAACTGGCGCAGGTCACTTTAGTAACATGAACATCGTGCGGCCAGAACGCTTTTTGCAGTTGTTCAGGCAAGTGGCAGGACATACAGACGCTGTTCTGTTGCTCTACCGTATACATCGGGTCGTTAAAACGCATCACATCTTTCACCCCTTCACGGTGGTGAAGCGACGGTTGACCGTGGCAGTTGGTACAGGTTATCGGCAATTTATTGTTCGGGTTGATAGCGCCCGTATGTTTACCGTGCATACCTTCGGTGTCCGGCTTGTGACAGTCCAGACAGGCAGCATCCGGATTACGCTGCTGGGTGACCGTCCAGCGTTGATCCGACTCCTGCTGCGTTGGCGTGGCAGTGATTCCACTCAGGCTCCAGAACAGGCCTGACGCCAGCACCCCAGCAGTTAATAACGAACGTAATACGCTCATATTCACTCCGTTGAGTTATCCGCCCCTTACGGGGCGGAATGGGGTTATTGGCTTAACAGACCGTTTTTACGCGCCTGATCTTCCCACTGCGGAATCACCGTTTTGATGAAGTCCTGCTTCTCCGCGTTGATTTGTTGCATATTCAAACCAATCGCTTTCTGCGCCTTCTCTTTCGTCGAAATATCCGGCAGCGGAATTTCATGGGTAATGCCTTTGGTCGCCAGCAGTCGCGCCAGTTTAGTTCGGGCATCCGCGGCTTTATCCATCGCACTGCCTAACATCCGTAGACCTTCTTCCGGGGCATGCATATGAATACCGTGTGACGCAATCGCCAGATCCCAACGCCACTGCGCGTGGCGAATATCGTTCAGAATCGGTTTCATTTCCGCGTCTGTCGCCCCCGCATCCCATGCGGCTTTCGCTTCGAAGTGCGCATGTACCAGCTGATCTTCAACCTTGATTTTCAGGTCATGAATCGCCTGTTTACGCTCGGCGACCACTTTTTGCAGGGACGCTTTGTCCTGGGTGTGGCAGTTGGCGCAGGTTTGCGCGAAATTGTCGAACGGGTTGCCGATTTTATGGTCGGTGTAGAGCTTGCCTTCGGCGTTCTGTACTTTCGGCATGTGGCAGTCGATACAGGTCACGTTGTTCTTACCGTGAATGCCCGCGCTCCAGGTTTCATATTCCGGGTGCTGCGCTTTGAGCATTGGGGTTTTCGACAGCGAGTTAGTCCAGTCGGAGAAGGCGATGGCGTCGTAGTATTGCTCCATATTTTCGACCTTCATGCCCTCATCCCACGGGAACTTAACGGCTTTGTTTTTACCGTCAAAGTAGTACTCCACGTGGCACTGACCGCAGACCATCGATTGCTGATCAAAGCGACCGGCTTTCTCAAACGGTTTGCCGATAGCCTCCATCGCCCGTTCAGCATAGGGGCGCGACAACGTTAACACTGGCTTCCCCTGGGCGAAATCGTCCGACGCGGTGTTATGACAGTCGGCACAGCCCAAATCGTTGACAATTTCCGGGCCGCCGCGCGCCCATTTGCCATGGAAGTAGCCGTCTTCGCCTTCTTGTTGGATAAGGCGCGCGACATCGGGGCTTTTACAGCTCCAGCAGGCCATCGGCAGCGGGCCGTCTTCCGCCGTTTTTGGCGCGCCGGTACGCAGCGTTTCACGCACGTCAGTTACCGCATACGCGTGGCCGCGTGGTTTGTTGTAATCACGGGAGAAGGGATAGCCCGCCCACAGGATCACCAGACGAGGGTCTTCCGCCAGCGCATCTTCACGGGCAGACTGTTCTGACGTCGCTTTCCATGACTGATATTGGTCGGGGTGTTGAGGCGCGAACGTTTCATTTTTCGCTTCAACAGTAACGGTTTTTGCGGATTCAGGCGTTTGCTCAGCGTAAACAGAGGTAATGAAGAAAAAAGGAAATATAAGGCTGAAGAAACGGCGTGCGCGTAGTGTTTTCCTTGCCATAGAGGTCTCATCCAGATTGCGCCATTATCTTTAATGGCGATTTTTTATCGTTTTCCATAACAGCAACCGCACAAATACTGTTATTACATTGATCTCCTCTATGTGTAACAAATAACCACACTCAAAATGTTGTCTTTAATCAATTGTAAGTGTATGTAAAATACCACTTTAGAGTTAGTAACCTGGACAAAACTCCCTCTCTTTTCTGTTTTCCGGACACGGATCACTTTTTTAAAAAATTTCATATAACGTCATGTTATCCCGAAAATTTATCTAATTTTGCGGGACACAATCAAAAAATAGATTGCTGCTTATTTGCACAGTTCCCTTTTTGCGTGATCTGTCGCCCAAATACTAAACAAAACTTATTAAGACCCTACATTTAACGTTTATGCGACATATTATTAACATCCTACAAGGAGAACAACAGCATGAGCCAAACACATAAACACGCCATTCCCGCCAACATTGCGGATCGTTGCCTGATAAATCCAGAGCAGTATGAGACTAAATATAAACAGTCTATTAACGACCCCGATACGTTTTGGGGCGAACAGGGAAAAATTCTCGATTGGATCACGCCGTACCAAAAAGTGAAAAACACCTCCTTTGCGCCAGGCAATGTGTCGATTAAATGGTACGAGGACGGCACGCTGAATCTGGCGGCGAACTGTCTTGACCGCCATTTGCAGGAAAATGGCGATCGCACCGCCATTATCTGGGAAGGCGATGACGCGTCGCAGAGTAAACATATCTCTTATCGCGAACTGCATCGCGATGTCTGCCGTTTCGCGAATACGCTGTTGGATCTGGGCATTAAAAAAGGCGATGTGGTAGCGATTTATATGCCGATGGTACCGGAAGCGGCGGTGGCAATGCTGGCCTGCGCCCGCATCGGCGCGGTGCATTCGGTGATCTTCGGGGGCTTCTCGCCGGAAGCCGTCGCCGGACGCATTATCGACTCCAGCTCGCGGCTGGTGATCACCGCTGACGAAGGTGTACGTGCCGGACGCAGTATCCCGCTGAAAAAGAATGTCGATGACGCGCTGAAAAACCCGAATGTCACTAGCGTTGAGCATGTGATCGTCCTGAAGCGCACCGGCAGCGACATTGACTGGCAAGAAGGCCGCGACCTGTGGTGGCGCGATTTGATTGAAAAAGCCAGCCCTGAGCACCAGCCTGAAGCGATGAATGCCGAAGATCCGCTGTTTATCCTTTATACCTCCGGCTCCACCGGCAAGCCGAAAGGCGTGCTGCACACCACCGGCGGCTATCTGGTCTACGCCGCGACCACCTTTAAGTATGTCTTTGATTATCACCCTGGCGATATTTACTGGTGTACCGCCGATGTGGGTTGGGTGACGGGGCACAGCTATCTGTTGTATGGCCCGCTGGCCTGCGGCGCGACCACCTTAATGTTTGAAGGCGTGCCGAATTGGCCAACGCCCGCTCGCATGTGCCAGGTGGTCGACAAACACCAGGTCAACATTCTCTATACCGCCCCGACGGCCATCCGCGCGCTGATGGCGGAAGGCGATAAAGCCATTGAAGGCACCGACCGTTCTTCACTGCGCATTCTGGGTTCCGTCGGCGAGCCGATCAATCCCGAAGCGTGGGAATGGTACTGGAAGAAGATCGGCAATGAAAAATGTCCGGTCGTCGACACCTGGTGGCAGACTGAAACAGGCGGTTTTATGATCACGCCGCTACCGGGCGCTATCGAACTGAAAGCCGGTTCCGCCACCCGTCCTTTCTTTGGCGTACAGCCTGCGCTGGTGGATAACGAAGGCCATCCGCAAGAAGGCGCGACGGAAGGCAATCTGGTCATCACCGATTCCTGGCCGGGCCAGGCGCGTACTCTGTTCGGCGATCATGAACGTTTTGAGCAGACCTATTTCTCTACCTTTAAGAATATGTATTTCAGCGGCGACGGCGCGCGTCGCGATGAAGACGGCTATTACTGGATCACCGGTCGCGTGGATGACGTGTTAAACGTCTCCGGCCACCGTCTGGGTACGGCGGAAATCGAGTCAGCGCTGGTGGCGCATCCGAAGATCGCCGAAGCGGCGGTGGTGGGTATTCCACACGCTATCAAAGGCCAGGCGATTTACGCTTATGTGACGCTCAACCACGGCGAGGAGCCGTCGCCAGAACTGTACGCGGAGGTGCGCAACTGGGTACGTAAAGAGATTGGCCCGCTGGCGACGCCGGACGTGCTGCACTGGACCGACTCACTACCAAAAACCCGTTCCGGCAAAATTATGCGCCGCATTTTGCGCAAAATCGCGGCGGGCGATACCAGCAATCTGGGCGATACCTCGACTCTCGCCGATCCTGGCGTGGTGGAGAAACTGCTCGAAGAGAAGCAGGCCATCGCGATGCCGTCATAACCATAAATGCCGGATGGCAACGCGAACGAGTTTTATCCGGCCTACGACCCTACCCCTGCCCTCTCTCAAACCGGGAGAGGGAAATATAAAAAACCCTCCCCCAAAGGATTTCGTGTTACAGGAAGGCGGCAAGCGAGCACATCCTCAGCAGCATAGTTCACTATGTGGCTGGGGCGCGCGAGTGCGGCCAACGCGCCTGTAGCGCGAAAGACGCAGGGGGACCTCTGGAGAGCTCTGTGATGAATGACCAAATTTATCAGCGGATAGAAGACAGTGCGCGTTTCAGGGAATTAGTTGAAAAACGGCAACGGTTTGCCACGATTCTGTCGGTTATCATGCTGGCGGTTTATATCAGCTTTATTTTACTGATCGCCTTCGCGCCTGGCTGGCTGGGCACGCCTCTACATGCGGGAACCAGCGTCACCCGAGGAATTCCCATTGGCGTCGGGGTGATTGTGATTTCTTTTGTGTTGACCGGAATTTATATCTGGCGGGCGAACGGCGAATTCGATCGTCTTAATAACGCCGTACTGCATGAGGTGAAAGCATTATGAAGAGAGTTCTGACGGCGCTCGCCGCCGCACTCCCCTTCGCCGCTCATGCGGCGGATGCCATTAGCGGCGCGGTTGAACGCCAGCCCACCAACTGGCAGGCGATTATCATGTTTTTGATTTTCGTCGTGTTTACGCTCGGTATTACCTACTGGGCCTCTAAACGCGTACGTTCCCGTAGCGACTACTACACCGCTGGCGGCAATATCACCGGGTTCCAGAACGGCCTGGCGATTGCCGGCGACTATATGTCCGCCGCGTCATTTCTCGGCATTTCCGCGCTGGTGTTTACCTCCGGTTATGACGGGCTGATCTATTCGCTGGGCTTCCTTGTCGGCTGGCCAATCATCCTGTTTTTGATTGCCGAGCGCCTGCGTAATCTGGGACGTTATACTTTTGCTGACGTTGCCTCTTATCGCCTGAAACAGGGGCCAATCCGTATTCTTTCGGCCTGTGGCTCCCTGGTAGTGGTGGCGCTTTATCTCATCGCCCAAATGGTCGGCGCCGGTAAACTGATTGAACTGCTGTTCGGCCTCAACTATCACATCGCCGTGGTGCTGGTCGGCGTGCTGATGATGATGTACGTGCTGTTCGGCGGGATGCTGGCGACAACGTGGGTGCAAATTATCAAAGCCGTCCTGTTGCTGTTTGGCGCCAGTTTTATGGCCTTTATGGTGATGAAACACGTCGGCTTTAGCTTCAATAATCTGTTTACCGAAGCCATGGCGGTACACCCGAAAGGCACGGCGATTATGAGCCCAGGAGGATTGGTGCAAGATCCGATTTCGGCATTGTCGTTGGGTCTGGGACTGATGTTCGGCACCGCCGGCTTGCCGCATATTCTGATGCGTTTCTTTACGGTCAGCGATGCCCGCGAAGCGCGCAAGAGCGTGTTCTACGCCACCGGTTTTATGGGCTATTTCTACATTCTGACCTTTATTATCGGCTTCGGCGCTATCATGCTGGTGGGGGCGAATCCCGCCTATAAAGATGCCGCGGGCGCGCTGATTGGCGGCAATAACATGGCGGCGGTACATCTGGCCAACGCGGTAGGCGGTAACCTGTTCCTCGGCTTTATTTCGGCAGTGGCGTTTGCCACCATTCTGGCAGTGGTCGCCGGTCTGACGCTGGCGGGCGCATCGGCGGTGTCGCATGATTTGTACGCTAACGTGTTCCGCAAAGGCGCAACCGAACGTGAAGAGCTGAAGGTGTCGAAAATCACCGTCCTGGTGCTGGGCGTGATCGCCATTATCCTCGGCGTCCTGTTTGAAAATCAAAACATCGCCTTTATGGTGGGCCTGGCGTTTGCTATCGCCGCGAGCTGCAACTTCCCCATCATTCTGCTTTCCATGTACTGGTCAAAACTGACCACGCGCGGCGCTATGCTGGGCGGCTGGTTAGGTTTACTGACAGCGGTGGTGCTGATGATTCTTGGCCCTACCATTTGGGTGCAGATCCTCGGCCACGAAAAAGCGATCTTCCCGTATGAGTATCCGGCGCTGTTCTCTATCAGCGTGGCGTTCCTGGGGATCTGGTTCTTCTCGGCCACCGATAACTCGGCAGAAGGCAACCGTGAACGTGAGCAGTTCCGCGCTCAGTTTATCCGCTCCCAAACGGGATTCGGCGTACAACAAGGACGTGCGCATTAATCTTACCGTTTCCTCCGGCCCTGTGGGTCGGAGGAAAATCAGAACATCACCCTCGCCACCAGCGGGGCAGCCAGTACCATCACCACGCCGGACAGCATCATGACCAGACTGGCGACGACGCCCTCCTGCTGACCAAGTTCATAGGAACGCGCCGTGCCCGCCCCATGTGACGCCGCGCCGAATCCTGCCCCTTTTGCCATGCCTTCCCGGATAGAGAGACGCAAAAATAGCGCGTCGCCGACCGCCATGCCAAACACGCCAGTGACGACCACGAACAGCGCTACAAGATCCGGCTGCCCGCCCAGGGGTTCTGCCGCCGCCAGCGCAAACGGCGTAGTAACGGAACGTACCGCCAGACTACGCTGAATCTCATCCGATAACGTGAACAGACGCGCCAGCCAAACGGAACTGGTGACCGCCACCACCGTCGCCGTCACTACGCCCGCGGTGAGCGACATCCAGTGACGTTTGATAATCGCGAGGTTATCGTACACCGGCACCGCAAAGGCAATAGTCGCCGGGCCGAGCAGCCACAATAGCCAGTGCGATTCACCAATGTAGTTTTGCCAGGAGATATGACCGAACACCAGCATTAACACCAGCAGTGCCGGCGTCAACACTAATGGCATCAACGGCAATTTGCGAAAACGGCGATACAGACGCTTATTGGCGAAGTAAATTCCCAGCGTAATCACCAGGCACAGTACGCTTAACTGAACGTTATTCACGGTTTAGCCTACTCATCTCATAGCGATACACTTTATCCACCACCCACGCCGTCGCGCCGAGTACCATTAAGGTACTGATCGCTATCACCGAGAAAATGCGCCAGCCGTCCACCAGTAACAGATGGGCATAGTTCACTACCGCCACGACGGCGGGAACAAAGAATAACAGCATCTCCGCCAGCAGCCAGCGTGCGCCTGCGCGTACCCAGCTAAGCGGAATAATCCGGCAAACGATCAGCGCCAACATAAGCACCATGCCAACCAGATTCGCGGGCAACGGCAGATGCAGCCAGGAGACAAGATATTGGGAAAAAATGAATAAACCTGCATAGAGCAGTACCTGAACCGGTACCTGGAGTCGTTGCACAACGGCAGGCGTAACGCGGCTTATCGCCACAGCCATGAGGGAATGTCCTGAAAAATAATACGGAGCGCCAGTATAGAGAACCTCCGTCACGGGCAGAAATGAATTAAAATCATTGCAGGCATAGTCGGAAGGAATAATCATGGATATCAGAACGCTGCGTTATTTTGTCGAGGTGGTGCGTCAGCAAAGTTTCACCCGCGCAGCGGAGAAGTTATTTGTCACCCAGCCCACCATTAGCAAGATGCTGAAAAATCTTGAAGATGAGCTTAACTGTACGCTACTGATCCGCGACGGACGTAAGTTATTGCTGACCGATACCGGACGCGTGGTGTTTGAACGCGGTCTGGCGATCCTCGCTGAGTTTCGCCAGTTAGAGGCTGAGTTGAGCGATATTAACCATCTCAATAAGGGCGTGCTGCGGCTGGGTATTCCCCCGATGGTCGGCATGTTGATGGCCGGGCCAATCAGTTTGTTTCGACAACGCTACCCTGGCGTTGAACTCAAAATTTCGGAGTTTGGCGGCCTGACGGTACAGCAGGCGGTAATGAATGGTGAGCTGGATGTTGCGATGACCGCGCTCCCGGTGGAAGAAGCGAGCGGGCTGACGACGTTATCGCTGTTCAGTCATCCGCTGTGCGTGCTGGTTCCCCGTTCCGGTCAGTGGACAACCTGCGACTCCATCGCGCCTGAAGCTCTGGCGGAGCATCCTCTTCTTATCTATAACGAAGACTTTGCCCTGAGCCGCCAGTTGATGACCTTATTTAGCCAGCATGACGTAAAACCACGGATTGCCGTGCGCAGCGGGCAATGGGATTTTCTCGCCGCCATGGTGCAAGCGGGCGTCGGTATCGCCATTTTGCCGGAGCCGATTTGTCAGCGTCTGGATAAGGCCACGCTGCGCTGGCTACCGCTGGAAAGCGATCTCCGCTGGCAGTTGGGCATGATTTGGCGAGAGGGCGTGTATCTGTCGCACAGCGCCCGGGCATGGTTAACCTGTTGCGAAGGGTTTTGGCTGAATCAACCGTAAACCATGGGTTAAAACCCTTGCCGGATGGCGGCGCAAGCACCTTATCCGGCCTACTTGTAGGCCCGGTAAGCATGGCGCCACCGGGCCACAAGGACTACTGATTTTCTATCAGTAGCGCTTCCATCAAATCCAGGTCGTGCAGCAGCTTTTGCAATGTTTCATTGCTGATTTCTCGCGTGGCGCGCAGATGATACAACTCGGCGCGTTCGGAACGCAGCGCCGCCAGACGGAAACGTCGCTCCAGGTTTTCTTCCTGTATGGAGCTTTCGACATCATTTCGCCCATCGGCACGGCGACGCAAGTTACCAATGACACGTGAGCTTACTTCAGTAAGCAACTGATTATCGATGTTTTCTTCGGTATCCGCCGCCAGACGCTCTTCCATTTTCTGAATGGCGACAATCGCCACTTCCGCCGTCGCCGCGCGGGCGATACGCTCCTCTTTCAACTGTTGCGCATGATCGGCGACTTCCAGATGTTGCAACAGCAGCGGCAGCATGATCACGCCGACAAATAACGAGAACAGAATGACGCCAGCCGCCAGGAATACCAGTTCATAACGCGCCGGAAATCCGCTGCCATCCGGCAAAAGTAACGGTATAGAGAGCACACCAGCCAGGGTGATCGCCCCACGAACGCCAGCGAAGGAGGCAATCAGAATTTCACGCGACGTCCAGCTGGCGAACTCCATCGGTTTCTTCTTCAAAAAGCGCAGGCTGAACTTTTTCATGGTCCACAGCCAGCCGAAGCGAACCAGCATCAATGCCGCATAAATCAGCACGATATCGGTAAAGAGCATCCAGGTTTCGACATTCGGGTCAGCTTCCGCCGCCGCCAGCGAAGATTCCAGAATACCCGGCAATTGCAGTCCCAACAGCAGAAAGACCATACCGTTAAAGACAAATTCCAGCATCGCCCAGGTACTGTTCGCGCGCAAACGCATTGCCAGCGGCGCGCGGCGCATTACGCCAGAACGGGTGATGGTCATCCCGGCGGCAACCGCGGCCAGGATGCCTGAGACGCCAATATGTTCGGCAATCAGGTAAGACGCGAAGGGCAGCAGAAACAGCAGGACGATTTGCGTCGCGGGTTCATCGCCGCCCCAGCGGCTCAAAAAACGCAGCGAGCGGCCATACAGCCAACTGACCACAAAACCCGCCAGAATACCGCCGATAGCGACCTTAAAAAATTCCAGCGTCGCGCCGCCGACGGTAAAGAGCATCGTCCCCATCGCCACCGCGACGGCGAATTTCAGCGATACCAGACCGGAGGCGTCGTTCATTAACGCCTCTCCCTGCAGAATGCCCATGATTTTTTTCGGGATGCGCCCCTCGCCCACAATTCCGGAGAGCGCTACCGCATCGGTCGGCGACAGCACGGCGGCCAGCGCAAATGCGGGGATCAGCGGAATGCCGGGCACCAGCCAATAAATCAGGAAGCCGATTCCCACGACCGTTACCAGGACCAGCGCCAGCGCCAGCCCGAAAATCTCTCGTCCATGCTCAAGAAATTCACGGGTCGGCGTCTTCCAGCCATCCGCAAACAGCAGCGGCGGAATAAACAGCACCAGGAAGAGTTCCGGGTCAAATTCCACATGCAAACCAAACGTCGGCCACGCCAACAGCGCGCCAACGGCAATCTGCATAAGGGGTAAAGGAAGCTGGAAGGGTAATACACGCGTAAATACCCCCGACAGCGAGACCACAAGGGTCATGATGAGTATTGTGAAGAAAATTTCCATGCGTTCCCTGTTTGCGATGTTTTTTATGATGGAGAAAGGCATCATGCCTCGGTTTCACCTTCTTCAGATTAACGCAAAAGGTAACGTGATGTGTCCTGAAAATGAAAACGGGCGACCAACGCCGCCCGTTTTTCAGAATGAAGGCAGAACTAGATAGCCCAGCCGCCAGCATAAAAAGCGACCAGCGCGACCGCAATGACGACAGTTCCGATATTCAGCTTACGCCATTCGCCGGAAACCAGACGCCCGACGACCAGCGTGGCAAAGCCGATCATAATCCCGGTGACAATGTTACAGGTCAGTACAATAAATACAGCCGTTACCAGCCCCGCCATCGCATCGACGAAATCAGCAAAATCGATTTTCGCCACGTTACTCAGCATCAGCAGACCGACATACATGAGCGCCGGGGCGGTTGCGTAGACGGGAACGAGATAAGAGAGCGGCGAAAGAAACAGGATCAGCAAAAACAGCACGCCCACGGTAATCGCCGTCAGGCCCGTTTTACCGCCCGCCGCCGTACCGGCCGCAGACTCGATATACACCGCGGCTGGCGCTGCCCCGACCAGGCCGGAGAAAACGCTACTCAGGGAGTCGGTGGTTAGCGCTTTGCCGCCATCGATAATTTGTCCGTCTTTGTCCAGCAGATTAGCCTGCCCTGCGACCGCACGGATCGTTCCGGTCGCATCAAACACCGCCGTCATCACCAGCGCCAGTACGCTTGGCAGAACGACAGGGTTTAACGCGCCCATAATATCCAGGCTGCCGATCAGTGAGTTGCCGTTTTCATCGCTCAACGAAGGCATGGCGAAAATGCCGGAAAAATGGACGTTAGGATCGAAGAGCAAACCCACAATAGAAATGCCAATAATGGTCAACAGAATGCCGCCGGGGACTTTCAGCTTTTCCAGACCGAGAATAACAGCCAGCCCCACAAGCGACATAATCACCGGGAAGGTGTCGAAATCGCCCAGCGCGACCGGCAGGCCATCCAGCGGGTTTTTAATGACCAGGCCGACGCCGTTGGCGGCAATCAGCAACAAAAACAGGCCAATACCGATACCGGTTCCGTGGGCCACGCCCTGCGGCAAGTTACGCAAAATCCAGCTACGAATGCCGGTGGCGGAGATAACGGTAAACAGTACGCCCATCAGGAATACGGCGCCAAGCGCGACCGGGACGCTAATATGCTGCCCCAGGACCAGGCTAAACGCGGTAAACGCCGTCAACGAGATAGCACAACCGATAGCCAGCGGCAGATTCGCCCATAGCCCCATAACAATAGAGCCGACGCCTGCGACCAGGCAGGTCGCTACAAAGACGGCGGCAGGCGGGAACCCGGCTTTACCCAGCATCCCTGGCACTACGATGACGGAGTAAACCATCGCGAGAAACGTGGTTAAGCCAGCAACGACTTCCTGGCGAACGGTGCTCCCGCGTTGTGAAATTTTAAACCAGGCGTCGAGTGAACCGCCGGTACGCGCTGAAGGCGTAGACATAGAAAACATCCCCTGAGAATTTATTATTCGTCGGTATACGTGGGAGGTAATCCACTAACAGCGCAACGTTATCTCCTTGTGCTACATTTACGACAACCGGGGCGCCGCAAAAAAGCAAACGTTTAGCTCCACGTATACAAAACGGGTGGCAAAAAAAAGCAAACGATTATCCAGCGATCATCAACGCTTTTTCAACTGAACTTTGCCGCTTTTTATGCTTTTCTGCTTAGTATGCTCAATAAATCGCCAGACGATGCGCAAACGTTATCGTCCCTGCGCAATCCAGCAACAATTTTTCGCATCGCTGTTAGCAAATACGTTGCGCAATCTGCTCACAAAAACGCCATTATCCGCCGGGAATGGTAAACGGACCGCCCTGCTGAATCGCTCGCTGCCAGGCTGGACGCATTTCTACCCGCGCTTTCCATGCGTTGATATGGTCGAGATGAGCGATTCCACCTCGGGCAAGCAGCGCAAATAGCGGGAAGCTCATCTGGATATCCGCCATACTTAACTGCTCTCCGGCAAACCAGGGGTGATTTGCCAGATGCCCGTCAATAAAGCGCGCATGGGTTTCCAGTTGCGGATTGAGGTACGCTTTTTGCGCGCCCTTACCGATAACGCCGCCCAACGTTCGCAGGCCCAATGGTACCGGCGGTTTACCCAGAGAGGTAAAGAGCAGTCTCATCAATAGCAAGGGCATGAGCGAACCTTCAGCATAATGTAGCCAGAATCGATAGTGTTGTTTCCCCTGCGCATCCGCAGGTTTAAAGCGTCCGATACTGTCGTAAGTGTCCTGCAAATATTCCAGGATGGCGCCCGATTCCGCAATAACCATACCGTGATCTTCGATAACCGGAGACTTGCCCAGCGGATGCACTTTTTTCAATGCCGGCGGCGCCAGCATGGTCTTTTCACGCTGGTAACGCACAATCCGGTAAGGCAACGCCAGCTCTTCCAGCGCCCAGAGGATGCGCTGCGAACGAGACTGATTTAAATGGTGCACCGTCAGCATGGCTGTCTCCTGTAAGGTATGCCAACTAACTATAGAAAATTATGGCAGTTGCCGTAAAAATTTCGGCTAAAAAATCAGCATTTCGCTGGCGAACAGGGCGTCGTCGCTTACACTTACAGTATCAACACAAACCGGAACCTCCACCACGTGCTCGATATGAGGGGTGTTGACGCCGGGGGAAACCCTCCTGTAATCAGCGGGATAGAGCGAAAGACAAAGACCGGAAACAAACTAAAGCGCCCTTAGCGGCGCTTTAGTTTTAGGTGAACTCAGCCCGATGGCCGAGTGCATGTTAATCATCTTCAAGTAGCCGGGCGCCCGTCCCGTGTTCGCCAAGCCTGTCGCCTGGATTTCGCAGCGGACAGTCGCTACGCGATAAACAGCCGCAGCCGATACAACCGTCCAGCTCATCGCGCAACGCCACCAGCGTATGAATACGTCGGTCTAACTCTTCGCGCCACTGCGAGGAGAGCTGCTTCCACTCTTTCGCGCTTAACGTATGTCCTTCCGGCAAGATACCAAACGCGTCGCCGATAGTTGCCAGCGGGATGCCGATACGCTGGGCGATCTTGATAATCGCGACATAACGCAACACGTCACGCTTATATCGCCGTTGGTTACCGCTATTACGGATACTGGTAATTAGCCCTTTGCTTTCATAGAAGTGCAGGGCGGACACAGCAACACCGCTACGTTTCGCAACTTCCCCCGGCGTCAGTAAGGCTTTTAAACGGGGAGATTTTTTTTCCATAAATCGCTTTACCTCAAGTTAACTTGAGGAATTATACTCGCCCGCAGACAAAACGACGAATCGAATACTGTTTAAGAGGCAACAATATGTCGCATCAGCAGATAATTCAGACCCTTATCGAATGGATTGATGAACATATCGACCAACCGCTAAACATTGATGTGGTGGCAAAAAAATCGGGCTACTCCAAGTGGTATTTGCAGCGGATGTTTCGTACGGTAACGCATCAAACATTAGGCGAGTATATTCGCCAGCGCCGTCTCCTGTTGGCGGCTGTTGAGCTACGAACGACCGAGCGCCCGATTTTTGATATCGCGATGGACCTGGGCTATGTATCGCAGCAAACCTTCTCGCGTGTATTCCGCCGCGAGTTCGATCGCACTCCCAGCGATTACCGTCACCGCCTGTAAGGCGTCTGCCCGCGTATCGTCAGAGGCGCGGGCGTTTGTTGTAGCCAGGAGATGAATTCCTGCGGTGGTAACGCCTTCGCAAAGTGCCATCCCTGACAATACTGAACGCCGCGTTTTAGCAACCAGCTAACCTGTTCAGCCGTTTCAACCCCCTCAGCAATGATTTTTAGCCGCAAACTTTGCGCCATTTCAATAATATGTTCCACAATCAAATGGCTGGCGCTATTAGTGGTTAGCGTGTCGACAAAAGATTTATCAATTTTTAAAAGGTCGACATTTAATGAGTACAGGTTATGCAAGTTCGAATAGCCGGTACCAAAGTCATCAATTGCCACCTCGTATCCCGCCTGGCGAAACGCCTGAATAATCGGCGTCATTTTAGGCACATCAATAAATCCGCGCTCGGTCACTTCAACCTTTATCTGTTGCGCAAGCACTGAATGCTGACGCGTTTTTTCATGAATCATCACAATTAGTCGGGAAGAGAGAAAATCGGCGGCAGAGAGATTGATAGAGACATAAAGATGCGGGTGCGAGGCCAGAAAACCACCTAAATCATTAAATACCTCTTCGACGACATAATCGGTGATCTGCTCAATCATCCCCTCTTTTTCCGCCAGCGGAATAAATTCGCACGGGCTCATCACCGGACCGTGATAGCCCGGCCAACGCAATAGCGCTTCGGCACCTACACATGTCCCGTTTCGGATATCAATGATCGGCTGATAATGAAGGCAAAGCTGGTGCCTGGTAATGGCCCGTTGCAGCAATCGACGCGGTGAGTAATATGCCTGCCGGGATCGTGACCACATAAATAAGATGATAATGCTACAGATGATCCCTAACGGTAGCGTTAACGTAAGCTGATGAAAGAGGTTCTGGTAAAAGCGTTGCTTTGAGGTTGAAACAATCGCGGCAACCGGTCGTTTTGCTGATTTAACCAGAGTATAAAAACGCTCACCCTGTTGGAACACAGGTTCACTCCGTCGTACCAAAGGTAATAGCTGATCAGCCTGCGCCTGTTCACTCAGGGAGAAAAAGGTGTTGGTCACCGTATCATACATTCCCCAGGCCAACGCCGGATCGTCTGACATCACCTCGCTATAAGATAAGGGATTGATAACCGCGACATAGTTTCCCCGCTGCATATATGTCATTTTATAACCGTTGAAAAAAGGCGTATCACGATAGTAATAAATAGCGATGTCAGGCTTTCGTTTATAGTCAGCGCGGGGAATAAAATAAGGACTTGTTGGCGTCATAACCGTAGAGCATAGAAAACGCTGGCCCTTAGCATAAATCAACTCATTAATGTACAAACGACCGCGGATAATATTCAGCATTCGCTGTTGATGGGCTGGCGTACAGGCTTGCCCCTGATATTGTTCAGCGGCATCGCGGGCTAAATCTGCTTGCAGGATAACCCGCTCCGTTTTATCTAATACCAACTGCGCAAATGAATGTAACTGATTTCTGGTTTCAGAGACTGCCCGGATATGAGCAAACCAGATCGCCAGCAATACAGGAAGTAACACCACAATGATCGTTCCGAGAAATCTCAACACCTTGCGTCGTGTGCTTTGACTCATTTTCAGCCTATTTCCCTGCATTATTTGTGACTATTGTTGGCAAAATAAGACATGAACCAAACGGAGGTTTACGGTGCATGAATTTATCAATATTAGCAACAGACTTTTACCGATCAACATTTACCATTAATAACTACGCGCAATCTCTTTCGCATACCAGGCAGGACGCTAAATATTTTTGATAATATCAGATTTATACCTAAGTAAACGATGGGGTATACATCTTTACTCCTTTCTTTTGATAAATAACTTGATATTTTTATCAGGTCTGAATTTCACGAAAAAAATAAAAGAGTAGTAATAATACATCTTTGCTTTCCGGCAGTTTCTCTACGGACGCGTAGAAGTCACACAAAAAATACGGTTATAAAACGCACAAAAAATACATTGCCGATCTGGCGAACAAGCTGGTTTTTGTGATATAGTTCACAAAAACAATGAAATAGAAACAATGTTTCATTCGATGTTGATGTGACGTCCGTTGATAGCCAGAATGTCCCACGTTTCCCGGGAACAACGCCGTGCTGTCCTGGACAAAGGTCTATTCAGAGGAAATGTTTCATGGCTGCCATAACCACTGGTGTCGTTCTTCTCCGCTGGCAACTGCTGAGCGCCGTGCTCATGTTTTTAGCCAGCACGCTCAATATCCGTTTCCGTAAATCAGATTATATTGGTCTGGCGGTGATCAGTAGCGGTCTGGGCGTGGTATCCGCCTGCTGGTTTGCCACCGGTTTACTCGGTATTACCATGATGGATCTCGCTGCGATCTGGCATAACATTGAAGCCGTAATGGTCGAAACGATGAGCCAGACCCCGCCAGAATGGCCGATGGTGCTGACCTGATAGGCTATCGCTGCCGCTGAAGCCGCCCACCGGTTATCTCAACGCGGAACCGCGCGCCAGGGGCAGCCTTGCGAACCATCACGTCCCTCGCATTGCCGTTGATGAGGGCCGCCAGGTGTGGTTATCCAAAAATGGCAAGTGGAATAGCCCTAACAGAATCGAGCTAAACTTATTGAAGACGTTGCCGACTCGTTAAATGACAAAAAAGACCCGTTTGTGCAACGGGTCTTTTTTATTAAGCAGTACCACCTGATAACAGCGACAAGCGCTGCTTATTTTACATTAATAATTTATCCGGAGAACAATCACGGATTATTTTTCCACCTTTCATTACCAGGACCCGGTCAAAATACTTTATCAGATATCGACGATGCGTCACCATGATCAACGTTTTCCCATGAATAAACTCATCTAAGTTATCAAAAATTTGCTTCTCGGTATTCTCATCCAGATTTGATGTTGGTTCATCCCATAAAAAGACGCTGGCGTTACTGCTCAGACTACGTGCTAATAATAACTGCTGCTGCTGTCCGGATGACAGGTTTTTAGCCATAAAATTCACCGGAAACTTCAGCCCCATAGGATGTTGCAAGATAAAACCACAGTTCGCCAGATGAAGCGCCTTGAGTACCCGGCCCCTGTCGTTTTGCGGTTTTAACGCGAAATTACTTTCAATGGTTCCGGTGAATAAAACATCATGTGTCGTCACCACGCTTAAATGCTGAGAAAAAAAGTTCTGCGATAAATGCCCTAAGTTATATCCATCATATAAGATGGCGCCGTCTGTTGGCGAAAGGTAGCCAGATAGCATTCCCAGTAATGAGCTTTTTCCTGCACCGCATTCGCCTATCACTGCGACACGCTGCCCCGCAGGTATGTCTATAGACAGTCGGTTAATAATCAGCGGAGATTGAGCGTCATACTGATAACTCACACCCCGAATAGAGATATCGCCATTGCACTTTGATATAGACTGTAATGCCGGTGTTTTTTCTGCCTGATCTTCATCAAAAAAAGAAAGCAGATCCTTACCGGTTTTTTCTGCTGATAAAATAGAGATTAATGTAGAAGAAAAATTCGAAATGATCCCGGAAATACGACCAGAGACAATGACAGATGAAACAATTGCGCCAGTAGTAACATCACCCTTGATTACCATAAAAAAGGCTATTACCATAATAGTTATTTGGGTAATAGATGACATACTCCCCAATATAGATTGATAGATAAGATTTAATTTCCTTATCTTCAGGTTAAGATACGACTGTTCATTTGATGTGTTGACCCAATCAAAAAGTAAACCTTGATTATTTAAGGTATGGATCATTTTAATAGATAAGAAAACCTCTGAGATGAAGATATTCCTGTTCTTCTGTCCTTCTTTTTGTTTGTTCATTAACTCATTAGTATAATGGTGGTTAACGAGGGAAATAATAATAGAGACGATAAACATGGCAACAGGGACAATAACGACCAGACCTAAATTTACATATATAACAATGAGAAATATAATAAATATTGGAATATCGGCTATACGTTGAAAGATCGAGTTTAATAAAACGGGTTTAATTTTCTGAAACTCATTCCATAGCACAAATGCTGATGACATGGATCTGCCATTTTTCTTTTTACTATACAGGACCGCTTCAAGAAATGCGATATCAATATCGACGTCATCCTGCCTTGCTGTGATAGACTGATAAATATCTTTCGAAGTACGAAGGATAAACTCAAAAACAATAAATACAGCAACAATTATAGCCACGCCAAATAAAGATGAAACCGAAGCACTTGGAACAAGCTTATCATAGAACAGATTACTAAATACTGGAATAGTTAACGCAAAAATTGCCATAAAAAGAGATGAAAAGAAGTATTTAGTATAAAAAATCTTGTTCATCGATAAAGAGTTTTTTATGATATTTTTTACTCTTATACTATCAACAACTTTATTTAAAGGTAGTATACTAAATGCAGATAACTCTTTTAAATATTCATCTTCAATTTCAACATAACAGAGTTCACCGCGCGCGTTTACCAACTTTATTTTTTGCCCGCCACTCACACACACCATCCACTTCATTTCTGGTGTTAATAGTAAAATCGGCATAGGCTCATTTAGTAAATCCTCACCATTATTAAATAATATATCCTGTAGAGAAAGCCCTAACGACAAAAAGAAATTCTTCATTTGTATAGAGTCATCAGTGTTATTTCTGTCGTATTTTTTAAATCTTAAATTTATATCATCCTCTTTGATGTCAATTTTTATGTTGAATTTTTTAGACACTATAGATAATGCCGTTTCCGCACTTAAATAATAAGGTTCTAGTTTTTTATCCATAAGTAAACCCCCTCACCCAAAGGTGAGGGGTCTCCGTTATTATGCGTGTTCTTCTTGATTATCTACAGGTAGCGTAACTTCATTAACGGCGAAAACATCAATAGCGCCGTTATTGTTGTGCCCTACAGAACTCGTGGAAGGGGAATCATTAATATCGTCCTCGGTCTTTCCTCTTGCATTCATTGCGTTCACAATATCCGCCGAGGAGTGATCGACTGAGAATGTTTTTTCCTTAATCAGGAAATCATCGTCCTTATCAATGAATTTCACGTCCATAGTATATTCACCATCTTCCAAAGATAGCGGAACTTCGAATATTGCTTTCTGGTTAGTTATCGGCAGAGTAAACTCTTCTCCTTCAAACATAACACTGACATTAACAATATTCTCAGGTACTGATATTTCAAAAGAAGGTGTCTGACTAATTGAACGATCTATTTCATCCCCAGAGTCAGCGTTTAACAATGTAATACTATAGGCTGTCTCCTTCACCACGCTTTCTTCCGCCGCAGACGGCACTGTACGGAGATGCGTAGCGCTTTCGGCATTCACTGTTTCAGACACCGGTGGAGTAACCGCTGTTGCCGTGGCGTCATCGATCGCATCGTCATGCTGGCTATCCGCTGTTACCGTCACCGTTGAGTCAACCGTCACCTCCAGCGAAGCAGATTGCAGTGAATTCCCCGCGCGATCCACCACCGTCACGCTCAGCGTGTAAGTACCATCATTCCAGGCGGCTGGCGGCGTGAAGGTCCAGCCATCCGCGCCTTGCGTCGCCTGATAGATGTCTGTCACGCCATTATGCGTCACGTTTACAGTCACCCCGGTCACATCAGCATCAATATGCTGCAGCGTGAACTTAGGCTGGGTGTGATTGTGATTCGTCACGTTATCGCTGTCTGAAGCGCCATTGTCTTCACCTGCTGCCAGCGCAATCTCCGGCACGGTCAGCGTACTGTCGATCGTAACGGTAATGGGTAACGAGTTTTTCTGATTACCCGCGGCATCGCTTGCGATTACCGATATCGTGTAGGAACCATCAGCTAACGGTGTACCTGGCGTAAAGAACCAAACGCCATCGGCATTTTTTTCAGCATTATATACGGTCCCATTGATATCGACCTGAACGACCACAACATCGCTTTCCAGATTCCCGATAATAAAGGTAGGCTGATTATCTCGCGTAATATTATCGCCCGCCGTACCACTGTCTGAGTCTGGAGATAATGAAATAACAGGAGTCTCTTTCATGATATCGAGAGGGACATCATCACTCCGGTTACCAATCGCATCCACACTCGTAATGGTAAACTTCCCTTCCGATGGATACGGGATCGCCATACTCCATTTACCATTATCAGGAACGGTTAACGTATAAGTATTCCCATTACTATCGGTTATTATTAGCTGAGATTTGGCTTCCGCCGTCCCCTGCATAATAATTAGATCGTTGACAATATCTGAATACGTTACGACCGGAGCGTTTGGCGGCGTTCGATCAATAAATATTTCATGTACCTCTTCCTTACGGTTGCCTGCGTTATCCTCAATACTCAACGTGATATCGTATTTCCCTTCCGGAAGCTGATCGGTCGATAACTCCCACTGCCCATTAGCCGCAACGACAGCGGTTGCCAGCGTGACCCCTGCCACGATTAATGATACCGTAGCGCCAATTTCCCCCATACCTCTCATGGTAATAGTGGAGCTATTACTCCACCAGTCCGTTTTCGATGATGATTTATTGTCATCAAGCTCGCTGGTAAATACCTGGATATGCGTATCGACCCAAATGGAATACTTTTCCTGATTGACGTTACCAGCACGGTCCGTAGATTTAACAGTGATATCCAGCTGGCCTTCTGTGAAATAAAGCGGGTTCACCGGCATCTGCCAGTGGCCTTTGTCATTAACCCAAACTTCCCCCACATTTAAGCCATTAATGATGATTTCTATTTTACTATTGGGCTCGGCACTGCCACTAAACAATAAGTTACGTGTCGTGTCCGTTATATATATTTTGCCATCACTACCGGTCATCTCTGCTAACGTTTGTCCGCCGATAGAATCAATGGCGACAGGCGTCGTATTAAAGGTATCGATAGTAAAGTTTAGCGTTTTCGAGGTAGCCGTGTTGCCTGCTTTATCGGTGATAACATAATAAATGCTATGGGAACCATCGCCCAACGGTGACTCAGGTCGATAAACTTGATTTCTGTCCGTCACCGTGATCGTATCGACTAACACCCCATCAATGAAAATCTGAACACTCTGGTTCATTTCTCCATAAATACTAAACGCAGGCCGGGTTTGACTCGTTATACTATCATTACTGAAAATACCGTTATCAGAACCTGCCATCATAACAGGATTATCGATAAACGTACTGGTATCTATCGTGACGAGTAAGCGAGGCGATTCTGCCGTATTACCTGCCGGGTCTTCGGCAACCACTCGGATAGAATATTCACCATCTTTTAACGCATTATCAAACTGATAGGACCAGGTTCCATCTTCAAGCACAAGCACATTTGCCACGATCTTTTCATCCACATAAATATGGATTGTGGCTCCCGCTTCTGCGGTGCCAACTAACACAGGCTTGTTGTGACTAGTAATCAGATCGTCAAGTGAACCAGAGTTGCTCGCATCTTCAAGGTTGAGCGTTGGGAAGGCGGTTGATGAATCGACATCCACGCTATAATCCTTGCTCACTTCAGTGTTGCCAGCAACGTCAGTAATGCTGAAATGAATATTAAACTTACCATCATCTTGCAGCAGTATCGGCGCGCGCCATGTGCCATCAGCCTCAACCATAACAACGTTGACTAATTTACCATCGACAAAGATGCTGACCTGAGAACCAGCCTCCCCGACACCTGAGACTGACAACGCCCGGTTATTAGAGAGGACCGGTAATGAATCTTCATCAATGTCAAAGACAGCAATTTTAGAATCGATTGTCACGGTTGTAATCGCAGACTCAACCCGGTTACCAGCAGTATCCGTAGCAACAAATTGCACCTGATACTCGCCGTCGGCGCTATTTGCCGGCATGGTATAGCTAATATTACCTGACGAACTCGCCTCTACTGTGCCTTGTAACACACCATTAATATAAACCTGTACCGTCGCGCCGGGATCGGTCATGGCAACCAGTACCGGAGACTTATTATTGGTAATCAGATCATATTTATCACCGCTATTAGTATCCCGACTTAATGAAATATCGCTGATTTCAATCTGCGTATCATGTTCTATCAGAATATCTTTTTGTTGACTGTTGCCCGCTTTATCTTCCGATACCACGACAAAGGCATTACTACCTTCACGCAGATCTAATTCTGCGCTCCATCGACCATCATTGCCTACCACCAGGGTAGCAATAACCACCCCCTGCGGATTCCTGATGGTTAAAGTACTTCCGGCTTCGGCAGTACCATCGATGGTGACATGAGATTTATTGGTGATCCAGTCGCCAACTTTGCCACTGTCATCAGCTTCGCGTAATACCACGGTTAACGGCGAAATTACTGTATCCAGTATTACATTCTGCGGACCAAACTCTCTGATATTGCCGGCAACGTCTTCAACTTTAAACGTTAATTCATAATTACCGTCATTACCCAAAGCGGGTAATACTACGCCCCAGTGTCCTGCGCCTGTCGTATAAGCAATCGCTTTTTCAACGCCATTCACAAAGATAGTGATTTTGCTGTTTGGCTCACTGGTACCGCCAATCTCCGGCGTCACCGTATTGATATATCCGCCCTCATGCATTCCAGATATATTCCATACCAGTTCAGCAACCTCGGTATCGATAGTGACATCAACGGCGGTGGAACGCAGTTCGCTATTATCGCGAGGGTTGACGATACCCACCTGGACGACATAATGGCCATCTTTCATTTCCGATAACTGGAAAGTATATCGACCCGCTGTATCCGCTGTCGCCTCGCCGACCTTCACGCCATCCACATAAATACTCACAATCGCATTAGGTAACGTGTTCCCAACCAGGGTCGGCGTTTTATTATTCGTGGTAAAGTCTCCTAAGGCACCACTATCGCTCTCCTCGCTGAGCTTTATGGTTGGAGGCGTGACATCAATAACCGGTATTACTACAGGAAAGTCGACCTGCGACGATTCATTACCCGCTTTATCTTTGGCAACAATGCTCACAACATAGGAGCCTGGCGCTAATACTGATGGCGGCGTCCAACTCCATTCGCCATTCGCATTGGCGTTTGCCGAGCCGACCACTTTCCCATCCCACTGAATCATAATCGTCGAGAACGCTTCGGCGAGCCCTTTGAACTCAGGACGTAGGCTGGTTGCTTCATGCTGATCATCAATAGATGGATCCGAAAGGCGAATGGTGGGATCGATCGTAACCGTATCGATAGTGAATCTTTCCTGCGTTTGCGCAGTATTTCCCGCGACATCTGTTGCGACGACGTTGATGGTATACATGCCATCCGGCAGTATATTCGGCGTCACACTCCAGTTGCCATCGGCGCCAACCGTAATCGTGTGTTTTAGAACCTCCCGACCTGACTTATCGTCAACAATGGTAATCACCAGTTTCGCATTAGGCTCCGCAGTACCTTCGAATTTGGGATTTTGCTTATTCGTAAGGTTATCGCTATTGGAGCTGCCGGTATCAGACGCTGGCTCCATTCTGACACTGACGCTTGTCGTGGTATCAATGGTAAAGGGCAGCTTAGTTTCAGAAGTATTTCCGGCAATATCTCTGAAGACAACAACGGCTTCGTATACGCCATCGTTTAACGCAACGGGAACCTGAAATTCCCAGAGGTTATTGCCATTTGCCGTAACCGGATAAGAAACGCCGTTAATTCTGATTACCACAGTATCAATATCGGCGGGTACATTGCCAATAACGAAACGTGGTTTAGTGACACTCGTAATATTATCAACAGCGCTTTCGCCAGTATCATCCGCATCCAGCAAATCAATACTGGGATCAGAAACAATAGTGTCTATTGTGAATGATACCTCTTTGCTAATTTTATTACCTGCGATATCTTCAGCCACTATTTCTATTTTGTAAGTTCCATCCACTAACGGTGTATCAGGGGTAAATAGCCATTTATTACCAGCCCCCTGAGTCAGTGTGCTGGATTTCCCGTTTAAAATTACCGTCACGCTCTGCAGCGGTTCTCTGGCTGAAATTTCAAAACGTGGAGAGGTAATATTCGTAATACCATCCGTAGAATCCTTTCCGGCGTCGTCCAGCATCACGACGCTCAGGCCGTCAATCTGCGTATCCACGGTGAAGCCCAGCGTGGAATTTGCCGTATTCCCTGCCCGATCCGTCGCCTGGACATGGAGAGTATAATGACCATCAGACAATGCGCTACCTGCAGTAAATTGCCACTGCCCGGCCGCATTTTTACTGACAGGCGTCCAGTTTACGCCATCGAAAGAAACCAGCACCGATGTCACATCATCAGGCGTTGCAATTTCAAAAGAGGGACGGGTAGCATTGGTGACATTATCGTGATCGTTGACGCCGCTATCTGTTGTTAACGTAACACTGTCAATCTGAACCTGCGTGTCGATTTCAATCTGCAGTTCGGCCGATGTTTTGGTATTGCCAGCAATATCCGTTACGGTAACAGAGATCGTATGCTGACCGTCAGACAGCGGTTGTTCCGGCGTAAAGGTTAAATTCCCCCCTGTGTTTTCAATGGTGTAATCCCGACCATCAATATGAATCACAATATGTGATACATCATTATCGACATTACCGATAATAAACACCGGTTTGTTAATCCTGGTAAGATTATCATTAGCATCATCACCAGTATCATGGGTGGGATCGAGTACAATTGTCGGCTCTCGCAGAGTCGTATCAATCGTAAACTGCAGCGTTTCTTGCGCAACGTTGCCGGCGATATCAGTCACATCAACCAAGAGAGTGTGTTGCCCATCAGGTAATGCCGAACCGACATTAAATATCCAGCGACCATCCCCTCCTTTTGTGAGTTCAATCCAATTAGCGGCGTTATCGATTTTAACGCGCACATGGGTAATATCATCAGCGGTAACAATACTAAACTGCGGCTTGTCGACTTTGGTAATGTTATCTACATCGCTATCACCGCTATCTGTAACCAACGTGACGCTTTCAATTTCAGCCGTTGTATCTATCACAACAGGTAATGGTTTCGATGTCGCGGTATTTCCGGCCTTATCTTCAACCGTAACGGTAATATTATAAGAACCATCCGGAATGGCATTGCCTGGTGTAAATTGCCAACCAGCCCCAACCTTAGTCGCGTTATAATCATGACCATCAATCGTCACCACGACTTTGATAACATCGGGGTCAACATTACCAATCGTAAAGGTGGGTCGTGAAATATTAGTGATATTATCGGCGGTATTCGCTCCGGTATCTTGTCCTGCGTCTAAAGCAATAGTCGGAACCTGTATATTAGTATCGATATTAAATACTAAATCTTTATTCGCAATATTACCTGCCTGATCCGTGGCCTCTACGCGAAGGGTATATGTGCCGTCAACCAGAGTATTCGGGCTGTCAAAAATCCACTGTCCGTCGGCATTTTTGCGTATCACATTCCAGTTAGCGCCACCATCCAGGGTTACGCGTACCTGGATGACATCACCGGGAACGTCAATTCTGAATGACGGTTTGGCAACATTCGTTAATTGATCATTCTGCACGCCAGTATCATTAAGCAATACGATATTGTTAATGGTTGTCGTGGTATCAATACGCACCTCTAACGGCGCAGATTCTTTTACATTCCCCGCCAGATCTTCCACCACAACGGCTAACTGATATGAGCCATCAGCCCAGCTCGCAGAAGGCGTAAAGCGCCATTGACCATTGGTGAATACCGCCGCTTCCTCGTGCGTTTTACCGTTGTAAGTTACTTTGACCATCACGCGCGTAACGTCAGAATCAACCTGGCGTATGTCGAACACAGGCCGATCGTGATTGGTGAGGCGATCGCCAACAGTACCGCTATCTTCGCCAGCTGCCAGTTCAATCACCGGCGTAGTCAACGTACCGTCTATCGTCACCTTTAAAGGCGCGGATGTTTGCTGGTTGCCTGCCACATCTGTTACCGTCACGGTGAATGTGTAGCTACCGTCCGCCAAAGCAGCATCCGGTCGATAGCGCCAGCCGTCGGCTGATTCGGTGAGTACCACCGTTTTAAACGTGCCGTTATGCTCAATACTCAATTCCACGTGTCGAACATCTTTATCGATACTCCCCAACACAAATACCGGCTGAGTGACGCTGGTCAGATTATCGTTCTTATTCTGTCCGGTATCCTGATCGGGCGCTAGCTCAATGGTTGGCGTTAACAACGTGATGTCGATAGTGAAATTGAGCGTCTCTGTCATCTTATTACCCGCACCGTCAGTCACTTCCACGGTCAGGGTATGCTGTCCCTCTGGCATATCCGTCGGCCAGGTGTAATCCCAAATGCCAGCCGTCGAACTCTTGATTGCAGTAACCCAGGTCGTGCCGCCGTCAATACTCAGAAGAACCTTTTCCACATCATCCGGTACCGAGATCTGGAACTGCGGACGCACATGTTTTGTCACATTATCGCCAGGGACGCCGCTATCGTTGACTAATTCAATATGATCAATGGCTATTTGCGTATCCACTGTCACCGTCAGCGGCGTAGACGGACGCGTATTTCCCGCCCGATCCTCCACTGTCACCGTCAGCGTATAATCACCGTCGCCCCACGGCGCTGGCGGTGTAAAGCTCCAGCCTCCAGCCCCCTGTGTCGCGGTAAACGAGGTTGTCGTTCCATTATGCGTGACGCTGACTGTAACGTTGATAACATCCGAATCGATATTCTGCAGAATAAAGGTCGGTCGGGTGCGATTGGTCATATCATCGCCAGGCGTACCGGTATCATCCGTGCTATCCAGCGCAATGGTCGGCGTCGACAACCGGGTGTCGATGAAAAATTCAAGCGTTTGCGTCGCCGTATTGCCCGCTCTGTCGGTGACCATGACGGTAAGGGTGTGTTTTCCATCGCCCATATCCGTTGGCCAGGTATAGCCCCAGACGCCTTCGATACCCTGCGCCGCGCTCACCCAGTTTGCGCCCCCATCAATGCTCAGTTGCACAGAATTCACATCCGCCGGCACCGTGATCTCAAACTGCGGACGGGTGCTGTTAGTTAGATTGTCATCAGGCACGCCATGATCATTGACCAATGTAATATCGGTAATGCTGGTTTGCGTATCTACCGTCACTATCAGCGGCGTGGACTGGCGGACATTCCCCGCGTTATCCTGGACTTCTACCGTTAGCGTATAGCTACCGTCCGCCCAGTCAGCATCTGGCGTAAAGCGCCACTGACCGCCGACCTGGGTCAGTTTCACTTCCTGGCTATTGCTGCCCTGCGTGATCCGCAAAATGACCGAGTGCGCATCGGCGTCAATATTGCCAATGGTAAAGCCCGGTGTTTTGACGCTCGTAATATGATCGCCAATGGCGCCTGTATCGTCCCTGCTATCCATAGTGATGGTAGGCGTTGACAGCCGGGTATCAATGGTAAAATCGAGCGTCTGCGTCGTCTTATTTCCCGCCTTATCGGTCGCTTCTACCGTCAGGGTATGTAGCCCGTCGGTCACATCTTTCGGCCAGGTGTAATCCCAGATCCCTGCCGTGCCCTGTGTTGCACGAACCCACGTATTACCGCCGTCGATACTCAGACGTACCTCGTTGACATCCCCTGGCACCGTGACGCGGAAGTGTGGACGAACGTCATTGGTCAGGTTGTCGCCGGGAATACCGTTATCATTAACCAGTTCAATATCATCAATGGCAATATGGGTATCAACCGTGACCGTCAGCGGCGCTGAGTATTTTACGTTCCCCGCATCATCCTCCACCCTCACCGTCAGCGTATAGTCGCCATCCGCCCACATACCGGTCGGTGTCACGCTCCAGATGCCGGTCGCGCCTTTGGTGGCCGTCAGCACCTCTTTCGTGCCGCCATGCTGTACCTCAACCGTGACATACCGTGCGTCCGCGTCAATATTGCCCAGTATAAACGTCGGCTTATTCACATTGGTCAGGTTATCGCCTTTTGTTCCGCTGTCGTCCGTGCTGTCCAGAGCGATAGTCGGCTCTGACAGTAGGGTGTCGATGGTGAACTCCAGTTGCTGTGTTGCCTTGTTTCCCGCCTTGTCGGTCGCCTCCACTGTCAGGGTATGCTTCCCCTCTCCCACATCAGCCAGCCAGGTGTAATCCCAGACTCCCGACGTCGAGCTCTGTGTGGCGTTAAACCACGTTTTGCCGCCGTCAATGCTCAGGCGCACCACGTTGACATCCGTCGGTACCGTCACCTGGAACTGCGGGCGCACGTTGTTGGTCTGGTTGTCATTGGGGATACCACTGTCGTTAACCAGTTCAATATTGTCGATGCCGATTTGGGTATCGACAGTGACCTTCAGCGATGCAGAATGGCTGGTGTTCCCCGCTTTATCTTCGACTGACACACTCAGGGTATAATCGCCCGCCCCCCATGATGTCGGCGGCGTAAAGGTCCATCCGCCTGCGTCTTTAGTCGCGTCAAATGTGGTGACGCCGCCGCCATGCTCCACGCTGACCGTAACGCGAACGGCATCATCATCAATATGTTGCAGGTTAAATGTCGGCTGGGTGCGATTGGTCATGTTATCGCCCTGGACACCGGTATCGTCCGCACTATCCAGTACGATAACCGGCGTCGACAGCGTGGTATCAATAGTGAAGTCGAGCGTCCTGGTCACCGTATTGCCTGCGTTATCAGTCGCTTTCACCGTTAACGTGTAGTCATCATCTGCCAATGTCTTTGGCCAGGTATAATTCCAGACGCCCGACTTCGAGCTTTGCATCGCCTTAACCCAGGTTACACCGCCGTCAATGCTCAGACTGACCTCGTTGACATCCCCTGGCACCGTGATGCGGAAATGTGGATTGGCGTCGTTAGTTAGATTGTCGCCCTTAGTACCGCTGTCATTAACCAGTTCAATATCATCAATGGTGATTTGGGTATCAACCGTGACCGTCAGCGGCGCTGAGTATTTTACGTTCCCCGCATCATCCTCCACCCTCACCGTCAGCGTATAGTCGCCATCTGCCCATGTGCCGGTCGGTGTCACGCTCCAGATGCCGGTCGCGCCTTTGGTGGCCGTCAGCACCTCTTTCGTGCCGCCATGCTGTACCTCAACCGTGACATACCGTGCGTCCGCGTCAATATTGCCCAGTATAAACGTCGGCTTATTCACATTGGTCAGGTTATCGCCTTTTGTTCCGCTGTCGTCCGTGCTGTCCAGAGCGATAGTCGGCTCTGACAGTAGGGTGTCGATGGTGAACTCCAGTTGCTGTGTTGCCTTGTTTCCCGCCTTGTCGGTCGCCTCCACTGTCAGGGTATGCTTCCCCTCTCCCACATCAGCCAGCCAGGTGTAATCCCAGACTCCCGACGTCGAGCTCTGTGTGGCGTTAAACCACGTTTTGCCGCCGTCAATGCTCAGGCGCACCACGTTGACATCCGTCGGTACCGTCACCTGGAACTGCGG